>NZ_CP065958.1:6650277-6958657 GCF_041270065.1 Streptomyces fradiae | reverse complement strand
ACCGCTCCGCGCCGGGAGCCCGGTACCGGACTTGCCCGGCTCTGCCCAGGGCGTCCAGTGTCTCATCGACGGTCAGGAGAACGGTCGTCTCGAACGAGCTGAGCGCGCCGCCCCCACTGATCGCCGGCCCGACCGCAGCCATGGAAACGTTGTCCGGTGCCTCCCACAGGTTGTAGCCGTCATGCGTGCCGAAGGCGTACCAGAAGCCGTGGAGCTTCCCACCGACAGACTCGATGTACGACCGAGCGGCTTCTGCGCGGTCCTCGGGGTGCCCGATCAACCTCGCCCAGGTCTCCGGCGTGTAGCTGAACCTGGATAGATAAAGCGGCATCGGGTCTCTCCTTCGTTTCCCCCACCGATGCCCGCGCTGGGGTGGAGAGACGTCGGATGTGGCCCGCGGATCCCCCGAACAGCCGGGCACGATGACCGGCACAGCCCACCCGAGGCACGCCCTAGGCTTCGCCACCGGAGGTGCCGTCGCCGTCACGCCGCGCCGGCAGCCTCAGAGTGAAGCGGGTGTGGCCGGGTCGACTGGTGACCGTCGCCCGGCCGTCGTGGGCGCGGGTCACGGCGTCCACGATGGCGAGTCCAAGCCCGGTCGAGCCGGTCGCACGGGAGCGCGAGGAGTCGCCCCGGGTGAACCGGTGGAAGACGCCGGGCAGCAGCTCGGCGGGGATGCCGGGACCGTCGTCCGTGACGGTGAGGGTCACCCCCTCCGCGTCGGCGGTGAGGCCGACGACGACTCGGGTACCGGCCGGTGTGTGGCCACCGGCGTTCGCAAGGAGGTTGCCGAGGACCTGGTGGAGGCGGTCGGCGTCGCCAGTGACATGGACGGGCTCCTCGGGAAGGTCCAGCTCCCACAGGTGTCCGGGGTGCCGGGCCCTCGCGTCCGCCACGGTATCGAGAACCACTCGGGTCAGGTCCACGACGTCCCGGCGCAGGGTGCGTCCCGCGTCGAGCCGGGCCAGCAGCAGCAGTTCGTCCACCAGGAGGCTCATGCGGCGGGACTCTGCATCGATGCGTTCGAACGCGTGCCGGGCCTCGTCGGGCAGGGTGTCCCCGTGATGGCGCAGGGCAAGTTCGGCGCGGGCCCGCACCGTGGCGACGGGAGTGCGCAGCTCGTGTCCGGCGTCGGCGGCGAAGGTGCGCAGCCGTTCCTCGACGACGTGGCGGCGGTCCAGGGCGTCGCCGACATGGCCGAGCATCCGGTTGAACGCACCGGTGAGCCGGCCCGCCTCGGAGTCCGGCCGGGTACCGGGCAGCGGTGGGGGCATGGCGACCTGCCCCGCGGCGAGCGGAAGTCGGGTCACCTCGTCGGCGGTCGCGGCCAGGCGTTCGAGGGGGCGCAGGGAGAACCGGGTCCAGGCCGCGGTGATCACCCCGGCCGCGGTGAGGACGATCGCGAACACGACCGTCTCCACGGCCGCGAGCCGCTCCACCGTCTCCTCGACGGGGTGCAGGGGCAGTCCCGACAGCAGGACGTCGCCGTCGTCGCCGCTCCAGGCGGCGACACGGTACGTCCCGAGGGACGCGAGGCGCAGGGTGCGGGGCCGGGCGTCCGCGGGCACGGCGGCGAGCGCCCGCGCGTCGTCGGCGGTCAATGGCACCGTGACATCGCTGGTGCCGCGTACCACAGCGGCCTGTGCGATCCGGCCCCGCAGCAGCCGGGCCCCGAGAGTCCCGTCGGCCTGCCCCCGGGTGTCACCCCAGCCGTCGGCGTCGGGCCGGTCCTCGTGTTCGAGGCTGACGGCGAACCGACCGCCGCTCGCCACGATCTGCTGGTCGAGACGGTTGACCAGGAAGCTGCGCAGGGCGAGTACGGTGACCAGGCCGACGATGCCGCAGGCGAGGGCGAGAAGCACGACGAGCCCGGTGGTCAGCCGGGCTCGAAGGGAGTGCGGCAGGGTGGGGCGTACGCGCCATCCACGGGCGCGTGACGGGCGCTGCGGGATCATCGGCGCTCGGGGCGCAGCACGTAGCCGACGCCGCGCACGGTGTGGATGAGCGGCGGCCGGCCGGCGTCGATCTTCTTGCGGAGATAACTGATGTAGAGCTCGACGACATGGGCGCGGCCGCCGAAGTCGTACCGCCAGACGTGGTCCAGGATCTGCCGCTTGGACAGCACGCGGTGCGGATTGCGCAGGAGGTAGCGCAGCAGCTCGAACTCGGTGCGGGAGAGGTCGACGGGGACGCCGCCGCGGGCGACCTCGTAGCCCTCCTCGTCCATGACGAGGTCGGCGAGGACCAGCCGAGGTCCACCGCCCTGTGCGGCCTCCGCGAGCCCGGCCCGGCGCAGCAGTCCCCGGAGCCGGGCCAGTACCTCCTCGAGGCTGAACGGCTTGGTGACGTAGTCGTCGGCGCCGGCCGTGATCCCGGCGATCCGGTCCTCGACGGCGTCGCGCGCGGTGAGAAAGAGGACGCACAAGGTGGGACGGGCGGCGCGCAGTCGGGCCAGCACGTGCGGGCCGTCGTGGTCCGGCAGCATCCAGTCCAGGACCACCGCGTCCGGGCCGAAGTCCTCGGCGGCCGCGGTCGCCTCGGCGGCCGTTCCCGCGGTGCGCACCTCCCAGCCTTCGGCGCGCAGGGCTGCGGCCAGCACCTCGGTGAGATCCTGCTCGTCGTCGACGACCAGCACCCTGGGCCGGGTGCCGTCGGGGCGGCGCACCTCGGTACGCGGCGATGGGTTCATGGTCCTTCCAGGATGCCGGACGGCGCGGGGCCGGAGGCCCACCCTCACCTCTGAGTTTCCTCTGAACAGATTCTCACCGTCCGCCCGTGCCCCGTCGGGTCCGGCGCTGGTCCGGGGCCGGCGGACCGCTCCGTACGGGGTCCGGTTCAGAGGCTTCTCACAGGATCACGGACCACAGTGGGCGAGGCCCTGGCGCCCTGCCGGGCCACGGGATCGAAGGCGAGGGAGCGATGAGCACGGAAGTCGCAGGGACGGTGCGGCCGGGAGGCCGGCGTCGCGCCGGCCGGGCCGCCCCCGGGTCCGCGACCGTCGCGGTGATTGCGGTCCAGGCGGCGATCTGGGCCGGTGCCACGGCGGTGCTCGCCCTGTGGTGGGTGGACACCGCCTCGGTGGTGGGGCCTGCGGGCTGGTTCACCGGCGCGGGCCGGATCACCGGCCTGCTCGCGGGATACGCCTGCGCGGTGCTGGTCGTCCTCATGGCACGGGTGCCGGTCCTGGACCGCACGCTGGGCACCGACCGGATGACGCGCTGGCACGCGGCGGCGGGCCGCTACACCATCGGGCTGACGCTGGCCCACGCGGTGCTGATCGTCGAGGGCTACGCGCTCACCGGCCGGACGGATCCGGTCACCGAGGGAGTCCGGGTGGTCCTGCACTACCCGGACATGCTCAAGACGACGGCCGCGTTGCTGCTCCTGCTGCTCACCGCGGTGGTCTCGGCGCGTGCCGCACGCCGCCGGTTGAGCCACGAGACCTGGTACTACCTGCACCTCCTCACGTACGCGGCGGTCTTCCTCGCCTTCGGGCACCAGATCACGAACGGTGCGGACTTCGACCGGCCGGCCGTGCGAGCCGCCTGGTACGTGCTGTACACGGGGGCCGCCGCGCTGATCGTCTGGTTCCGGATGCTCACGCCGGTGCGGCTTTCGCGGCGACACGGACTGCGGGTCGCGGGCATCCGGCGGGAAGCCCCCGACGTGGTGTCGGTGCTGGTCACCGGCGATCGCATGGATGAACTCACCGTCCGGCCCGGGCAGTTCTTCCGCTGGCGGTTCCTGGCACCGGGGCTGTGGTGGACCGCGTCGCCGTACTCGGTGTCCGCCGTCCCCGACGGACGCGGCCTGCGCATCACCGTGAAGGCACTGGGCGGCCACAGCGCGGCGCTCGCCACTGTCCGTCCCGGCACCCGGGTGTGGGCCGAGGGCCCGTACGGCGCCCTCACCCCGGACCGCGCGGCGGGACGGCCCGCGCTGCTGCTCGCGGCCGGGGTGGGCATCACCCCGCTGCGGGTGCTGTTCGAGACGCTGCCGAGGGACCCGGTGCTGATCCACTGGGCACGACGGCCCGAGGATCTGGTGCTCCGCCACGAGATCGACGCGATCGCGGCCCACCGAGGCGCGCGCGCCCACTACTCCGTGAGCCACCCGACGGGCTACCGCCTGCCGCTGGACGCCGCCACGCTGCGCGGCCTCGTCCCGGACGTGGCGGGGCGCGCCTGCTTCCTGTGCGGGCCGCCCAGCTGGTCCGCGGCGGCGGAGGCGGCGCTGCGCGAGGCGGGGGTGCCCGCCCACCGGATCCACCACGAATCGTTCACGTGGTGAACCTGCCGGGGTCGACCCGAAACGCACCCCTCCCACCGGCCCTGAGGAGGCCCCCATGCGCCGTCTTCTGCTCTCCACCGCGGTCACCGTGGCCGGAGTGTGCTCGCTGCTCGCCCTGAAACCGCACCAGCCGGCCGGCGCCTCGGCGGTCGCCGTTCCGACACAGCCCGGTTCCGTCGGCACGACACCGGGCACCCCGGCGTCCGGCACGTACACCGGGGACGTCGTCGACACCCGGTACGGACCGGTGCAGGTACGCGTCACGATCGCCGACGGACGGCTCACCGACGTCACCGCGGTCCGGACGCCGTCGGAGAACGAACGCGACCGGGAGATCGCCGGCTACGCAGTGCCGACGCTCACCGGCGAAGCCCTGACCGCGCAGAGCGCCCACATCGACACGGTGTCGGGTGCCACGTACACGAGCGAGGGCTATATCCAATCGCTGCAGAGCGCGCTGGACCGAGCCCATGGATGACCGGACCGCGCCCGGGACGGCCCCTTGGCGGCACGCCGAACCGGTGATGGGCACCGTGGTCTCCTTCGCCCTGCGCCACCGGCCGACGCCGGAGCTGCGGACCGCGCTGGGCAAGGCCGTGGCACTGCTGCACGAGGTCGACCGGGAGTTCTCCCCGTTCCGGCCGGACAGTGCCGTGAGCCGACTGCGACGGGGCGAGTCGGGCCGGGCGGACACCGCTCCCGCCGTACGGCGCGTGCTGGAGCTGTGCGACCTCGCGCACAGCCGTACCCGGGGCGCCTTCGACGCCTGGGCGGACGGCCGGCCCGATCCGTGCGGTCTGGTGAAGGGCTGGGCCGCCGAGCGGGCCTGGCGGATGCTGCGGGAGGCGGGCGCCACCGACGCGTGTGTGAACGCGGGTGGTGACGTGCGGGTCGGCGGCGCCCCGGGCCCCGCGGGCGCCTGGCGCATCGGGATCGCCGACCCCCGGGTTCCGGGGCGGCTGCTGGCGGTGGTGGCGGGGCGAGACCTCGCGGTCGCCACCTCGGGCACGACCGAACGCGGCGCGCACATCATCGACCCGCGCACCCGGACCCCGGCCACAGGGCTGCTGGGGGCGACCGTGACGGGCCCGGAACTGCTGTGGGCCGACGTCTACGCGACGGCGGCGATGGTCCTGGGGGCTCGTGAGGCCCATCGGTGGATCACCGCTCTGCCGGGGTACGCCCTCCTCACCGTCGCTGCGGACGGTGAAGTGCGGGCGTCCTCGGACTTCCCCTTCGCCCTACCCGGGTAGGCCGTTCTCTTGCGCCGACGACCCGGCACCCGCGCTCTGGGCATGCCGCCGCTGCCGGTGCTGGGGTCAAAAGGTGGCCTGCTCGCTGGAACGACGGGCGCATGAACTGGGGAAGGTCGGACCGGCCCGGATCCGGTCCGGCGACACGGACGACGTCCACCGACAGGCGGCCACCCGCACGGCCGAGCGGAACTGACGCCAAGAGCGTCACCACGAGACCGAACCGAAGGACTTCCAAACGGCCCCTCAACGCCTCTCGTCCGCCCCCGGACGGATGCGTCAGGACATCATGCTGTCCTCGGCCCACGCTGCGCCGAGCGTCAGCAGCACGACGACCGGGTCGACCGCATGCCGAGGGCGGTCACCTTCCGAACCGTGAGGCGAGGACCACGCCCTACGACCGCACCATCAAGGTCACCGAAACCTTCGACGAGACAGTGGAGGGCCGTCCGCCGCGCCCTCGTCGACCAGGGCTTCGGCATCCACTCGGAGCGTGCAACCCCCGTGCAGGGCGCGGCCATTTCTGGCCGCCGCTGCCGGCGTGCGCCAGACTTCGGGTGCTTCGCAGCGGCGGCCACACTCTAGAGACACGTGGCGGCGTGGTCACGGAGGCCTGATCGTTCGCGCGCGAAGGCCACCAGGGCATCATCCTCAACGTTGGACCGAGGCACGCTCCGTGGAGATCTGTCGGCACGCCCCTCGTTTGTGTGCCGGCTCACCCCCTCCGGGCCGTCGGTCAGGGGTCCACTCCGTGCCGACCAAGATCCGGGCCATACGCGGACCAGCCGCCTGCAGCTTGGCCGAATCGTGGCCGTTTCCGCTGGTCAGCGGCCATACGAGGCGTGTATCACCAGCACACCAAGAATCTGCTGGGCGCTACGGGTCCCTTGGCACGCAGACAAGGGAAACCTGCTGGTCACGGCCTCTCCGACGGGCGTGGTGGTCGCGTGTGGTCGCAGGATGAGGGTGTCGGACCTTCCCCGCCTCGTGGAGGCGATCGCCATGCGTACCAGCACCGGCCGAGGCCGTGTCTACCGCCGCTGTGGTTGCAGGGACACCCAGCGTCACCAGATCGGTGCCCGCTGTCCTCATCTGCTTACCGACAGCACCCACGGGACCTGGGGTTTCGCCGTCGATGTCCCCGCCCCGGGCCACCGTCGGTCGACGGTGCGCCGGGGTGGCTTCGCCGGTCAGGATGCGGCCGAAGAGGCCTTGCGGCGGTTTCTCGAGGGTGAGGCCGGCGGGTTCGACGCGGACCCGAACCAGACCGTCGCCGCCTACCTGAACGGATGGCTTGCGGCGAAGGCGCTGGTGCTGAAGCCGACCACGATGGCCCGATACCGCGACTATGTGCGCAACGACCTCGTCCCGGCGTTCGGCACCCTGAAGATCGACCAGCTCGCCCACCGGCACATCTCCGCCTTCGCCACCACCCAACTCGCCTCGGGCCGCGGCCGGACCACCCTCTACCGGTGTCTGGCCACCCTCTCCAGCGCGCTCGGCGACGCCGTCCGCCAGCACCGCCTCCCCCACAACCCGGCCTCTCCCCCGGTCCTGCGCCGACCGCCCTCGCCGGAGCGACGGATCTGGACGGCAGAGGAGGCGGCCCGCTTCCTCACCCACTGCCACCGGGCCGACCCGAAGATGGCCGACCTGTTCGAGGTCCTCATCGGCACCGGCATGCGCAAGGGCGAGGCCCTCGGCCTGCATTGGGACGACGTCCACCTCAACGAGGGCGTGCTCTACGTGCGCTGCACGCTCTCCGCCATCGACAACAACCGCCTGGTCCTCACGACACCGAAGACCCGGTCGAGCAGAGGCTGGGTCGCCATCTCACCCCGCGTCGCCACCGCCCTCCGCCGCCGGGCACGCTCAGCACCCCGGACCCGCGGCGACCCCAACGACCCGTTCGCGGGGCTGGTCTTCTGCCGACCCGACGGCCGCCCCCTCGGGCCGCATCTGGTGCTCGACCGGCTCCACCGACTGTCCGAGGAAGCCGGCGTCCCTAGGGTCACCGTCCACGACCTACGCCATCTCGCCGCCACCATCACCATTACCGCCGGCGTCCCGCTCACCGTGGTCTCCAAGACGCTGCGGCACTCCACCCTCTCGACCACCGCGAACCTCTACAGCCACCTCACCCAACAAGCCGCGCACCAGGCCGTCGACACCATCGACCACGTCCTCAGCGGAGCCCAACAGACGGCTGTCCGTACGGACCGGCCCGCGTGGCTGCGACCACCGCGCGACCACCTCCACCGTCTCCGCGAAGCCCTCGGCCGGCTCCGCTCCCCCGCACCGTCCGCCTCCAGCCGCCTGGCGAACCAGCCCCGGCTCAGGCGTGCGACCACACTGCGACCACCACGCCCCCGAACGCACGAAAGGCCGCTCTCTCATGGATGAGAGAACGGCCTCCGACCTGCGTTTCCGCACAGTCGGGACGACAGGATTTGAACCTGCGACCCCTTGACCCCCAGTCAAGTGCGCTACCAAGCTGCGCCACGTCCCGTTGCCCGTCTGACCTGGGGTTTCCCCGGCCGAGCGCGCATGAGAACAATACCGCACTTCCGCACGTGCTCACGAACCGGTTTACGGGCCGGTTTACGGGCCGGGGCGAGGGTGGAGGCGCGGGTTGACCTCAAGTGGACTTGAGGTAGCACGGTGTGGTGCATGACGAACACGACGTATGCGACGGGCATCACGGATCCGGCGGCCACGGCCGCGACGAGGGACCGGTTGCAGCGGCTCATGGGGCTGATGACCGGGGACGAGAAGCACTCGACGGCCGCCACCTCGACGCTCGACGCGCTGTGGGTGCTGTACGACCGGGTGCTGCGGGTGACGCCGGAGACGGCCGGGGACCCGGGCCGCGACCGGTTCCTGCTGTCGAAGGGGCACGGGCCCATGGCGTACTACGCGGTCCTCGCCGACAAGGGGTTCGTCGACGAGGACGCCCTGAGCGGGTTCGGCGGGTACACGTCGATCCTCGGGCACCACCCGGACCGGACCCTGGTGCCGGGGGTGGAGATCGGCAGCGGCTCGCTGGGGCACGGACTGCCGCTGGCCGTGGGGACCGTGCTCGGGCTGCGGGCGCAGGGTCTTGCCGAGCCGAAGGTGTGGGTGCTGATCGGGGACGCCGAGCTGGACGAGGGGAGCAACCACGAGGCGCTCGCGTATGCCGGACCCGCCGGTCTGGAGCAGCTGCACACTCTGGTGATCGACAACGGTTCCGCCACCTACGGCTGGCCCGGCGGGATCGCCTCGCGGTTCGCGGCGGCCGGCTGGTCCGCCGAGACCGTCGACGGGCGGGACCACGAGGCGCTGCACGCCGCCTTCACCGCCCCGCACCCCGGGCGGCCGCGCGCGGTCGTCGCCCGTGTCGAGCCCAAGCACTGACCTCCCCCACCACCAGCCCCGGCCGGACCGGGCCACACCAGGAGAAAACCGTCATGGACACCATGCGCGACCGCTTCATCGCCACCACCACCCGCCTGCTCGACGAGGATCCCCGGCTCGCCCTCGTCCTCGCCGAGATCAGCAGGGACGGCTTCGGGCCGGCCCTGGCGCGGCACCCCGAGCGCGCGATCAACGTCGGGATCCGGGAGCAGCTGCTGATCGGCGTCGGCGGCGGGATCGCCCTGACCGGGCTGCGGCCGATCATGCACACCTTCGCGTCGTTCCTGGTGGAGCGGCCCTTCGAGCAGCTGAAGCTGGACTTCGGGCACCAGGGCACGCACGGGGTGCTGGTCAGCGCCGGCGGCTCGTACGACTGGCCGGCCGGCGGCTTCACCCATATGTCGCCGGGTGACGTGGCGCTGATGGACACCCTGGACGGCTGGAGCGTGCAGGTGCCGGGGCACCCGGACGAGGCGGAGACGCTGCTGCGGCGGGCGGCCGCGAGCGACGAGTCCGTGTACGTACGTCTGTCGGTGCACGCGAACGCCTCGGCACACCCGCTCGCCGGGGGCGGCGGCTTCGGCGTGCTGCGCGAGGGCTCCCGTGGGGTGGTCGTGGCGGTGGGGCCGATGCTGGACGCGGTGCTCGCCGCGACCGAGGGGCTGGATGTGACGGTGCTGTACGCGACGACCGTGCGGCCCTTCGACGGCGCCGCGCTGCGCCGGGCGGTCGCCGGGGCGCGGCCTGACGTGGTGCTCGTGGAGCCGTATCTCGCGGGGACGTCGACGGGCGCCGCGAACGACGCGCTCGCCGAGGTGCCGCACCGGGTGCTCGGGCTCGGCATCGGGCGGCGCGAGCTGCGGCGTTACGGGACGGTGGACGAGCACCTGGCCGGGCAGGGCCTGGACCCGGCGGGCCTGCGGGCCCGGATCGGCGCCTTCCTGCGCTGAGCCCCGTCCGGCACCCGGCACATACGCCCGCGCACGTTCCGTGACGAAATCCGGCCACTCTCCGTCACGTCCCCTCGCACCGCGCGACGCCCCCGCGCGCTCCCCGGGAGGCCCCTCGGGACGGTTCGGCGCGCCGCGGGCACGACGGCCCCGGCGCCGCCGACCGGACCGGACGGGTCCGGAATGCCGCCTCTCGGGTGATCAAGCGTGCTAAGGAATGATCGGTTCCGAGTCACCCGCATATGCCCCTGAAACGCATGCCGTTGGCATGTGGCAGAAAGTCGACCTTGGCGAATACCGCCCTGATCGGACCGAGCAGGCCAAGGCCACACGAAACACAGTCAGAAACAAACGTCAACCGTTCCGGTTTCGGACAAACTTGGTGTCGATATTGATCCACCCCGTAAAGATCAACACCATGAAGTGGTCGGCCTGTTCGGGACGGGATCACTGCCGATGTTCCACCTGTTCGGACCACTCGACGAGCAGGCGATTCGCAGGGAGGGACTCGTATGGACGGCTACTTCAGCAGCCGACTGCATCATCAGCTCCGGGAGACGGTGCGGGACTTCGCAGAGCGTGAGGTCCGGCCACGGATACCGGAGATGGAGGCGTCCCGCACGGTGCACCACGAGCTGTCCAGGATGATCGCCGAACAGGGCTGGCTGGGCGCGACTATCGGCCATGAGTACGGCGGCATGAACGCCGGCCATCTGGCCAAGACGATCATCATCGAGGAGCTCGCCCGGGTCAGCGGCGCGATGGGTGCCATGGTCCAGGCCTCGCAGCTGGGCACCGCCAAGATCGTGCACTTCGGCAGCGACGAACAGCGCAAGACCTGGCTTCCGGCCATCGCGGCCGGCGACTGCCTGCCGACCATCGCGGTCACCGAGTACGAGTCCGGCGGCCATGTCCTCGGCATGGAGGCGAACGCGGTCCGTGACGGGGACGACTACATCCTCAACGGCCGCAAGGTCTATGTCGGCAACAGCCACGTCGGCGACCTGCACGGCGTGGTCGTCCGGACCGGCCCCGGCTCCAAGGGGCTCACCGCCTTCCTGGTGGAGTCCGACCGCCCCGGCTTCCGCACCGGCCCGCAGCAGCCCGCCATGGGTCTGCACGGCTTCAGCTTCGGCGAGCTCATCTTCGAGAACTGCCGGGTGCCGGCCGCGAACCGGCTCGGCGACGAGGGCGACGGCCTCTCCGTCGCGTACTCCTCCAGCGTGCTCTACGGCCGCGCCAACCTCACCGCCGTCTCGCTCGGCATCCACCAGGCGATCCTGGAGGAGACCACCCGCTTCGCCACCGAGCGCATCCGCTACGGCAAGCCGCTCGCCGAACTCCCCACGGTGAAGCTGAAGCTGGGCCAGATGCAGTCGCGGCTCATGACCGCCCGGCTCGCCGCGTACCACGCGGTGCACCTGCTCGACCAGGGCATGTCCTGCGACACCGAGCTGATGAACGCCAAGCTGGTCAACGTCGAGTCGGCGATCGACTCCGGGCGCACCGCCATGGAGGTCCACGCGGCCGCCGGCCTCTACACCGACCGGCCGATCGAGCGCTACCTCCGCGACGCGCACCACATCTTCGCGCCCGCGGGCACCTCCGACATCCAGCTCCTCCGGCTGGCCGAGGTCGCCCTCGGCCAGGACAAGGGCAGTTGGTCGGAGCGGCTCTCCGAGGTGGTCCGCATGCAGCCCATGGAGCCGGCGCACGCCTGAGCCGCGCCTGAACCACGGCCTTGGGGAAAGCCCGTCGAACGAGCAGTGCCCCGGGGGACGGCGAAGCAGCCGGACCTCGGGGCACCCCCGCGCGCGGGCCTGAAGGAGCCGCCCGTCAGAACAGGCCGTCAGAACAGGCCGTCAGAACAGGCCGTCAGAGCCGCCCGTCAGAGCAGGCCGTCCTCACGCCGGTGGATCTGCTCCACCAGCTCCGCCGCCATCGCCTTGATCGTCTCCAGGCCGGCCCGGCCCCACGGCCGGACGTCCGTGTCCACGACGCAGATGGTGCCGAGCGCGACGCCGCTGCGGTCGATCAGCGGCGCGCCCATGTACGAGCGGATGCCGATCTCGTCCACGACCGGGTTGCCCGCGAACCGCGGGTAGTCGCAGACGTCTTCGAGGACGAGGGCCTTGCGGCGCACCACCACGTGCGGGCAGTAGCCGTGGTCGCGGGCCATGAAGCGGCCGACGCCGCCACCGCCCGCGGCGGTCGCGCCCAGGTCGCTGCCCGAGTGGGTGCCGGCCGGGGTGTGCAGGCCCGCGAAGAACTGCCGGTTCTCGTCGATGAAGTTGACCATCGAGTACGGGGCGCCGGTCACCTCCGCGAGCCGGTGGGCGAATTCGTCGAAGGCCGGGTCGGGCTGCTCGCCGAGCCCCAGCTCGCGCAGGCGGCGCACCCGGGCGGGGGCCTCCTGGTCGATCGGGGTGAGCAGCAGATGACCGGTCGGGTCGTAGGTCATGTCGTGGCTCCGTAGGTCGGCGCGGCGGCCGGGATGTTGGTGAGCAGATGCTGGACGAGGGTCAGCAGGGTGCGGATGGCGGAGCTGGAGATCCGGGCGTCGCAGAGCACGACCGGCACCTCGGGCTTGAGGTCGAGGGCCGCCCGCACCTCGTCGGGCTCGTAGCGGTAGGAGCCGTCGAACTCGTTGACCGCGACGACGAATCCGATGCCGCGCCGCTCGAAGAAGTCGACGGCCGAGAAGCAGTCCTCGAGCCGGCGGGTGTCGGCCAGGATGACCGCGCCGAGGGCGCCCTCGGAGAGCTCGTCCCACATGAACCAGAAGCGCTCCTGGCCGGGCGTGCCGAACAGGTAGAGCACGTTGCGCCCGTCGAGGGTGATCCGGCCGAAGTCCATGGCGACCGTGGTGGTCGTCTTGGACTCCACGCCCTCCAGGCTGTCGGTGGCCGCGCTGACCGAGGTGAGCAGCTCCTCCGTGCTGAGCGGTTCGATCTCGCTGACCGCGCCCACGAAGGTGGTCTTGCCGACCCCGAAACCGCCCGCCACCAGGATCTTCAGGGCGGTGGGGAAGGGGTCGCTCGCGAAGCCTTCGTGACCTCGGTCTTGGCCTCGGTCGTGGCCTCGGTCGTGGCGCTCAGAGCCGTTGTCGTAGGCCATCGAGCACTGCCTCCAGCAAGGAACGGTCGGTTGGATTGGCGTGGAAGCGGGGCGCGCGGGCGGTGAGCGCCCCGCAGTCCACGAGATCGGAGAGGAGGACCTTGGTCACGACGGCCGGGAGCCGTAAGTGCGCCGCGATCTCCGCCACCGAGGTGGGCCCCTCGCACAGCCCGAGGGCCAGGCTGTGCTCGGGACCCATGTGGGTCTGCGGCAGGGCGCCGGTCGCCATCACCATCGAGAGCAGGTCGAGCGCGGCGGTCGGCTGGGTCCGGCCGCCGCTGACGGTGTACGGACGTATCAGCCGGCCGGCCGCGTCGTCGAGCCAGGGCCCTTCCTGGTGGGACCCGATGGTCACTGGACCGCACTGCCCGCCGTGCCGGCGGCCTGTCTGGCCGGGGTGACCAGATACGGCCGCACGCTCTTGACGAGCATCGCCATCTCGTAACCGAGGACGGCGGCGTCGGCCTCGCGGCCGGCGAGCACCGCGAGACAGGTGCCGGAGCCGGCGGTGGAGACGAAGAGCAGGGTGGAATCCAGCTCGACGACGACCTGGCGGACCTCGCCGCCGTCGCCGAACCGGGCGCCGGCGCTGCGGCCGAGCGAGTAGAGGCCGGAGGCCAGCGCGGCCATGTGGTCGGCCGCGTCGGGGTCGAGGCCGTGCACGGACTTCACGAGGCCGTCGGAGGAGAGCAGTACGGCGTTGCGGGTGTAGGGGACCCGCTGGACCAGGCCGCTCAGCAGCCAGTCGAGATCCGAGGAATGGCCGTGCGGCACATTGCTCGCCATGTACATCTACTCCTTGTGCGCGTCGCCGGGGGGACGCAGCGATTCACGGGGGGCGGGCTGGGATTCGGCGAGTCCGATGCCGCGCTGGAAGGCGGCCATCAGACCCGGGTCGTGCAGGGCGGGCTCCTCGTTGGGGCGGGCCGTGGGCTCCTCGCGCAGCTGCGGTACGAGGTGTTCCTGGGCGCGCCGCTTGGGAAGGTCGGGCCTGCCCGTCGCTCCGGAGCGCGGGGCCGGGGGGACCACGGCCGCCGGAGCGGGGTGAGCGGGGCCGGCCGCCATGGGGGCGGGGGCGGCGTGGGTGGCCGGGACGGCCGGGGCGGGATGCGGAGCCGGGAGGTGAGACTGCGCGTGCGCCGTTACGGGGACGGGCGCGGGCGCCGCGGGGGACTGCGGCGCCGGGGTCGGGGCAGGGGTGGTGAGGGCGCCGCGGTCCATGACCAGCGGGGCCGTCGGGTGGTCCCCGGGGGCGCCGGCGCCGGCGTGGACCGGAGCGGGGGCCGCCGGGACGTGGGGCCGGGGCTGGACCGGAGGCTGGGGCTGGGCGTGGGGCTGAGCCTGCGGCTGCGGCCGGCTCTGGTGCTGCGGGGCCGGGATCGGGGCCTGGGCGGACTGCGCGGCCTGGACCTGAGCGGCCTGCGCCTGCGCGACCTGGGCCTGGGCGGCCTCGCCGCGGGCCAGGCCCTCGGGGTCGGCGCCGAGCAGGCCCTGGGGCAGGACGAGCACGGCCTGGACGCCGCCGTAGATGTTGGACTGCAGCCGCACGGCGATGCCGTGCCGCCGGGCGAGCGCGGAGACCACGAAGAGTCCGATGCGCCCGTCCTGGAGCAGATGCGCCACGTTGACCTGGTCGGGGTCGGAGAGCAGCGCGTTCATCTTGTTCTGCTCGGCCACGGGCATGCCGAGGCCGCGGTCCTCGACCTCGATGGCGAGGCCGGCGGTGACGTACTGGGCGCGCATCAGCACGGTGGTGTGCGGTGCGGAGAACAGCGTGGCGTTCTCGACCAGTTCGGCGAGCAGGTGGATGACGTCGGCCACGGCGTGGCCGCGCAGGGTGCCGTCGATCGGCGGGACCAGCTTCACCCGGGGGTACTGCTCGACCTCGGCGATGGAGGAGCGCAGCACCTCGGTCATGGTGACCGGGTTCGACCACTGGCGGCGGGCGATGGCGCCGCCGAGGACGGCGAGGTTCTCGGCGTGGCGGCGGATGCGGGTGGCGAGGTGGTCGACGTGGAAGAGGCCCTTGAGCAGCTCGGGGTCCTCGACCTCGTTCTCCAGCTCGTCGAGCAGCTGGATCTCGCGGTGGACGAGGGACTGGAGGCGTCGGGCGAGGTTCACGAAGACCTCGACCTTCTGCTCGTTGCCGACGCTGCTGGAGAGCTGCGAGGCCTGCACCACGGCGGCCACGGCGGCTTCGTGAGAGCGCGTCAGTTCGTCGGAGAGGCGGTCGAACTCGTCGCCGGAGGGGGTGCCGGCGGGGAGCGCGGGCCGCGCCGCGGGGGTCTCGCCCCTGCGCAACTGTTCGACGACCGTGCGGAGTTCGCCCTGGCCGCGGAGGGCGGTCTGGCGCAGGGTGCCGGCCCGGTCGAGGATCGACTTGGCGGCCCGGTCGGCGCCGATGGCGGCGGCGCTCACGGAGGCGACGGTGATGGCCGCGGCTCCGGTGAGCGCGGCCCACAGGCCGGGGCCGGCCTCGGCGCCGGTGGTGCGGATGGTGAACAGCTCGGCCGCGGCGCCGCCGAGGGCGACGGCAACCGCCGGAAGCACGGACGTACGCAGGAGTTGGGAGCGTATGCGTGCCTCGGTCGGGAGCGGCGCGGGGGACGGCGCCGGGGTCGGATCGGTGCCGGCGCCGGTCGGCCCGGCGGGCGTGCGGGCGCCTGACCGGCCGTGCCGCCCGCCCTCGCGGCGTTCGGAACGCGCGGCGGGTGCGCGAAGTTGAGACATGAGTGTCCTTGGTACGTGCCCAGGAATCGGCGTACGACGGGGGTGCACTACGGGGGGAGGTGTGACGTGAGTGAGTTGAGCCTACCGATGATCACCAAGCTGCCACGATAGTCGTCAACCGTTCACGTGCGGTGCGCAGTTGGCAAACTTACCCGTAGACCGCCCCGCTCTGGTATCGCCCCCGCACCATCGGCCGGGAATGATTGGCCGAAACTCGCCGTTCGAGGCTCCGTGAAAACGGACCGGAACCGGACCGGAAGCAGACCCGGGGTCAGGCGGGGCCACCGCTGGGCCCGCCCCGAAGGCCCGGAGAGGCCCGAGGGACCACGCCCTCCCCGTACCATCCACCGGACCGGAATCCGCCACGTGAGCGCGCGACCCCTCTGCGTGACCACCTCGGAGCGCACCCCTACCGGCCGGTTCTCGCCGCCGCCGGGCACGGACCGGGCCGGACGGGCCCGGTCCGTATTCGCTATCGCATCCTTCGCTTTCTACGCGATCTTCGCGTCCCGCCCCACGGGCGCGGCCGAGTCAGCGCTCGGCCGCGAGGTCCAGTTCTCCGCTGCGGCCCTCGGCAGCCGGGGTCTGCGGGGCGGAGCCGCGGCTCCAATGGCGGGGCACCGGGTGGGCGATGCCGCCCCACCAGCGGTCGGCGGGCACCTTGCCGGACGGCTCGAAGGGCTGGCCCGGGCGGGGCAGGGCGACGCTCTGGCCCGCCTCATCGGCGGCGTCCTTGGTCCACTCCCCCGGCTCGGCCCACGGGTGCGGGGCCAGGTTGAAGGTGCCCCAGTGGATGGGCAGCAGCACGCCGTGCGGGCTGCCGCCCTGGAGGTCGAGGTGGGCCCGCAGGCCCTCGGCCGGGGTCATGTGGATGTCGGGCCAGTACTCGGAGTAGGCACCGATCTGGATCATGGTGGCGTCGAAGGGCCCGTGGGCGGCGCCGATCTCCTGGAAGCCGGAGAAGTAGCCGGTGTCGCCGCTGTGGTAGATCCGGTGCTCCGGGCCCTCGGCGACCCACGAGGCCCACAGGGTGTGCTGCTGGTTGCGCAGGCCGCGGCCGCAGAAGTGGCGGGCCGGGGTGGCGGTCAGCCGCAGGTCGCCGACCTCGGTCGACTCGTTCCAGTCCAGCTCGCGCAGCCGGGAGGGGCGCACGCCCCAGTGCTCCAGGTGGGCGCCGACGCCGAGCGGCGCCGCGAAGAGAGTGTCGGTGGTCGCCAGGGCCTTGATCGTCGGCAGGTCGAGGTGGTCGTAGTGGTCGTGGGAGATCACCACGACGTCGACCGGGCCGAGCGCGGCCAGCGGCGCGGGCACCGGGTGCAGCCGCTTGGGTCCGACGAAGGCGAAGGGCGAGCAGCGCTCGCCCCAGACCGGGTCGAAGAGCACCCGGCGCCCGTCGATCTCGGCGAGGACGCTGGAGTGGCCCATCCAGGTGAGCCGGAGCCCGCTCGCCGGCGGCTTGGCCAGGTCGGCGACGGTGGTCGGGTGCACGGGGATGTGGCCGGTGGGGGCCCGGCGCGCCCGCGCCTCCTTCTCGAAGTAGACCTTGGCGAACTCGATCGTCGAGCCGGACGGCCGGTGCCGGGCCTGCTCCGGGTTCCGGAAGACCCCGTCGGCGAAGTTCGGGGAGCGGCGGATGCGCTCCAGCCGCTCTCCGCTCGGGTCGGCGCCGAAGGCCGCGGGGCGCAGCGCGCGCAGCCGTGCCCGCAGCGAGGGGTCGGAGCCAGTGCCGGTCACAGAGCCTCCTGAGGTCGGTGTGGTCCCTTCATTATGGGCGGCCCACCGGGTCCGGCGCCGTGGCGATCTTGTCTTTGTCCGGTGGCGGCGCCGTGGGGGTGCCGTGGCGGGGGTACGCCGGGGGTGCGGCGCCCGCCCCGCGCCCCGCCCGTCCGGCCCGGGTCCCGGTCCGGGTCCAGGTCCGGCCTAGATCAGCTCGTACACCGCCGTCACCGTCACGTGCTCCTCGATCTCGCCGGGGGCGAGCGGCACGGCCTCGCCGCCGTCGGCCACGGCGCTGGGCACGGCGGCGGGGCCGGGGCGGACGCTCTCGCCCTCGGTGAGCGAGACCAGCCGGCCGAGCCGGTGGCCGCTGAGCCTGGCGTGCTGGGCGGCCTTGTCGTGGGCGTCGCGGTGGGCGGCCTCGCGGGCGGTGGCGCGCAGCGCGGTGGGGTCGGACACGTCGAAGACGACTCCGTTGATCCGGCCCGCGTCGCCGGTGGCGTCGTTGACGGCGCCGATGACCTGGCCTGCCCGGTCGATGTCGCGGACCTTCACGGCGAAGGTCTGACCGGCCTGGTAGCCGGTGACCTTGCTCTCGCCCTCGGTGCTCTGGGCGTAGACGGGCGACAGGGACAGGCTCTCGGTGCGGATGTCGCGGTCGGCGACGCCCTGTGCGTGCAGCGCGTCGACCAGCGCCTTCGCCGCCGTGTTCTGGGCGGCGAGGGCCTCCTTCGCGGTCTTGCGGGTGGCCTCGACGCCGACCGAGAGCACGGCCAGATCGGGCGCTGCGGCGGCCCGGCCGCTGCCGGTGACGGTCACGGTGGCCGGTGCGGGCGCCCGTACGGCCGCCGCCGGGGCCGTGACGCCCGGCGCGGCGGCGCTCGCGGGGGCGGCGGCACCGAGCAGCACCCCGCCGAGGGCGGCGCCGACGGCGAGGGTGCGGAGCGGTCCGGCGAGGCGGGCGCCGGGCAGGTCGTGGGAATGACGCGGTGTCATGGGCGGTCCCTTCGGGGGTGGTTGCCGGTGCTCCGGCCGCGCACATCCCACCAGCCGCCGACCGCCCGGCCCCGCCGCCACGACCGTACGGCGCCGTCCTTCACCTCTCCGTACCAGGGGCGGGCCGGCCGGCTCAGCAGTTCAGCGAGAGCGGCGGCCGCCACAGGAGTCCGTCGCCGGCCGTGCCCGGCGTGGGCGTGTAGGAGAGCGGTACGAGATGGGTGGCGGCGGCGGCCTCGTTGCGGGTGCCGAGCCACAGGTCGATGATCTGCCAGGGCTGCCCGTCGAGGACGGAGACGGTGCGCGGGGCACCGCCGCAGCTGTTGCCGTTGAAGACGCGGCGGCCGTACACGGGCGCGCTCCAGCCGAGGTTCTCCGGCGCGGCCCAGCCGGAGTAGAGCGAGGGCGCGGTGGCGTAGCCGATGGGCGTGCCGGTGCAGTAGCCGCAGGCCGGGTCGGCGTAGGTGAGGACGTAACGCTGCTGCACCGGGTCCCACCAGCCGCCGGGGCCCTCGACCTTCTTCAGCCCGGCGACCTTGCGGACGCCGACGCCGGTGCCGCCGGTCCCCCGGCTGTCGAGCTGTTCGATGTTGAGCTGTGCGGTGCCGGGGAGGGTGCAGACCATGGCCGGGGGCTCGCCGGGGGTGCCGGACTCGATGATGCCGAAGTCGCCGTTGCCGGCGCAGATCGTGAGGTCGGGCTTGCGGTACGCGCCTTCGACGGCGGGTCCGGAGCCGGGTCCGCAGGGTCCGGCGGCGGAGGCGCACTCCATGGCGTTGTAGGCGTTGGCCTGGCTGAGGGTGTAGTGGCGGGGGCTGTTGAACCAGAGGACGAAGCCGCCGTCGTCGAGGCCCCAGCCGGAGCGGCGGATCATCCGGGGGTTGAAGCAGCCCTGTCCGGTGGCTCCGCAGGTGTCCTGCCAGGTGCCGTCGGTCCAGGGGTCGGCGGCGGTGGGGTCGAAGAGCGGCCGCGGTGCGGTCCACGGGCCCTGCGGGGTGGGCGCGGTGGAGACGCCGAAGCCGCACCAGGGGGTGGGCTTGACGTACCACTCGAAGCCGCAGCCGTACATCGAGCCGTACAGGTAGTAGACGTCGTCGAACTTGGCGATCTGGGCGTCGTGGAGGTCGAGTCCCCGGATGGTGAAGGCGGCCGGGAGGGGGAGGCGGGTGCCGCCTCCCTTGCCCGTGTCGGCGGCGGCCGGGATCGCGGTGCAGAGCGCGGCGGCGGCGAACAGCAGGGCCGTGAGAATACGTCGGACGGACACGGATGATGATTATCAGACGAATCATCACATTGGCGGTGTGACACGCACGAAACGCCTACACGACGCACGCGGGGCACACACAGGACCCGCACAGGACGCGGGCGGTGCACCGGCGTTGCGGCGGCGGCCGCGGAGCTCCCGGCCCGGGTACGGGCGTTGTCAGTGCCGCTTGGTAGAACTTCTCGCATCGGCCGATCCACGCCGTCCGGCGGCCCCTCTGGTGTCTGGAGCCTTCATGACCATCGGGAATTACCTGCGGGAGTTCCACGACCTGCCCGTGTTCGAGTTCCCCGCCCCCGGCGGGAAGGCGGCGGCCGCCGAGCTGCCCGACCCCGCCGCGGTGGCCTGGCGACTCTCCGCGGCCACCTACGCCGAGCCCGGGGACGAGCACTGGGAAGATCTCTTCCCCCGCTTCGTCGACGCCGTGGACACCGCGAAGGTCCGGGCCGTGGTCGTCGGCGGCTGGGACGAGGCGTTCGAGAACTCCTCGGCCGCCATCGTCGAGGCGCTGGTCGCCGCGAAGGACCGGCTGCCCGCCCTGGAGGCGGTGTTCCTCGGCGACATGCTGTCCGAGGACTGCGAGATCTCCTGGATCATGCAGTCCGACGTCACCCCGCTGCTCGCCGCCTACCCCGGGCTGCGCACGCTCGCCGTCCGCGGCGCCAGCGGTCTGGAATTCCCGCCGGTGCGGCACGAGGGCCTGCGCCGGCTCGTCGTGCAGACCGGCGGTCTGCCGGCCGACGTGGTCCGCTCCATCGGCGCCTGCGACTTCCCGGCCCTGGAGCACCTGGAGCTGTGGCTCGGCCGGGACGACTACGGCAACGACACCACGCCCGCCGACCTGGAGCCGATCCTGTCCGGCACCCGGCTGCCCGCGCTGCGGTATCTGGGACTGCGGAACAGCGACGCCCAGGACGAGGTCGTCGCCGCCGTCGCGAGCGCCCCCGTCGTCGCCCGCCTGGAGACGCTGGACCTGTCCATGGGCGAGCTCACCGACCAGGGCGCCGAGGCGCTGCTCGCCGGGCAGCCGCTCACCCACCTGAAGCGGCTCGACCTGTCGCACCACTTCCTCTCCGACGAGACGGCCGAGCGCGTCACCGCCGCGCTCGCCCCGCACGGCGTCGCCGTGGACGTGAGCGACCGCCAGGTCCCCCACGAGTACAACGGCGAGCGCTACCGCTACACCGCGGTCGGCGAGTGACCTCCGCCGCGAGCCCCCGCCCGGATCGGCCCGGCCTGGCCGTCGTCGGCAACCCCGGAAGCCGCCGGGTCCGGTTCTTCCTGGACGCGGTGGCGGCCGCCGGGCTGCCCGCGGCGCGGGTGGTGCCGTGGCTCGACGTGCTGCGCGGGACCGCGGAGTTCCGCTCCGGCGAGACCGTGCGGGTCGACAGCCCCGGGGAGGACCCGGAGGTGGACCGGCTGCTGCGCGGCACGGACGACCCGACCCGGGCGGAGGGCTCGCGGCGCTGGTACGAGGCGTTCACCGGCGCCCTGCCGGAGCTCGCCGCGCGGGTGGCGGCGGCCGGGGCGGCCCTGGTGGACGACCCGGCCGAGACCGCCGTCCTGTTCGACAAGCGGCTGACCCACGGGCGGCTGCGGGCGGCCGGGGTGCCCGTGCCGGACTCCCCCACCTCCGGCCCGGGCGGGCCGCCGGTGCGCGGCTGGGCGGACCTGCGGGCCCTGATGGCCGGCGCCGGTCTGGCCCGGGTGTTCGTGAAGCCCGCCCACGGCTCCTCCGCCTCGGGCGTCCTCGCCCTGGAGACCGCGGGCGGCGGCCGGGTCCAGGCCACCACCTCGGTGGAACGGGCCCCGGACGGACGCCTGTTCAACTCGCTGCGGGTGCGCCGTTACGGCACCGAGGCCGAGGTCGCCGCCCTGGTGGACGCCCTCGCGCCGGACGGCCTGCACATCGAGCGCTGGATACCGAAGGCCGCCCTGCAGGGCCGGGCCGCCGATCTGCGGGTCGTGGTGGTCGACGGCCGGGCCACCCATGCCGTGGTGCGCACCAGCCGCTCCCCCCTGACCAATCTGCATCTGGGCGGCGCCCGCGGCGACCTGGCCGCCGTCCGGGCCGCGACCGCCACGGCCGGCGGCCGGTTCGCCGACGCGCTCGCCGTGTGCGAGCGGGCCGCTGCCGCCTTCCCCGGCACCCACTGCGTGGGGGTCGACCTGCTGCCGGCCGCCGGCTGGCGCCGCTTCTCGGTCGGCGAGGTCAACGCCTTCGGCGACCTGCTGCCCGGGCTCACCGGACTGCCGGGCAGCGGGGCCGAGGACCAGGACACCTACGCCGCCCAGGTCGCCGCCCTGCTCCGTACCCGAACCTCCCTCAGGACCCCGAGCACCACAGGAACCAGCACGCCGTGAACCCCCCGAACACCCCCGACACCCCGAACGTCGACATGAACGCGATCGTGGGCAGCCACGATCTGCTCCTGGTCACGCTCGACACCCTGCGCTTCGACGTGGCCGCCGAACTCGCCGCCGAGGGCCGCATACCGAACCTGGCCCGGCATCTGCCGGGCGGGTCCTGGGAGCGGCGGCACGCGCCCGGCAGCTTCACCTACGCCTCCCACCAGGCGATGTTCGCGGGCTTCCTGCCGACCCCGGCGACGCCCGGTCCGCACCCGCGGCTCTTCGCGGCCCGGTTCGCGGGCAGCGAGACCACCGCCGACGGCACCTTCGTCTTCCACGACACGCCCGATCTGGTGTCGGCGCTCGCGCACGAGGGCTACCGCACGGTGTGTGTCGGCGGGGTGGGCTTCTTCAACGAGCAGCCGCCGCTCGGCACGGTGCTGCCCGGTCTGTTCCAGGAGAGCCACTGGGAGCCGTCCTTCGGGGTGGCCTCGCCGACCTCCTTCGAGTCCCAGGTCGCCCGCGCCGAGGAGGTCGTCGCAGCGCTGCCGCGGGCCCGCCGGCTGTTCCTCTTCGTCAACGTCTCGGCGCTTCACCAGCCCAACTGGTTCCATCTGGAAGGCGCGAGCCGCGAGGCCGGCGACTCCCGCGCCACCCACGCCGCCGCCCTCGAGTACGTGGACCGGCACATCGGGCGCCTGTTCGCCGCGATGAGCAGCCGCCGCGACTGCTTCGCCATCGTCTGCTCCGACCACGGCACGGCCTACGGCGACGACGGCTTCACCGGACACCGGCTCGGCCACGAGAGCGTGTGGACGGTGCCGTACGCGCAGTTCGTCCTTCCCGGCCCGGACGCCCACGAGGACGGTGCCGCATGAGCGCCGTGACCGAGGCGGTCCGCCCGTACACCAGCTACGTCTACGCCTATCCGCACAAGACGGCCTACCGTCCGCTGCCCGACCGGCCCGCGCTCGCCGGGCTGTGGGCGGACGAGCCGAAGGACGCGCTGTCCCTCTACGCGCACATACCCTTCTGCGAGGTCCGCTGCGGCTTCTGCAACCTCTTCACCCGGATCGGCGCCCCGGACGAGCTGACCACCCGCTATCTCGACGCGCTCGACCGGCAGGCGACGGCGGTGCGCGAGGCGCTGGGCGACGCGGCACCGGTGCGGTTCGCCACGGCCGCGTTCGGCGGGGGCACACCCACCTTCCTCACCGCGGCCGAGCTGGAGCGGCTGTGCGACATCGCCGAGCGGCGGATGGGCGCCGACCTGCGGGCGGTGCCGCTGTCCGTGGAGACCTCGCCGTCGACGGCGACCGCCGACCGGCTCGCGGTGCTCGCGGAGCGCGGCGCGACCCGGCTGAGCATCGGAGTGCAGAGCTTCGTCGAGGCCGAGGCGCGGGCGGCGGTCCGCCCGCAGCGCCGGGCCGAGGTCGAGGCGGCCCTCGGCCGGATCCGCGACACCGGCGTCCCGGTCCTCAACATCGACCTGATCTACGGCATCGACGGCCAGACCGAGGCGAGCTGGCGCCGCTCGCTCGACGCCGCCCTCGTCTGGCGCCCAGAAGAGCTCTATCTGTATCCGCTGTACGTGCGGCCGCTCACCGGTCTGGGCCGCAAGGGCCCGGCCGAGAGCGACCGGGAGTGGGACGAGCGGCGGCTGCGGCTCTACCGGCACGGCCGCGACCACCTCCTGGCTCGGGGCTACGAGCAGGTGTCGATGCGCATGTTCCGGCGCGCGGACGCACCGGCCCTCGGCCCGGACGACCACGCCTGCCAGACCGACGGCATGATCGGCCTGGGCTGCGGCGCCCGCTCCTACACCTCGCGGCTGCACTACTCCTTCGACTACGCGGTCGGCATGCCCGAGATCCGCTCGATCATCGACACCTACACCGGCACGCGGGACTTCTCCCGGGCCGAGGTGGGCCGCCGGGTCGACGCGGGCGAGGCGCGCCGCCGGCACCTCCTCCAGTCGCTCCTCCAGGCCGCCGGGATGCCGCTCGCCGACTACGCGGCCCGGTTCGGCGGTTCGCCGTTCGACGACTTCGGGGCCGAGCTGGCCCGCTTCGAGGAGCGCGGCTGGCTGGACACCGGCGCCCCCGCCGGGCTGCTCCGGCTCTCCCCCGAGGGCCTGGCGCACTCCGACGGGCTCGGGCCCGAGCTGTTCTCCCCGGCGGTGCGGGCGGCCATGGCCGCGTACGAGGCCAAGTAGGGGGCGGCCGGATGGACCTGACCGTGCTCTACCGGGGGCCGCTCGCCTCCTGCGACTACGACTGCCCCTACTGCCCCTTCGCCAAGCGGCGCGACAGCCCGGAGCGGCTGCGGGCCGACCGGGCCGCCCTGGAGCGCTTCGCCGGCTGGGCGGCCGGGCAGAGCGGGGACCGGCTGCGGATCCTCTTCACCCCGTGGGGCGAGGGCCTGGTGCGGTCCTGGTACCGGCGCACGCTCGTCGAGCTCTCGCGCCTTCCGCAGGTGGAGCGGGTGGCGATCCAGACCAATCTGAGCTGCCGCACCGACTGGCTGGCGGAGGCCGACCTCGACACCGTGGCTCTGTGGTGCACCTACCACCCGGGCCAGACGCCGTACGAGCGCTTCCTCGGCAAGTGCCGGGAGCTGGCCGGGCGCGGGGTGCGCTTCAGCGTGGGGATCGTGGGGCTGCCCGAGCACCGGGAGCACGCCCGGCGGCTGCGCGCCGAGCTGCCGGAGCAGGTGTACCTGTGGGTGAACGCGGCCGAGGGGCACACGTACACCGACGCGGAGGCGGCCGGCTGGACGGAGCTCGACCCGCTCTTCCCGTACAGCCGGCATCCGCACGCCTCGGCGGGGCTGCCGTGCCGCACGGGCGAGTCGGTGATCTCGGTGGACGGCGACGGCACGGTGCGGCGCTGCCACTTCGTACGGGCCGAGCTCGGCAACCTCTACGACGGCTCGTACCGGGCGGCGCTGCGGCCCCGGCCGTGCCCGCTGGCGGTGTGCGACTGCCACATCGGCTATGTGCACCTGGAGACACTGCCGCTGTACGACGTGTTCGCCGGGGGCGTCCTGGAACGCGTCCCGGCGAACCTCGCCGCGCACACCGGACTGAAGCTGCTCCGGAGCTAGAGCGGCATCAGGTCGGGGCGCTTGGCCTCGACGTGGTCGCCGGAGCTCTCGCCCCGCAGCCGGCGCCCGATCCACGGCACCAGGTACTCCCTGGCCCAGTGGATGTCGTCCTTGCGGACCTCCAGGGTGCCGCGCGGCGGCTCCGGGGGCCACGGCTGCTCCGGGTCGGCGGGCACCGCCATGCCGAGGACCTGGGCGGCGCGCAGCGCGACCCGGGTGTGGCCCTCGGGCGAGAGGTGGAGCCGGTCCTCGTCCCAGGCCCGCCGGTCCTGGACGGACCGCAGCGACCACAGGTCGAGCACCGGGCAGCCGTACCGGTCGGCGACCGCCCGGACGTGCCCGTTGTAGGTGGCGATCTTGCCCCGCAGGTGCTTGAGCAGGGTCACGTCGCGGGTGTCGAAGCCGGTGGTCACCATGACGGTGCCGACGGCGGAGGTGAGGTCGGCCACGGCGCGCTCGAAGCGCTCGGCGACGTCGTCGGGGTCGGTGCCGGGGCGGATGATGTCGTTCCCGCCGGCGCAGAAGGTCACGAGGTCGGGGGCGAGTTCCTTCGCCCGCGGGACCTGTTCCGCGACGATCTGGTCCAGGAGGCGCCCCCGTACGGCGAGATTGGCGTACCGGAAGTCGTCGTGCTCCGGCATCTCGTCGGCGAGCAGGACCGCGAACCGGTCCGCCCAGCCGACGAACGACCCGTCGGGCCCGGGATCTCCGACGCCCTCGGTGAAGCTGTCACCGATCGCCGCGTACGACCCGAATGAGTTGTTTTCTGTAGATCTCGAATCGTCTGCCACGGGACCACATCTTTCCCCTCCCCGTGTGACCTACGCGACCGTAAGGAGGGGTTGACGCCGGGTGACATATGCCACCGATAAAGATTCCACCAAGCCGGAATACGCCGGAGGCCCGGCACGCAGGTGCCGGGCCTCCGGGTGCTGTCCGAACGCGTCGGATTGCCGACGTGGCGTCAGATGCTCACGCCGTGCTGGCGCAGGACGGCCAGCGGGTCGATGTCGGAGCCGTAGTCCGGCCCGGTGCGGATCTCGAAGTGCAGGTGCGGACCGGTGACGTTGCCGGTGGCGCCGGAGAGGCCGATCTGCTGGCCGCCGCTCACGGTCTGGCCGGCGGAGACGGACA
Organism: Streptomyces fradiae; assembly: GCF_041270065.1. NCBI lineage: Bacteria > Bacillati > Actinomycetota > Actinomycetes > Kitasatosporales > Streptomycetaceae > Streptomyces > Streptomyces fradiae. The sequence goes on along the minus strand of NZ_CP065958.1, from coordinate 6,932,354 downwards.
GCGAGGAGAGGTGGCCGTACTGCGAGAAGGTGCCGTCGGCGTGCTGGATGACGACCTGGTTGCCGTAGGCACCGCCCCAGCCGGCGGAGTAGACGGTGCCGGGGCCGACCGCGCGGACGGTGGTGCCGGTGGAGGCGATGAAGTCGACACCGGTGTGGTAGCCGGAGGACCACATGGAGCCGGAGGCGCGGTACGGGGTGGAGATGCCGCCGCTGACCGGGGCGACCCAGCCGGAGGAGGAGGTCGCGCCGACCGAGGCGGACTCGGCGGAGGACGAGGAGGAGTCGGCGGCGGCCGGGGCCGCGGTGCGCTCGCTGCCGCGGGAGGCGCGGCTCGGCGCGGTGTCGCCGTTCTTGGCGGAGCTCTTCGGCGCGGCCTTCGGCGCGGGGGCGGCCTGGTGAGCGGGCGCGGCCTTGGCGGTGTTCTTGGCGCCGAGGGTGAGCTTCATGCCGGGCAGGATCAGCGAGGGGTTCTCGCCGACGACCTGGCGGTTGTCGCGGTAGAGCTTCTGCCAGCCGCCGGCCAGGTGGTGCTCGGTGGCGATCTTCGACAGGTAGTCGCCGCGCACGACGGTGTAGCTCGTGCCCTTGGCGGCCGGGGCCTTGGCGGGGGTGACGGCGGCGGGCGCCACGGCGGCGACGGCCGGGCGGGCGGCGGGGGCGGCCTGCTCGGCGGCGTGCGCGCCGGTCGCGCCGATCAGCGGGAGGGCGACGACGGCGCCTCCGGCGCCGGCGGCCACGAACCCGCGGGTGATCGGGTTGGCCTTGGTACGGCGGTGCTTACCCTTCGCGGGCATGGCGGTTTCCTCTCCGTCGCCTGCGAGGTGAGCTGTCGGGTTCGGACTGGAGATGTCCGGCCGCGCGGTCGCGCGGCTTCACCCCGAGCCGTCCTTCTCTCCGAGGGATCGGCGACTTACCTGGGTCCCCCGCTCCTGCCGTCTACGGGTGAGTGCGGATTCCGGTCGGCGGCAGGATTAGGCGGTCCGTCCGGAGTGAGCGCGACGCTAGACGAGCGGGGACGAGCGGAACAAGCCGCCGGTTCCATTCGATCTCGAATTCCGTGATATCCGTCCGGAATTCCGGTGACCCTCCGTCGATGACGGTCCCTCGATTTCCCTTTGCCGGGGGGAATTTGGAAAAGACGATCAGGCACGGTCCGTCACGTCTATGACGCTGCTCACGCCGCGGATCCCATCTCCCCTGCAACCAGGGCGCGTTATATCCAATCGCTCAATACGGACAGATCGCCCATTCCATCCCGATGGGGTGCCCACGCGGCCCGCCAGCCATGATGATTGCCGCAGGAACCGATCTCGAGAGCAGGAGCAACCGTGACGCGAGCGACGACCGAGCCCGAACTCACCGGCGTACGCAACTTCCGCGATCTGGGCGGACTGCCGACCGTGGACGGCCGGTCCGTGCGCCCCGGGCACCTCTTCCGCAGCGGTCACCTGGCGCACGCCACCGCCGAGGACGCGGCCTTCCTCACCACGCTGGGGCTGCACACGGTCTTCGACTTCCGCAACGAGGCCGACCGGCGGATCGAGGGCGCGGACGTCGAGCTCCCGGGCGTGCGAAATGTGAACATACCGCTCAACGACCCGGCCGACGGCAAGGAGTTCTGGAAGCTGGTCCGCGACGGCGACCTGGACCAGCTGCGCGGGATCCTGGGCGACGGCAAGGCCGCGGCCCGGATGTCCGACTCGTACCGGAAGATGATCGTCGAGCGGACCGCCGAGCACAGCCGGATCCTGCACGCGATGGCCGAGGACAGCGTCCCCGCCCTGATGCACTGCGCGGCCGGCAAGGACCGGGCCGGTCTGGCGATCGCGATCTCGCTGCTCGCGGTCGGCGTCGAGCACGAGGCGATCGAGGCGGACTACGTGAAGTCCAACGCCCCGCACCGCCGCTACAAGGTGCAGCGCAGCTCCACCGCCCCGGACGGGATGTCGCCGGAGGTGATGGAGCTGCTGGCGCCGCTGTTCGACGCGCGGGTGGAGTATCTGCGGGCCGCGTTCGGGACCATCGAGGAGAGCTGGGGCTCGGTCGACGTCTATCTGGCGGAGGGGCTGCGGCTCGCCCCGGAGACCCGGGAGCGGCTGCGCGGGCGGCTGCTCACCGAGGCGTAACCCCTCAGGTCGGGGCTACTTCCCGCCCATGGAGAAGAGCAGATAGAGGAACGCGGCGAAGACGTGGCCGGCGACCAGATAGGCGAAGAGCCGGAGCACCAGACCCTTGGGGAACTTGCCCTCACCGCGCTCCTCGCCGGTGACCGGTACGGACTTCTCGGACATGTCGGTCCTTTCTAGACCTCAGCGTCGATGCGGGGTCCCGCCGCCGAGGCACAGCTCGGCGGCGGGGCTCTGCATCAGGGTGTGGACGAACAGCAGCTCGGCCCCGGCCTGCGTCGCGGCGCCGATCCGGTGCGGGGTAAGCGAGTCGAAGTGCGCGCTGTCCCCGGGATCGAGCACGTGCACGGCGTCGCCGAGCGCGAGCCTGACCCGCCCCTCCAGGACATGGATCCACTCCTCGCCGGGATGGACCCGCACGATGTCCGCGCTGGTGGCGTACGGGACGTGGACGCGCAGCGCCTGCATGGCGCGGCCCGCGCCGCCGGCCTGCCGGTAGATCCAGCCGTCGGCCTCGACCGGCTCGGAGCGACCGGCCCGCACGACCGGGTCGCGCTCCGGTGGTGCCTCGCCGAGCAGCTCGGAGACCGTCGTACCGTAGATACGGGCGAGCGCGAGCAGCATCGGCAGCGAGGGCTGCCGGTTCCCCGTCTCCAGGCGCGACAGATGGGCGGGCGAGAGCCCGGCGCGCTGGGCGGCCGCCTCCAGGGTGAGCCCGCGCCGGCGGCGCAGGGCCCGCAGCTGCGGAGCGACGTCCGGCACGACGTCGGTGACGTGGTCCATGCGTCCATTGCGCCAGGATTGTGCCTCTGAGGCAACTTTCTTGCCTCAGAGGCAAATCCCGCGCCCCGGGGGACGCCGGAATCCGGTCAGCGCTGTGCGACCGCCTGCTTGACCAGCGTCTTTCCGAAGTCCCACATCAGTCCGCCGCCCGCGTGGGCGTCGTCCATCACCGCCGTGAAGGCGGTCACGAAGCGCTCCACGTCCGCTTCGTCGACGACCAGTGGCGGGATCAGCTTGATCACCTCCAGATGGTCCCCCGACACCTGGGTCAGGATGTGGTGGCGCTGGAGCAGCGGCACCACGACCATCTGGGCGAAGAGCCCCTTGCGGGCCGCCTGGAGCATGGTCCAGCGGCTGCGCAGGCCGAGCGAGGTCGGGCGGCCGAACTCGATGCCGATCATCAGCCCGCGGCCGCGGATCTCCTTCAGGAGCTCGTAGCGCGGGACCAGCTCGCGCAGCCGGCCGGCGAGCAGGTCGCCGGTCCGGCGCACGTGCGCCACGGTGTCCTCGGCCTCCATGACCGAGAGCACCGCGAGCCCGGCGGTCATGGCCTGCGCGTTCGCGCCGAAGCTGGCCGAGTGGACGAGGACCCGGTCCATCGAGGAGTAGACCTTCTTGAAGATCCAGTCCTTGCCCAGGGTGGCCCCCACCGGCACATAGCCGCCGGAGAGCGCCTTGGCGACGCACACCAGGTCGGGTTCGACCCCGTCCTCGTGCTGGTACGCGTAGAAGTCGCCGGTCCGCCCGAGGCCGGTCTGCACCTCGTCGGCGATCAGCAGCGCGCCGTGCCGGTGAAGCAGCTCCTGGGCGGCGCGCAGGAAGCCGGGCGGGGTCTCGTGCACGCCCTTGCCCTGGATGGGCTCGACGACGAAGCCCGCCACGTCGCCCTTGCGCAGCTCCCGCTCCAGGGCGTCGAGGTCGCCGAGCTCGATCGCCGTGTCGGGGAGCAGCGGCGCGAAGCCGTCCCGGAAGCCCTTCTCGCCGTTGACGGAGAGGGAGCCGGTGGTGAGGCCGTGGAAGGCGTGCGCGCAGTACACGATCCTGGGCCGGCCGGTGGCGTACCGGGCGAACTTGAGGGCGGTCTCGACGGCCTCGGTGCCGCTGTTGCCGAAGAAGACCCGGTCGAGGTGGGGGCTGTGCGCGAGCAGCCGCTCGGCGAGCAGTCCGGGCAGCGGCTGGCAGTCGAAGCGGGTGAGGTCGGCGAGCTGGGCGTCGAGCACGTCGTGCAGGGCCTGCCGCACGACGGGGTGGTGCCGGCCCAGGCCCATGACGCCGAAGCCGGCGAGCATGTCGAGGTAGTCGTTGCCGTCGGCGTCCCAGAAGTGGGCGCCCTCGGCCCGCTCGTAGACCCGGTCGAAGCCGATGGTGTGAAGCATCCGCGGGAGCTGGTGGTTGAGGTGGCGGGCGTGCAGCTCGTAGCGCTCGCCGCCGCGCTCGGCGAGCAGCGCCTTCAGGTCGAACTCACCGGTCATGGCGCGCTCGCTCACCCGTGGTTCCCGTTGACGGTCTCGCGGACCGCGCGGAGGGACTCCTTGAGCGAGCCCATGGTGGCGAGGACGGCGGTGGGCTCGTAGCCGCAGTGCGCCATGCAGTTGGCGCAGCGCGGGTCCCGGCCGCGGCCGTACTTGTCCCAGTCCGTCTCCTCGATGAGCTCGCGGTACGTCGGGACGTAGCCGTCGCTCATCAGATAGCAGGGGCGCTGCCACCCGAAGAGCGAGTAGTTGGGGATCGCCCACGCGGTGCACGGGAAGTCGGCCTTGCCCTCCAGGAAGTCCAGGAAGAGCGGCGAGTGGTTCAGCCGCCAGCGGCGCCGGTTTCCACCCGCGAACGCCTTCTTGAAGAGTTCCCTGGTCTGCTCGACACCCAGGAAGTGTTCCTGGTCGGGAGCCTTCTCGTAGGCATAGGCGGGCGAGATCATCATTTCGTCGACCTGCAGGTCGTCGTTGAGGAAGTTGAGCACCTCGATGATCGTCTGCGGGGTGTCGGTGTTGAAGAAGGTCGAATTCGTGGTGACCCGGAAGCCGCGCCGCTTGGCCTCCTTGATCGCCGCCACGGCCTCGTCGAAGACCCCCTCCTTCGCCACCGATTCGTCGTGCCGCTCGCGCAGCCCGTCGATGTGCACCGCGAAGGCGAAATACGGGGAGGGCGTGAACTTGTCCAGTTTCTTGCGCAGCAGCATGGCGTTGGTGCACAGGAAGACGTACTTCCGCTTGGCCACCAGCTGGCGCACGATCTCGTCGATCTGAGGGTGCATCAGCGGCTCGCCGCCGGCGATCGACACCATCGGCGCCCCGGACTCCAGGACGGCGCCGACCGCCTGGGCCACCGGCATGCGCTGCTTGAGCACACCGGCCGGGTGCTGGATCTTTCCGCAGCCCTCGCACTTGAGGTTGCACGCGAAGAGCGGCTCCAGCTCGACGATCAGCGGGAACTTGTCCCGCTTGCGGAGCTTCTGTTCGAAGAGATAGGTCCCGACCCGGATGGACTGACGGAGCGGCATGGCCATAACTCGTTCACCTCCTGGGGAGCAGCAAAGAACGGTGCCATTCGAAGAATGCGGGCAGGACCGCACGCAGCACACGGAAGGCCGATATTCCCCCGCGCACCGTGCCGATCCGGACCAGTTCATGTTCTGGAGCGTCCACGACCACCCGTACGGCCGCAACCGGGCGTGCTCCGGCGGCCATGGCGGTGCTCAGGGTGGCGGCCGACTCCATGTCGACGGCGATCGCGCCGCCGGCCCGCAGCGCGGCCCGCTCGGGGCCGCGCACCACGTGGTCGGAGCCGGTGAGCGGGCCGGTGTGGACGGTGCGGCCGGGCAGCGCCCGGCTGAGCGCCTTGACGAGCAGGTCGGTGCCGACGCACGGGGTGGTGCCGTCGGGGCCGCGGGTCTCCTCGGCGACGATCAGGTCGCCGGGGTGCATGCCGGGCGCGAGCCCCGCGCAGAAGCCGGAGGCGATGACGGCGGCGTCCCGCCAGGGCTCCCGGCCGAGGGTGCGCGCGACGGTCCGCCGGGCGTGCGCCGGGCCCATGCCGGTGCGCACCACCGTGACCGGGGCGGGCGCCCCGCCCCGGTCACCGCTGCGCAGCGCCAGCTTCTCGATGCCGAGCGCGCAGGCGACGACGAGCGGCGGCACGGCGGCTGCCGTGTCCCCGGCGGCTCCGGCGGCCGGTTCGCCGCCCATCAGCGGGCCTCCCGGCCGGGCAGGGCCGGCTCCCCGTTCACATAGCGGCCGAGCGCGGTGAGCGGGAAGACCTGGCGGTAGAGGTGGTAGTTGATGGAGAAGTCCCAGGGGAAGCCGGTGCCGGTGAACTGGGGCTCGTCCCAGGAGCCGTCCTCGCGCTGGGTGGCGGCCAGCCAGGCGATGCCGCGCCGGACCGCCTCGGACTCGCGCTCGCCGGCCGCGAGCAGTGCGATCAGCGCCCAGGCGGTCTGCGAGGCGGTGGACTCGCCGTGCCCGATCCAGCGCTCCTCGCGGTACGAGCGGAGGTCCTCGCCCCAACCGCCGTCGTCGTTCTGCACGGACCGCAGCCAGTCGACGGCCCGCCGGATCGCGGGGTGGCTGCGGGCGAGCCCGGCGGCGGTGAGCGCGGGCAGCACCGAGCCCGTACCGTAGATGTAGTTGACGCCCCAGCGCCCGAACCAGGCGCCGCCGGGCTCCTGTTCGGCGAGCAGCCACTCGATGCCCCGGCGGGCGCGAGGCTCGTCGGCGCGGCCCTCCCAGGCGAGCATCTCCACGACGTGGGCGGTGACGTCGGCCGAGGGCGGGTCGATGACCTCGCCGAAGTCGCAGAACGGCAGCCGGTTGGGGAAGGGGCTGGTGTTGTCGGCGTCGAAGGCCGCCCAGGCGCCGTTCCTCGACTGCATGCCCGCGGTCCACCGGGCGGCGCGGCGGACGGCCGCGTCCACCCGGGCCGGCTCGGGGTGCGCGACGCGGCGCAGCGCGAGGATCACCTCGGCGGTGTCGTCGATGTCCGGGTAGTTGTCGTTGTGGAACTCGAAGGCCCAGCCGCCCGGCGGGAGTTCGGGCCGGCGCACGGCCCAGTCGCCCTTGCGGACGATCTCCTCGCCGAGCATCCAGTCGGCGGCCTTCACCAGGGCCGGGTGGTCGGGCCGTACGCCCGCGTCGGCGAGCGCGATGGTGGCGAGGCAGGTGTCCCAGACCGGGGACTGGCAGGCCTCGATCATCCGGGCACCGTCCTCGCGCCACACGGCGAAGCGGTCGAGGGACTCCAGACCGGCCTTCATCACCGGGTGCTGCAGGTCGTAGCCGAGCAGATGCAGGGCGATGACCGAGTAGACGGCGGGCGGCTGGATGCCGCCCCAGCAGCCGTCGTTCTCCTGCCGCTCGACGATCCAGCGGGCGGCGACGTTCATGGCGATCTTCCGCAGCCGGCGCGGGGCCACCTTGCGGTAGAGGTGCAGTCCCTTGTCGACGCGCTGGAAGAAGCCGTCCCAACTGGCCGCCGGGGCGAGGGGCTTGCCGGGGTTGGGGCGGGCCGGGTCGGTGTGCAGCTCGTCCAGCGGGAACGGCGCGGGCCGCACCGGGCGCTGGGCGGAGACGACGGTGAGCGGCACGATCGTCTGGCGGGCCCAGCAGCCGAAGTCGTAGATGTTGAGCGGGAACCAGCTCGGCAGGAAGACCAGCTCGGGCGGGAGCTCCGGCAGGTCGTCCCAGCTCCACCAGCCGAAGAGGGCGAGCCAGATGCGGGTGAAGACGCGGGCCCGGGCGATGCCGCCCTGCTCGCGGACCCAGGCCGCGGCGCGGGCCATGTGCGGATCCTCGGGGGCGTCCCCGGCGAGCCGCAGGGCGACGTAGGCCTCGATGGTGGCGGAGAGTTCGGCGGGCCCGCCGTGGAAGGTGGCCCAGGTGCCGTCGGCGCGCTGCTCGCCGCGGATGTGCAGGGCGGCGGCGCGGGCGGTCTCCGGTTCGAGGATGCCCAGGAACCGGCGAAGGAGCAGGTCCTCGGCGTCCATGGTGACGTTGGTCTCCAGGTCGCCCTTCCACCAGCCCTCGGGGTCCTGGCGGCCGAGGAGGTGGGCGACGGAGCGTTCGGCCGCGCGGGCGGCGGCCTCGTCGAGGGCGCCCTGCGAGGTGAACGCGGGCGCGGTGGTGGTCGTGGTGGTGGTGCTGGCCGCGGCCGCTCGGGGTCCCATGGCCCCGGCGCTTCCGTCGGTCGTCGCTGTCATGGCTTCCCCTTCGTGCAGGCGGTGTACTCGGGCGTACTTTCTGCTTCTTCGGGTCTGCCGTCGGCCGGTGCCGGGTGGCACCGGCCGGCGACTGCGCACTCATATCAGAGCGATGGTGATCATCTCTTCCGTACGACGACGAAATCGGCCAGTGCCGTCAGCTGGTCCCGCACGTGGGCCGGGAGGTCCACGTCGTGCAGGGCGCCGATGGCGATCTCGTGCTGGCGGCGGGCCTCCTGGGAGGTCCACTCCCGGCCGCCGGCCTCCTCGATGAGGGCGGCGCGGGCGGCGAACTCGGCCTCCGAGAACGAGTCGAAGTCGGTGCTCTTGGCGTCGGCGGCGAGCAGGTCGCCGAGCCGCTCGGAGGCCGGGCCGCCGGCCGCGAGGGCGGCGACGACGGGCAGCGACTTCTTGCGCTGGCGCAGGTCGGACCAGGTCTGCTTGCCGGTGGAGTCCGGGTCGCCCCAGATGCCGAGGAGGTCGTCCACGGCCTGGAAGGCGAGGCCGAGGTGGTAGCCGTACTCCTCCAGCTTGTCGGCGGTGCGGTCGTCGGCGCCCGCGAGGACGGCGCCGATGGAGGCGGCGCAGGCGAGCAGGGCGCCGGTCTTGTTGCCCTCCATCTCCAGGCACTCCTCGACGGTAACCCGCTCGCGGTGCTCGTAGGAGATGTCCTGTGCCTGGCCGTCGATGAGCTTGCGGTTGGCGGTGGTCAGCCGGCGGGTGGCGCGGCCGGCCTCGACGGTGCCGAGTTCGAGCAGCACCTCGTTGGCCAGGGCGGACAGCGCGTCGCCGACCAGGATGGCCTGGGCGGGGCCGTACACCTTCCACACGGTGTCGCGGTGGCGGCGCTGCTCGTCGCCGTCCATGAGGTCGTCGTGGAGCAGCGAGAAGTTGTGCACGAGCTCCACGGCGACGGCGCCGGGGATGCCGACCTCGGGGGCGGCGCCGGCGGCCTCGGCGGAGATCAGGGCGAGCGCGGGGCGCACGGCCTTGCCGCTGTCGCCCTCGGTCGGGCGGCCCAGGGCGTCGATCCAGCCGAAGTGGTAGGCGGCCACGGTGTCCATGGGCGGCGCGAGGCGGTCGACGGCCGCCCGCATGACGGGCGTGGACAGGGCGCGGCCCCGCTCCAGCAGTGCGGCGACGTCCGCGGTGTCGACAGCCGGATTCCCCGGTGGCACGGTCGGCACGGTCTCTCCTCTGGTTCCGGTACTCACACTCATGCCGCCTCCTGCAGCGGATGGTCGTAGTGGCGGCCGAGTGCGGAGAGTGCGGCGCCCGCGGCGCTGAAGCCGCTGCGGACGGCACCCTCCATGGTCGCGGGCCAGCCGGTGGCGGTCCATGCGCCGGCCAGACAGAGGCCGGGCGCGCGGGTGCGGGCGCCGGGGCGGAGCCGGCCGACGCCAGGGGTGGGGGCGAACGTGGCGGTCCGCTCCCGGGTCACGAAGAAGTCGCGGATGCCGGCGCCGCGGGCGGCGGGCAGCAGCCGCTCCAGCTCCGGGAGGTAGCGCTCGCGGAGCACGGCAACGGGCTCGTCGATCTCGTCCTGGGCGGCGGACTGGGAGACCGCCAGGTACTGGCCGGGGCCGGTGAGTCCGGAGGACTCGGTGCGGTCGAAGACCCACTGGACGGGGCTGCCGATCGCGGTGAAGAAGGGCCGGCGCAGCACCTTGCGGTCGTAGATCACGTGCACGTTGAGGATGGGCGCGGTGCCGATGTCGAGGAGCCGGTCGGGGTCGTCGAGGGCGCCCTCGGGCAGCAGTTCGTGGGCCTCGCGCTGGGGGACGGCGAGGACGACGGCGTCGGCCTCCAGGGTCTCCCCCGGCAGCGTCACGGTCCAGCGGCCGTCGTCGGTGCGGGTGATGCGCTCGGCCTTGGCGCGCAGTTCGGTGCGGACGCCGAGGGCGTCGAGGGCCTTGCGGGCGAGGGTGTCGTGCAGTTCGCCGAGCGGGACGTGGGCCCAGCCGATGTCGGCGGCGCCGTTCTCGGACAGCAGGCCGGTCTTGAAGACCTTGGCGGCCAGACCCATGGAGGCGTCGGGCGCGACGGCGTTGAGGGTGGCCACGCCGACTAGGTCCCACAGCGCCTCGACGGCGCGGGCGGACTGGCCGTGCCGGCCGAGCCAGGTGCCGAAGTCGATGCCGTCCAGGGCCGGGTCGGCGGGGTCGAGCTTCTGCAGCGCGAGCGCCGCCCGGGCCACGCCGGCCCGCTCGCCGAGCGACAGATGCGGATACGTGGCGAGGCTGCGCGCCAGATGCAGCGGTACGGGCAGCGCGTCGCGCCGCAGCCGCCCGAGCCGCGGTCCGGCCTGCCGCCCGACGTCGAGCACGGGCACGTCGAGCCGCCGCTGCACGGGCGCCAGGTGCGCGCCGCCCACCCGGTCCAGGAACCAGCGGTAGGCGGTGCAGCAGCGCAGATACACGTGCTGCCCGTTGTCGACGGTGAGGTCCCCGCGCTTGAACGAGAACGCGAGCCCGCCGAGCCGCGGCCGGCCTTCCAGCAGCGTCACCCGCACCCCGGCCTCGGCCAGCTGCAGCGCACTGGTCACCCCGGCCAGCCCACCCCCGACCACAACGGCCCGCGCCGGCCGCCCCCCGTGCCCGCGCACGGCGGCGGTGGCTCCCCCGGTGACCCTGATGTCATCGGCGGTCATACGGCCTCCCCTCGGAACGTCGTGATCGGTGACGCGGTACGGGTACCGCGGGTTGTCCGGGACGCGCGGCCGGCCCTTGCTCCGTCGCTCACGCCGGCCTCCTGACCGTGCGCCGGGAGATGTGGCGGGCGTCCAGGCCGGAGAGGCCGCGGACCGCGACGTAGGCCTTCTCGCGGCCGGGGAGGGAGACGCGGCCGCGGAGGACGGCCTCGGGGTCGCGTTCGATGCGGTCGAGGAGGCGGCGGTAGATGCCGGCCATGGCGGCGACGCAGGCGCCGCTGCGGCGGTCGAGCATGGGGAGGAGGCGGTAGCCCTCGGCGAAGAGGGCGCGGGCGCGGCGGACCTCGAAGTGGACCAGGCCGGCGAAGTCGGCGCCGGGCGGCGGGGTGTCGGCGGCGAAGCCGGCGGAGCAGCCGAACTTGGCGAGGTCGTCGGCCGGCAGGTAGGTGCGCCCGTTGCCGGCGTCCTCGCGGACGTCGCGCAGGATGTTGGTCAGCTGCAGCGCGAGCCCGAGGGTGTCGGCGTACTCGGGCGCGCGGTCGGCCCCGGCGGCGCCGGGCTGGGTGCCGAAGACGCCGAGCGAGAGCCGGCCGATGGCGCCGGCCACGCACCGGCAGTAGACCTTGAGGTCGTCCCAGGTCTCGTAGGTCTCGCCGCGCACGTCCATGAGGACGCCGTCGATGAGCTCGTCGAGGCCTTCGAGCGGGACCGGGAAGCGGCGGGCGGTGTCGGCGAGGGCGACGGCCACCGGGTCGGTGTCGTCCTCCTCGATCTCGCCGGCGCGGATCCGGGCGAGGATCGCGCGGGTGCCCTCCAGGCGCTCCTTCTTGTCGGGGGGCGCGAGCGGCCCGTCGCCGATGTCGTCGACCCGCCGCGAGAAGGCGTACAGCGCGGACATGGCCTGGCGCTTCTCGGTCGGCAGCAGCCGGATCCCGTACGCGAAGTTGCGTGCCTGCTGTCCGGTCACGGCCTCGCAGTAGCTGTACGCGGCCTGGACCGGCGCGGACGGCTGGGACTGTACCTCCACGGTGCGGCTCACCCCTCTTTCCGCGCCGTGAGCAGGACGGCGCCCGCCCGGCGGATCAGACTCGGTTTGGCGGCCTTGGGCGGCCCGGGCAGGACGTCGAAGCCCGCGGCGGCGATCGCGTCGAGTGCCGCGTACCCGCCGCCGGTGAAGCCCGCGAGCAGCAGCCGGAGCCGGCCGCGGACGCTGCCGACGAGCGGGGCTCCGGAGTCGAGCAGGTCGCGGGCCCGGCCGGCCTCGAAGGCGATCAGGGCGCGCACGGAGGCCCCGGCGGTGGGGGCGGCGAGGTCGTCGGCCGTGACGTGGAACCGCTTGAGGTCCTCGGCCGGCAGATAGACCCGGTCGCGGGCCAGGTCCTCGGCGACGTCCTGGAGGTGCTCGACGATCTGGAGCGCGGTGCAGATCTCGTCGGAGCGGCGGATCCGCTCGGGCGTGGCGGTGCCGGTGATGCCGAGCACGAGCCGGCCGACCGGGTTCGCGGAGAGCTCGCAGTAGGCGAGCAGGTCGTCGTAGGTCTCGTACCGGCTGACCAGCTGGTCCTGCCGGTTGGCGGCGACCAGGCCGAGGAACGGCTCGGGGGGCAGCCCGCAGCGCTCGACGGTGGGGACGAGGGCGCGCAGCAGCGGGTGGTGCGGGCCGTCGCCGGCGGGGTCGAAGACGCGCCGGAGGTCGGTCTCGAAGGCGTCGAGGAGGGCGAGCCGGTCGCCGGCCCGCTCGGGGGCGACGCCGAGCAGCCGGGCGTCCGCGCCGCCGGGGGCGAGGTCGCCGTCGCCGATGTCGTCGACGAGCCGGGCGAAGCCGTACACGGCCATCAGGTCGTCGCGCCAGGCGCGCGGCAGGAAGAAGGGCGCCACGGGGAAGTTCTCGTCCGCGGCCTTGCCGAGAGTGGCGTGCGAGGTGTCCTGGTCTCGCACCTGCCGGATTCCGGTCACCGGCCGCTGCCCGACGCGGGGACGGCGACACCCTCGTGGAGCTGGAGATTCTGCGTCATGGCCGTCACATCTCCCGTTCTACACCGCGGATCGAATCCATCCTATTTCGGACACGCCGCCGAGCCCTGCCCGTGGCCCTCCGCCCGGGGCCCGGACGCCGCGGGGTATCGCCCCACTTGCCGCGAAACGGACCGGTACAGCTTACGTTGTACGGGGCCGGATGCCGCGTCGGGGGCCCGGGCGCCTGTGGACAACGCCGGGCGCGACGTCAACCTTCCCCGTACGGGCGGAAGTTCACCCGTTCTTGACCTTGTTGACCATGACTTGGGCGCGCCCTGGGGCGGCCCGTGGGCAGCCCGGGCGTCAGGGTACGCGGGTGCCGGAGACGACCATGGCGAGGGTGGAGTCGACGACGTCGTCCCGGCGCTGGGCGGGCAGCCGGCGCAGCGGCCCTTCGAGCAGCAGCAGCGACAGTCCGTGCACGGCCGACCACGCGGCGGCGTCGGCGGCCGGCCGGGCGGCGCGCGGCGGGCGCGCGGTGGCGCCGAGGGCGGTCAGGGCGTCGGTGAGCAGGGTGAAGGCGCGTACCTCGCCGGCCGGGGCCTCCGGCTCCGCGGCCTCGGTACGGGGGGTGCCGAAGGCGGAACGGTAGAGGCCGGGCTGCTCGACGGCGAAGGCCACGTAGCCGCGGCAGAGGGCGGCGAGCCGGGCCTCGGCGGCGAGGGCGGGGTCGTCGGCGCCGGGCATCCGGGCCGCGGCCCGTTCCATGGAGTCGGCGAGGGCCCGCCGGGCGTGGTCGCGGACGGCGGCGAGGAGCTCGCCGCGGCCCTCGAAGTGCCGGTAGGCGGCGGTGGGCGAGACGCCCACCCGGCGGGCGGCCTCGCGCAGGACGACGCGTTCGGGCCCCCCTTCGCCGGCGAGTCCGACGGCGGCGCAGATGAGGGCGTTGCGCAGGTCGCCGTGGTGATACGTCTTTCCTCCCGGGATCGCTGCCATGCGCTCATCCTGCCCGATGTTGACCGCATGAACATTCCGGGTGGCCGCGCGACGCGCGAAAACCGGACGTCCGTGAACGCACCGCCGCCCCCGCCGATCGGTTCGGCGGGGGCGGCGGTGGTGGCGCGGGGCGCGCGCAGGGGCGCCGGCCGTGCTACTTGCCGGTCTCGCGCTCGTAGGCGGCGATGACCTCGTCGGTCGGGCCGTCCATGAGCAGCTCGCCCTTCTCCAGCCAGAGCACGCGGTCGCAGGTGTCGCGGATCGACTTGTTGTTGTGGCTCACCAGGAAGACCGTGCCGGCCTCCTTGCGCAGCTCGCGGATGCGGGCCTCGGAGCGGTTCTGGAACTTGCGGTCGCCGGTCGCCAGGGCCTCGTCGATCATGAGGACGTCGTGCTGCTTGGCGGCGGCGATGGCGAAGCGGAGCCGGGCGCCCATGCCGGACGAGTAGGTCCGCATCGGCAGCGAGATGAAGTCGCCCTTCTCGTTGATGCCGGAGAAGTCGACGATGTCCTGATAGCGGTTCTTGATCTGCTCGCGGCTCATGCCCATGGCGAGGCCGCCGAGGATCACGTTGCGCTCACCGGTGAGGTCGCTCATGAGCGCGGCGTTGACGCCGAGCAGCGAGGGCTGGCCGTCGGTGTAGACCTTGCCGCTCTCGGTGGGCAGCAGGCCGGCGATGGCGCGCAGCAGGGTCGACTTGCCGGAGCCGTTGCTGCCGATGAGGCCGATGGCCTCGCCGCGGTAGGCGGTGAAGGACACGCCGCGGACGGCGTGCACCTTGCGCACCCCGCGCTCGGTCTGGCCCTTGCGGCGCCGGATGATGCGGCTGAGGGCCGCGGTGGCGCTGCCCTTGCCGCCGGCGCCGCCGTTGACCCGGTAGACGATGTGGACGTTGTCCGCGATGACGGTGGGGATCCGGCCCCGGTCGCTGTCAGCCACGGCCGTACCTCTCCTCGGCCTTCCAGAAGTAGACGAAGCCGCCCAGGCCGATCACGAGGGACCAGGCGAGGGTGACGAACCAGACGTGCGGCGGCAGGTTGGACGCGCCGTAGCCGTCGATCAGCGCGAACCGGATGAGGTCCATGTGCAGCGCGGCCGGGTTGTACTGGAGCAGGTCCGCGATCCAGGCCGGCTTGTCCTCCAGCATCACCGGGATCGAGAACATGACGCCCGACGCGTACATCCAGGTGCGCATGATGAACGGCATCAGCTGCGCGAGGTCGGGCGTCTTGGCACCCATCCGCGCCACGATCAGGGCGAGGCCCGCGTTGAACACGAACTGCAGCAGCAGCGCCGGGAGGACCAGCAGCCAGCTGAGCGAGGGGTAGCTGCCGAAGGCCACGGCGACGGCGACGAGCACCACCATCGAGAACAGCAGCTGCTGGAGCTGCTGGAGCGCGAAGGAGATGGGCAGCGAGGCCCGGGGGAAGTGCAGGGCCCGCACCAGGCCCAGGTTGCCGGAGATGGCGCGGACGCCGGCCATCACGGAGCTCTGGGTGAAGGTGAACACGAACACGCCCGTCACCAGGAACGGGATGTACACCGACCGTGACATGCCGCGGTCCGCGCCGATGATCACACCGAAGATCAGGAAGTAGACACCGGCGTTCAGGAGCGGGGTCACCACCTGCCACAGCTGGCCGAGCTTGGCCTGGCTGTACTGGGCGGTGAGCTTCGCCTGCGAGAAGGCCAGGATGAAGTGGCGCCGGCCCCACAGCTGGCGGACGTACTCCACGAGGCCCGGCCGGGCCCCGCTGACGGAGAGTCCGTACTTCGCCGCCAGCTCGGCCGGGCTCAGGCCGCTGTCGGCGGACGGTCGGGCGCTCGTCACGACCCCACCGTCCTGGGATGTGTCACTCACAGTCGAAACTTTCGTGTTCGGGATGCGCGGCAAGTCGGGTACCACGATGTCAGACGACGGGCGGGCGTCCCAGTCGGGTCAGCCGCCACACCGTACGCCACCTCATGGGGTGCCGCGGACCGCAAGGGATCCGCCAGCCCGCCCGGAATCCGCCGAACCACGCCTTGAGGGCCGGTACGGAGGGCCGCCGCGCCAGCGTGAGCAGCAGCCAGACGCCGAGATAGACCGGCACCAGGGGTGCGGGAAGATTGCGGCGGGCCAGCCACACTCGGTTGCGGGCCACGTTGAAGTGGTACGTCGCGTGCCGGGACGGCGGGGTGGTGGGGTGCAGCAGCACCATGTCGGAACGGTAATCGATCATCCAGTCGGCGTCGAGGGCCCGCCAGGCGAGATCGGTCTCCTCGTGCGCGTAGAAGAACGCGTCCGGCAGTCCGCCGACCTCGGCGAAGACCTTGGTGCGCACCGCGTTGGCGCCGCCGAGGAAGGTGGTGACGCGCGAGGAGCGCATCGGGTCCGAGGCGCGCAGCCGCGGCACGTGCCGGCGCTGGGTGCGGCCGGTCTCCGGGTCGGCGATCCGGAAGCTGATGATGCCGAGCCGCGGGTCGGCCGTGAAGGCCTGGCGGATCAGCTCCGCGGTGTCGTCGTTGGCGAGCAGGCCGTCGTCGTCCAGGAACAGCAGGGCGTCCACGTCGCTGCCGCCGGGCCCGAAGGCCTCGATGCCGATGTTGCGGCCGGCCGGGATGCCGACGTTCTCCGGGAGGGTCACCGAGCGGACGCCCGCGGGCAGCCCGGTGACCTCCACGCCCTGGCCCACCACGACCACCTCGACCGGTTCGCCCTGCTGCCGGGCGACCGAGTCGAGGAGGGCGCGCAGGTCGTCCGGGCGGTTGCCCATGGTGATGACGACCGCGCCCAGCTTCATCGGCCTGGTCATGGTGGCCGTCCTCACTTGAGCCTGCTGGAGGCCAGGATCGAGACCAGGTGCAGCACGGTCTGCAGCAGCGCGATGCCGGCGAGCACGGCGACGCCGAGCCGGGAGAAGAACAGGTCGCCCCGGACCTGGTCCGCGATCGCGAGGACCAGGATGAGGAGGGAGGCCTCGATCCCCAGGATCAGCCGGTGGAACTTGAGCGCGCCGGCGGCCCGGCGGGCCAGCGCCATGCCGGAGGAGCGCGGCTCGGACGCCGCCTCCTTGACCGGCGGCATCCCGTTCTGGTGGCGGGCGACGCCGACCAGGTCGGTCTCCGCCTT
The DNA here is from genome assembly GCF_041270065.1 of Streptomyces fradiae. Taxonomy (NCBI): domain Bacteria; kingdom Bacillati; phylum Actinomycetota; class Actinomycetes; order Kitasatosporales; family Streptomycetaceae; genus Streptomyces; species Streptomyces fradiae. Next base: position 6,915,537 of record NZ_CP065958.1, on the reverse strand, counting down.
GATCAGGATGGCGCCGAGGGCGGCCAGGGTGCCGAGGAAGGCCCACAGCCAGTCGATCCGGCCGCTCCCCCACGGGTCGGCGGCGCGCAGGCCGAAGCCGACGAGCACGGCCGCGTCGCACAGGTAGGCGCCGACCCGGTCCAGGTAGACGCCGGCCAGCGAGTACTGCTTCTTCCAGCGGGCCAGCTCGCCGTCGACGCAGTCGAGCAGCAGATAGCCCTGGACGGCGAGGACGCCGAGCACGGCGCCCCAGATCCCGGGGATGAGCAGCGCGGGGGCGGCGAGGACGCCGGACAGCGTCATCAGATAGGTCAGCTGGTTGGGCGTGACCCGGGTGTTCGCCAGGTGGCGGGTGATCCGCAGCGAGATCTCCCGCATGTACAGGCGGCCGCCCCAGTGTTCGCCGCTCCGCCGGTCCTTCACACCCGGGGGGTGGACGACCGGTCGGAGCTCAGCTACCGATGGTTTTTGCATAGTCGGCGTACGCGTCCCTGATCTGGTCTGTGGACAGGTCGAGGTGCTCGAGGATGGTGAAGCGGCCCGGCCGGGTCTGCGGGGCGAACTCGACGGCCCGGACGAACTCGTCGACGGTGAAGCCCATCTCCTCGGGCAGCACCGGCAGGCCGTGCCGGCGCAGGGTGTCGACCATCTGCGCGGACTCCTCGCGGGCCCCGCGCAGGTGCATGGCGAAGGCCGCGCCGAGGCCGCACTGCTCGCCGTGGCTGGCCGCCCGGGTGGGGAAGAGCAGGTCGAAGGCGTGGCTGATCTCGTGGCAGGCGCCCGAGGAGGGGCGGCTGTCGCCGCTGATCGACATGGCGATGCCGGACATCACCAGGCCCTCGGAGAGGGTGACGAGGAAGTCGTCGTCACCGACGCCGCCGGGGTGGCGGAGCACGGCCTCGCCGGCGCTGCGTGCCATGGCGGCGGCCAGGCCGTCGACCTTCTCGCCGGTCTCGCGGTGGGACAGCTCCCAGTCGGCGATCGCGGAGAGGTTGGAGATGGCGTCGCCGATGCCGGAGCGGACGAAGCGGACCGGTGCGTCCCGGATCACGTCGAGGTCGATGACCAGCGCGATCGGGGTGGGCACGCCGTAGGAGCCGCGCCCGTTGTCGTTGTCCAGGGTGGAGATCGGCGAGCAGATGCCGTCGTGCGACAGGTTGGTGGCGATGGCCACCAGCGGCAGCCCGACCCGGGCCGCCGCGTACTTGGTCACGTCGATGATCTTGCCGCCGCCGAGCGCCACGACCGCGTCGTAGCGCTTGCCGCGCATGGCGTCGGCGAGCCGGACGGCCTCGTCGATGGTGCCGCCGGCCACCGGGTACCAGTCGGCGTCCGGCAGCTCGGGGGCGAAGCGGTCACGCAGCTTCAGGCCGGAGCCGCCGCTGATGGCGATGGCGATCCGGCCGTTGCTGGAGATCCGCTGGTCCGCGAGGAGCGCGGACAGGTCGTCCAGCGCTCCGCCGCGGATGTCGACGACGACCGGCGAGGGGATGAGCCGGGTCAGTACTGGCACGCGATCTCACGGCCCTTCGCGAGGTCGTCGTGGTTGTCGATCTCGACCCACGTGACGTCGCCGATGGGGGCCACGTCGACGGTGAAGCCGCGGTTGACCAGTTCCTGGTAGCCGTCCTCGTAGTAGAGGTCGGGGTCGCGCTCGAAGGTGGCCTTCAGCGCGTCGGCGAGCTCCTCGGCGGCCTCGGCCTCGATGAGGGTGACGCCGATGTACTCGCCGGTGGCGTCGGCCGGGTCCATCAGCTTGGTGATCTTCTGGACGCCCTTGCCGTCGGCGGTGACGACCTTCATCTCCTCGTCGGCGAGGTTCTTCACCGTGTCGAGGGCGAGGATGATCTTCTGGCCGTTCCCGCGGGCGGCGAGCAGGGTCTGCTCGACGGAGACCGGGTGGACGGTGTCGCCGTTGGCGAGGATCACACCGCGCTTGAGGACCTCACGCGCGCACCACAGGGAGTAGGCGTTGTTCCACTCCTCGGCCTTGTCGTTGTCGACGAGGGTGATCTGAAGGCCGTACTTGGCCTCCAGGGCGTCCTTGCGGTCGTAGACGGCCTCCTTGCGGTAGCCGACGACGATGGCGACCTCGGTGAGGCCGATCTCGGCGAAGTTCTTGAGCGTGCCGTCGAGGATGGTCAGCTCGTTCTCGGTGCCCTCGCCGGACACGGGCACGAGGGCCTTCGGAAGCGTCTCGGTGTAGGGGCGCAGACGCCGTCCGGCACCGGCTGCCAGTACGAGGCCGATCATGCTGTTTCTCCTTCGTCATGTACGGCGGGTGCTCCGGAGGAGACCCAGAAGCGGATGGACTCCGCGAGCACCACGAGACCCACGGCGACCGCGAGTGCGGTGAGGGCCCGGGTGAAGTCGTCGCCACGGTCCGCGAGGAGTGCGGCGAGCGCGGCCACCACGAGCGTGCGTCCCTCGTGGCCGCCGACGGTGCGCACCAGCCAGGCGGGCGGCGCGCCGGTGCCGCCGCGAATGCGGTACACCGTGTCGTAGTGATGGTAGGCGACCGCCGCGACCAGCCCGAACGCCGCGGGAAGGGCCTGAGCGGCGTCCGCCTGGGCCGCGAGGACGAGCACGGTGCCGTACTCGGCGGCGCGGAAGACCGGGGGGACGAGCCAGTCGAGCGCGCCCTTGAGGGGGGCGGCGACGGCCTGCCCGGCCAAGAAGGCGTACGCGACGGCGGCGCCCACCGTCGCCCAGCCGGGGCCGGTCACGGCGGCGCAGACAAGCACGCAGGCCGCGCCGAGCAGCGCGAACGCCGGCGCGACGAGGCCCCGGGCGCGACTGCGGCGGAACAGCCGGGCGACGCCCGAGGCGAGCGGCCCGGAGTCGGCGAGGTCGGCCAGGGCCTGGGCGGCCCGGTCGGTGCGCCTGGCCTTGCGGGTCACGGAACGCAGCACCCGGCCGGCCGTGGTGTAGCAGGCGCCGAAGGCGCAGCCGATGATCAGCGCCCAGAAGACGATCCGGGGGCTGGTGACGGCGGTGAGCACGGCGATCATCGCCCAGCGCTCGCCGATCGGCAGGATGATCATGCGCCGGGCCCAGACGGTCCAGCCGGCGCTGTCGAGCCGGGTGGAGAGGGCGGCGGTGGGGCTGGTGTTGGCGGTGGCGTCGTGGTTGGCCTCGTTGAAGGAGAAGTCCACGACGTGCCGGCAGGTCATGAGGATCATGGCGCCGAGCGCGAGCGCCCAGACGTCGTCGCCGTTGCGGGCCGCGCCGAGCGCGAGGCCCGCGTAGAAGGCGTACTCCTTGGCGCGGTCGAAGGTGGCGTCGAGCCAGGCGCCCATCGTCGAGTACTGCAGGGAGTAGCGGGCGAGCTGCCCGTCGGTGCAGTCGAGGACGAAGGAGACCAGGAGCAGCACGCCGGCCGCGATGTAGCCGGCGCGGTCGCCGGTGGCGGCGCAGCCGGCCGCGAGCAGCGCGGTGAGCAGGGAGGCGGTGGTGACCTGGTTGGGGGTCAGACCGCGGCGCGCGCACCAGCGGGCGATGTAGCGCGAGTACGGGCTGATGAAGAAGGTGGTGAAGAAGCCGTCGTGGGCCTTGACGGCCGACTTCAGGCGTACGGCTTCGTCGTCGACGGCCTCGACGGCGGCCCGGGCCTCGTGGCGGGCCTCCGGTCCTTCGGGCACGGTGGCGACGAGGGTGCCGAACAGGGGCCGGTGCACGGCCACGCCGTCGGCGTCGAGCGCGTCGGCGAGGGTGTCGGGGAGGCTGACGGCGAGCGCCTGGTCGCCGCCGGCGGCGGGCCCGGCGGGCGCGGCCTCGGGGCCCGTCTCCCGGTCGAGGGCGCGGGCCAGGGCCTGGCGGGCCTCGGGCTGCGCGGTGAGCGCGCCGGGCGCGGCGGCGGCCGGGAAGCGGGGGTCGGTCAGCGCGAGCCGCAGCGCGTGGAGGTGCCCGACGAAGCGGGGGTCCACGAGGGCGACGCGCTGTCCGGCGGGGACACGGGCCAGCAGGGCGCCGGTCTCGTGGGGGCCGGACGCGGTCTCGACGGTGAAGCCGAGGGACCGCAGATCGGCGTCGAGCGACGATCCGGGTACCGGCGGACCGGTGAGGATGGCGGTCGACAGGGCGAACTCACTCCTTGGAGCTGGCGGACGGGCCGGCGGGGCCCCGGCACGGCTGCGGACGCGGCGAGGCGGCCCGGCACCGGCGGCGGCACGTCGGCTGAGGCTATCGGATGACGGAAGCACGAGTTCACCGAGGTTTCGCGGGACGGTCTCCCCCATGCCGCCCCGTGTCCGCGCGGGTACGCCAGGTGCTGGAGAGATCATCATGGGCGATCCCCCGTCCGGGCGACAAACCGCGACCGCGCTCCCTCCTGGGGGTGGTTTCGGCCACTCGCAGTCCGGTTCACATAACCGCAGGTCAGAGCAGTTGACAACGGTGTTCAGTACCGTGTTGCACATACCCCCCACCCGTAGTTCACTGGCGAATCGGAGACATCACCGAGCAGGTAGCCGACACGACCCGGGAGGCCTTGTCATGGGGGCTGGACACGACCACGGACACAGCCACGGCGGGCCGCCGCCGACCGGCACCGCGGCCCTGGCCTACAGGAACCGACTGCGGATCGCACTCGGCATCACGCTCTCCGTGATGGTGGTGGAGATCGTCGGCGGCATGGTCGCCGACTCGCTCGCGCTGATCGCGGACGCGGCGCACATGGCGACCGACGCCCTCGGCCTCGGGATGGCGCTGCTCGCCATCCACTTCGCCAACCGGCCGCCCACCGGAAACCGCACCTTCGGCTTCGCGCGGGCCGAGATCCTCGCCGCGCTCGCCAACTGTCTGCTCCTGCTCGGCGTCGGCGGCTACGTCCTCTACGAGGCGATCCAGCGGTTCATCGAGCCGGCCGACACCCGCGGCGGACTGGCCATCGCCTTCGCCGTGATCGGCCTGGTGGCCAACATCGTCTCCCTGTCGCTGCTGATGCGCGGCCAGCAGGAGAGCCTGAACGTGCGCGGCGCCTATCTGGAGGTGCTCGCCGACGCCCTCGGCTCGGTGACGGTGATCGTCGCCGCCAGCATCATCCTGCTCACCGGCTGGCAGTACGCGGACCCGATCGCCTCGATCGTGATCGGCCTGATGATCGTGCCCCGCACGGTCAAGCTGCTGCGGGAGACCCTGGACGTGCTCCTGGAGTCCGCCCCCAAGGGCGTCGACATGGCGGAGGTACGGGCGCACATCCTGGCCCTGCCGGGCGTCGAGGACGTGCACGACCTGCACGCCTGGACGATCACCTCGGGGATGCCGGTGCTCTCGGCGCACGTGGTCGTCAGCCAGGACACCCTGGACGCGATCGGGCACGAGAAGCTGCTGCACGATCTGCAGGGCTGCCTGGGCTCGCACTTCGACGTCGAGCACTGCACCTTCCAGCTGGAGCCGGCCGGTCATGCCGAGCACGAGGCCAGGCTCTGCCTGTGAGTTGTTGCTAGGCTCATGGCGTACGTCGTACGTGTGCGGTGAGAGGAGCTGAGGTTGATGACCGTCGCGATGAAGGCTGCCCGCAGCGGCAGCGCCCGGTCGTCCCTCAACCTCCGGGTCTCCGGCTGACCTGACGCCTCACCTCGTCCTGTCGTCGGCCGGGACCCTCACACCCAAGGGTTTCCCACGTTGTCCGACAACGACATCACCGACTCCACCGACATCAACGACAACACCGTCTCCACCGAGGCGCTGCACGACGCCTTCTTCGCCCTGCACCACGGTCTCCCGCGGCAGGGCCCCGGCTCCGACGCCACCACCCGCCGGCTGCTCGCGCTCGCGGGCCCGCTGCCCGAGCGCCCGCGCGTGCTCGACCTGGGCTGCGGCCCCGGCCGCTCCGCCCTGCTGCTCGCCGCCGAGGCGGGCGCCGAGGTGACCGCGGTCGATCTGCACGAGCCGTTCCTGGCCGAACTGCGGGCGGCCGCCGCCGTACGCGGGCTCGACGACCGCGTCCGTACCCTCCGCGCCGACATGGGCGCGCCGGCCGAACTGCCCGACGGGTCCTTCGACCTGGTCTGGGCCGAGAGCTCGGTCTTCGTGCTCGGCTTCGACCGGGCGCTCGCCGAGTGGCGCCGGCTGCTCGCGCCCGGCGGCACGCTCGTGCTCACCGAGTGCGTGTGGACGAGCTCGGAGCCGGCGCCCGAGGCCCGGGCCTTCTGGGAGGAGCACTACCCGCTCCGTAGCGTCACCGCGAACGCGGCGGCGGCCGTCGCGGCCGGCTACCACGTCCTCGGCACCGTCCCGCAGCCCGAGAGCGACTGGGACGAGTACTACGGCCCGCTCGCGCGGCACGCCGACGCGGCGGACACCTCCGTGCCCGGCATGGCCGAGGCCGTCGCGGCGGCGCGGGCCGAGATCGCGATGCGGCGCGCGCACGGCGGCGACTACGGGTACACCGGCTTCGTGCTCCGGCCCGCCGACCCGCGCTGGCGGACCCGTGAGGAGACCGCGGCGGACATCCCTCTCGTACGGGCGATCAACGCGGCGGCCTTCCCCACCCCGGAGGAGGCGGGGCTCGTCGACGCCCTGCGCACCGACGGGGACGCCTGGCTGCCCGGCCTCTCGTACGTGGCGGAGGCTCCGGACGGCACGGTCGCCGCGTACGCGCTGATCACCCGGTGCCGGGTCGACGGCGTCCCGGCGGCGGCGCTCGCGCCGGTCGCGGTGGCTCCCGAGCACCAGCGGACCGGGGCCGGGCAGGCCGTCGTACGGGCGGTGCTCGACGCGGCGCGGCTGCGCGGAGAGCGGCTGGTCCTGGTGCTCGGCCATCCGGGGTACTACCCACGGTTCGGCTTCGCACGCGCGTCCGCGTATGGAATCCGGCCACCCTTCGAGGTCCCGGACGAGGCCATGATGGCGCTCGATGTGGAGGGTTCCGGCGCCGTGGCCAGGGGCACGATCACGTATCCCGCGGCTTTCGGGGTCTGACGAGGTCGCCGCTCCCGTCGCACCGGGGTGTACTCCGGTGCGGTGGGAGCGGCCATGTCCGGCCTCCGAAGTACGGACAAGCCGGTTTTGTACGGCAGACTGAGGTGGCCCGCGAGGGCCAGGACCGAAACCGAAGGATGGGTATGCCGACCACATCAGCCACCGTGGCTCACAACTCGTCGAACGGCGTGCGGCCGACCGAGGCCGAGGCGCCGATCATGCTCGAACTGGTCGACGAGAACGGCGTCACGATCGGCACGGCGGAGAAGCTCTCCGCGCACCAGGCGCCGGGGCAGCTGCACCGCGCGTTCTCGGTCTTCCTCTTCGACGAGGAGGGCCGGCTGCTGCTGCAGCGGCGCGCGCTCGGCAAGTACCACTCCCCCGGCGTGTGGTCCAACACCTGCTGCGGCCACCCCTATCCGGGCGAGGCCCCGTTCGCGGCGGCCGCCCGGCGCACCTTCGAGGAGCTGGGCGTCTCGCCCTCGCTGCTCGCGGCGGCCGGCACGGTCCGCTACAACCACCCGGACCCGGCCTCGGGCCTGGTGGAGCAGGAGTTCAACCACCTCTTCGTCGGCCTGGTGCAGTCGGGGCCGCGGCCGGACCCGGAGGAGGTCGAGGAGACCGCCTTCGTGACCGCGGCCGAGCTGGCCGAGCGCCACAAGGCCGCGCCGTTCTCCGCCTGGTTCATGACGGTGCTCGACGCGGCGCGCCCGGCGATCAGGGAGCTGACGGGTCAGGCCGGCGGCTGGTGACCACGGCCTGAGTCTGCGGCTGGGGCTGAACCTGGGGCTGGGTCTGGACCGTCGGAACCGGGGTCTGGACCTGGCCCTGAACCTGGACCTGGGCGGCGGCCTGGACCTGGGCGGCCTGGGCCAGGGGCCCGACCGGGGCCTGACCCGGCACGAACGGGTTGAGCGGCAGCGCCGCCCAGATGATCTTGCCGCCGCTCGCGGTGTGCTCGACGTCGCAGGCGCCGCCGGCCTCGCGGGCGATCTCCCGGACGAGGAGCAGCCCGCGGCCGCCGGTCTGGCCCCAGTCGGCCTCCAGGGCCTTGGGGCGGTAGGGGTGGTTGTCCTCGACGGACACCCGGACCCACTCCGCCCCGATGGCCACCTCGACCGCTATCTCCGGGGAGAGCAGCGCGGCGTGCTTCACCGCGTTGGTGACCAGTTCGGAGACGATGAGGAGCAGTCCCTGCACGGTGTCGTCGTGCACCGGGACGCTCTGCCGGACCAACAGGTCGCGGACGGCGTGCCGGGCCTGCGGCACGGACACGTCGACCGCGGGAGCGGTGAAGCGCCAGACCCCTTCGTAGGACGGTGGCCGGGCGGGGACGCTCCCGCGGCTCTCCATAGTCCGGCTCCCGCCCTCGTGCTCGATTGTCGCCACGGGTCGAGTCTTGGGAATCCGGCACCGCACCTCGGGATACTGACCAGAAGTCGACAGATATCGACCGGTTCCTGATCGGGTGAGTATGCCAACGTCAGTTGTTCGACTACTCCTGATCCCCCGCTGACGCCTTCGTCGTCGGCGCCGTTGGTGTGACCATACTGACGATACGGCGTCCCCCGACACCCATCGCGATCAGGCCGAGGCCGTCGAAGAGCAGCGCGAGCGAGAAGAACACCCCGAGCACGTAACGGCTGCTGTCGGGCCAGTCGAAGAGCACCAGGAGGCCGAGCAGCAGCCCGAAGGCGCCCTGCAACAGGGTCCAGCCGAACTGCGGCCCGCGCACCACCACGCTGCCCACGAGCCGGAACAGACCGCCGGTCAGGAAGAGCAGGGCGGCGAACATGGTCAGCGCCTCGGCCGAGCCCTCCGGATGCCGGATCACCACCACACCGGCGGCGATGTTCAGCGCCGCGACCACCGCCGCGAGCCAGAAGGAGCCGGTCCCGCGCGACGCGATCGCGTGCAGCAGACCGACCACGCCACCGATCAGCAGCAGCCAGCCGAACAGCAGCATCGAGGTGAGGGTGGCCGCCCAGGTGTAGATCAGACCGACGATCCCGCCGATGACGAGCAGCACACCGAGCGCGGCGAGCCACCCGAAGCTGCGGCTGAGCCGCTTCCCCTCACGGGCCAGGTCCTCCATGGGCCGGTCCCCCGTGCGGTGGCCCTCGGTGGGCCGGTCGTCCGTGGGGTGGTCCTCCGTGGGCCGGTCCTCCGTGGGCGGCGGGTCGGGGGTGTCCTCGCGGGCCATGGGCGTCTCCTCCTCGCACCCCCTTCTTGATCGTACGTAGCGGGCCCCCGGATAGCATCCGGCGCATGGAGCCGCAGCTGACCGTGAACATCGCCGACGAGGTCGCCACCCTCGTCATCGCCAACCCCGCCAAGCGCAACGCGATGACGGCGGACATGTGGCGGTCCCTGCCCGGGCTGCTCGCCCCGCTCGCCGCCGACCCGGCGGTGCGCGCGCTCGTGCTCACCGGCGCGGGCGACACCTTCTGCGCCGGGGCCGACATCTCGGCGCTGCGTGAGCCGGGTGACGAGCAGCAGTCCCTCGCCGTCCGCGCCGAGGAGGCACTCGCCGCCTTCCCGAAGCCGACCCTGGCCGCCGTGCGCGGCTACTGCGTGGGCGGCGGCAGCCAGCTCGCCGCCGCCTGCGACCTGCGGTTCGCCGAGGAGGGCGCGCGCTTCGGCGTCACCCCGGCGAAGCTCGGCATCGTCTACCCCGCCTCCTCCACCCGTCGCCTGGCCGCCCTGGTCGGGCCCTCGGCCGCCAAGTACCTGCTGTTCTCGGGCGAGTTGATCGACACCGAGCGGGCGCTGCGCACCGGCCTGGTGGACGAGGTCCACCCGGTGGGCGAACTCGACAAGCGGGTCGCCGAGTTCACCCGTACGCTCGTCTCCCGCTCGCTGCTCACCCAGTCCGCCGCCAAGGAGTTCGCCGACGGGCAGACCGGCCGCGACGAGCACTGGGCGGAGCAGGCGCGCGGCAGCGGCGACACCGCGGAGGGGGTCGCCGCCTTCCTGGAGCGGCGCGCGCCCCGGTTCACGTACGGGCGCTGAGCCGGCCGCTAGCCGAGTTCGTCCGTGGAACGGCCGCGCCACTGGGCGACGATCTCGGCCGGGGCCTTCTCGGGCGAGCCCGCGTCGTACGGCGGCTGCGGGTCGTACTCGGTGAGCAGCTGGATGGTCTGCGCGGTCGCGTCGCCGCCGATCCGGCCGAGGAGGTGGAGCGCCATGTCGATGCCGGACGAGACGCCGGCGGCCGTCACGTACTTGCCGTCGAAGACGACGCGCTCGCCGGTGGGTTCGGCGCCGAGCGCGCTCAGCTCCTCGTAGGCGAGCCAGTGGGTGGTGGCGCGCCGTCCGGTGAGCAGTCCGGCCGCGCCGAGCAGCAGCGAGCCGGTGCACACGGAGGTGGTCCAGGTGCTGGTCGCGTCGGCGGTGCGCAGCCAGTTCTGGATCTCCGGGTCGTCCTTGGCGGTACGGGCGTCCGGGCCGCCGGGGACGAGCACGATGTCCGGGCGCGGGACCTCGGCGAGGGTCTTGTCGGCGACCAGGGCGAGGCTGCCCTGGTCGTTGCGGACCGGTCCGGCCTCCTTGGCCACGAAGACGGTCTCGGCGCCGGGGAGGCGGGCGAGGAGCTCGTACGCGCCGACGGCGTCGAGCGTGGTGAACCCCGGGTAGAGCAGGACGGCGATCTGCATGCTGTGCGCTTCCTTTCAGCTGACGGGTGCGTGGTCTCGTACGGGTGCGTGGAAACGGCGGCGGTAGTCGGCGGGCGCGGTGCCGAGCGCCTTGACGAAGGCGCGGCGCATCGCCTCCGGGGTGCCGTAGCCGGCGGCGCGGGCGACCTCCTCGACGCCGTGCGCGGTCTCCTCCAGGAGCCGGCGGGCGTGTTCGAGGCGGATCCGGTCGACGTAACGGCCGGGCGTGACGCCGGTCTCGGCCCGGAAGGCGCGGGCGAAGTGCCGGGGCGAGAGCCGGGCCCGGGCGGCGAGGGACTCGACGGACAGGTCGCCGTCCGGGTGCTCGGCGATCCAGGCCTGGAGGTCCCTGAGCGGTTCGCGGCGGGCGGTCTGGGCGGCGAGCTGGGCGCTGAACTGGGCCTGGTTGCCGGGTCTGCGCAGGAAGACCACCAGATGGCGGGCCACGGTGAGCGCGGCCTCGCGGCCGAGGTCCTCCTCGACCAGGGCGAGCGCGAGGTCGATGCCCGCGGTGACGCCCGCGGAGGTGGCCACCCGCCCGTCCCGTACGAAGATCGGCTCGGGCTCGACCGTGACCGCCGGGTGGCGGCGGGCGAGCAGCTCGCAGGCCGACCAGTGGGTGGTCGCCCGGTGCCCGTCGAGCTGTCCCGCCGCGGCGAGCAGCAGCGCTCCGGTGCAGACGGAGACCAGGCGTTCGGCGTCCGGGGCGTGCGCGCGCAGCCAGGCGATCAGCGCCGGGTCGGGGCGGCGGGTGCCGCCACCGCCGGGGACCAGCAGGGTGTGCGGCGGCCCTTCGGCGACGGCCTCGTCGAGGGAACCGTCGGGCAGCAGGGTCAGCCCGCTGTCGGTGCGCACCGGCCCGCCGTCCAGCGAGGCGGTGCGTACGGGGCAGGCGTCGGGCCGCCCGACGGCCCGGGCGGCACCGGTGAACACCTCGACGGGTCCGGTGACGTCGATGCTCTGGACGCCGTCGAAGAGGACGACGAGCACGGGGCGGCGCTGGCTCATGGCTCCATCCTTCGCCGCGCCCGGCATGGCCGCAATGACGCCGACCCCACCTTTCCTGCCATGGTGATCGGCCCTGGCCGAAGCCGGCCGGTCGGGGATTCCCGGCGTACCGGCCGGTAGGTAGGGTGCGGATCATGACGACTCTGCCGCCGCTCGCCGGCCGCCGCTGCGCCCACCCCGTCAACCTGCTGCACGCGACCCTGTTCTTCTCGCCCGACCTGGACGCCGAGTTCAAGGGCCTGGGCATCGAGGACACGAGCGCGATACGGCTGGCCACGCGCAGCGCGCCGCTCGGCGCCGTCGGGGCCGGAACCGTGGCCGCGGCCTTCTACAACTACGAGCACGCGTTCCTCGCCCGGCATCTGCCCGCCGTCTGGGAGACCGCCTCCCCCGCCGCCGTCCTCGACGCGCGGCTGCGGGCCGTGGACGCCACCTATCGGCGGCTGCTCGGCGACGAGGCCGTGGCCTCCGCCGAGATGGCCGAGGCCGCCGAGCTCGCGCTGCGCGCCGCCGAGGCGTGCACCCGGCACGCCCGTCCGCTGTACTCGGGCAACGCCGACCTGCCGGTGCCGGACGCGCCGCACCTGCGGCTCTGGCACGCCGCCACGCTGCTGCGCGAGCACCGCGGCGACGGGCACGTGGCGGCCCTCCTGAGCGCCGGGCTCGACCCGGTGGAGGCGCTCGCCAGCCACACCGCCACCGGCAAGGGCATGGCACCGCGCTGGGTCCTCGGCACCCGCGGCTGGGGGCGCGCGGACTGGGACGCGGCCGTGGCGCGGCTGACCGAGCGCGGGCTGCTCGACGCCGAGGGCGAGCTCACCGAGGCCGGCACGGCCCTCCGGGAGGCCCTGGAGGTCGAGACCGACCGTCTGGACGCCGCGCCGTACGCGCACCTGGGCGCGGCGGGCACGGCCCGGCTCACCGAGCTCGCCAAGGGCTTCCTGGTGACGGCGGCCGGCGCGGGCGCGTTCCCGGCGGGGCTCACCGGCAAGGGCTGAGGCACCCCGGAGACCCCGGAGAGAGGGCAGGGCGGGTCGGTTGCCGCGTACGGGTGACCGACCCGGCAGAATGCATCCGCAAGCTTGAGGCACGAGAAGGCGGGTCGGACATCGTGACGACGTCCATCGAGGCAAGGATCGCCGAGGAGCTCGGCGTACGCGAGCGACAGGTGAAGGCGGCCGTCGAACTGCTCGACGGCGGTTCGACCGTGCCGTTCATCGCGCGCTACCGCAAGGAAGCGACCGAGATGCTCGACGACGCGCAGCTGCGCACCCTGGAGGAGCGGCTGCGGTATCTGCGCGAGCTGGAGGACCGGCGCTCCGCCGTCCTCGACTCCGTACGGGAACAGGGCAAGCTGACGCCCGAGCTGGAGGCGCAGATCCGGGCCGCCGACACCAAGGCGCGCCTGGAGGACATCTATCTGCCCTTCAAGCCCAAGCGGCGCACCAAGGCGCAGATCGCCCGCGAGGCCGGTCTGGAGCCGCTGGCGGAGGGCCTGCTCGGCGATCCGACGGTGGAACCGCTGGCCGCCGCGGCCGCGTTCGTCGACGCCGGCAAGGGCGTCGCGGACCCGGCGGCCGCCCTGGAGGGCGCGCGGGCCATCCTCGCCGAGCGCTTCTCGGAGGACGCCGACCTGATCGGCGAGCTGCGCGAGCGGATGTGGGGCCGGGGCCGGCTGGCCGCGAAGGTGCGGGAGGGCAAGGAGGAGGCGGGCGCGAAGTTCGCCGACTACTTCGACTTCGCCGAGCCGTTCACGGCGCTGCCCTCGCACCGCATCCTGGCGATGCTGCGCGGCGAGAAGGAGGACGTCCTCTCCCTGGACCTGGAGCCGGAGGAGCCGACGGACGCCCCCACCTCCTCGTACGAGCCGATCGTCGCCCACCGCTTCGGCGTGGCCGACCGGGGCCGGCCCGGCGACAAGTGGCTCCTGGACACCGTCCGCTGGGCCTGGCGCACCCGGATCCTGGTGCACCTCGGCATCGACCTGCGGCTGCGGCTCCGCACGGCCGCCGAGGACGAGGCGGTGCGGGTCTTCGCGGCGAACCTGCGCGACCTGCTGCTCGCCGCCCCGGCGGGCACGCGGGCGACGCTCGGCCTCGACCCCGGTTTCCGTACGGGTGTGAAGGTGGCCGTGGTCGACGCGACCGGCAAGGTCGTGGCCACCGACACGATCTACCCGCACGTGCCGGCCAACAAGTGGGACGAGTCGCTGGCGAAGCTGGCCCGGCTCGCGAAGGAGCACGCGGTCGAGCTGGTCGCCATCGGCAACGGCACCGCGTCCCGCGAGACCGACAAGCTCGCCGCCGAACTCATCGCCAGGCACCCCGAGTTGGCGCTGACGAAGGTGATGGTGTCGGAGGCCGGCGCCTCGGTCTACTCCGCCTCCGCCTTCGCCTCGCAGGAACTCCCGGGCCTGGACGTGTCGTTGCGCGGCGCGGTCTCCATCGCGCGGCGGCTGCAGGACCCGCTGGCCGAGCTGGTGAAGATCGACCCGAAGTCGATCGGCGTCGGCCAGTACCAGCACGATCTGTCCGAGGTGAAGCTCTCGCGTTCGCTCGACGCAGTGGTCGAGGACTGTGTGAACGGCGTCGGCGTCGACGTCAACACCGCCTCCGCGCCGCTGCTTTCGCGGGTCTCCGGCATCGGTGCCGGGCTCGCCGAGAACATCGTCGCCCACCGCGACGCCAACGGCCCCTTCCGGTCCCGCAAGGCGCTCAAGGACGTGGCGCGGCTCGGCCCCAAGGCGTACGAGCAGTGCGCGGGCTTCCTGCGGATCCGCGGCGGCGACGACCCGCTGGACGCGTCGGCGGTGCACCCGGAGGCGTACCCGGTGGTGCGGCGGATGGTGAAGACGGCGGGCGGCGAGGTCGCGGCGCTCATCGGCAACACGGGTGTGCTGCGCTCGCTGCGGGCGAATGACTTCGTCGACGAGACCTTCGGTCTGCCGACGGTCTCCGACATCCTGAAGGAGCTGGAGAAGCCGGGCCGCGACCCGCGCCCCGCCTTCAAGACGGCCACCTTCAAGGAGGGCGTCGAGAAGATCGGCGACCTGGTGGCGGGCATGGTCCTGGAGGGCGTCGTCACCAACGTCGCCGCCTTCGGCGCCTTCGTCGACGTCGGCGTCCACCAGGACGGCCTGGTGCACGTCTCCGCCATGTCCAAGACCTTCGTCAAGGACCCGCGGGACGTCGTCAAGCCGGGCGACGTGGTCAAGGTCAAGGTCCTGGACGTCGACATCCCGCGCAAGCGGATCTCGCTGACGCTGCGGCTGGAGGACGAGGCGGCCGCGTCCGCCTCCGGCGCGGAGCCGGGTGCGCCGAGGCGCGGCGACCGGGGTGACCGCGGCGGCCGCCCGCCACAGCAGCGCCGCGGCGGCGGTGGCGGCGGCGGTGGCGGTCGTGACCGCGACCGCTCCCAGGGCGGCGCCCCAACCCCCGCGAACAGCGCGATGGCGGACGCCCTGCGCAAGGCGGGCCTGCTGAACGAGGGCGGCTCGGGCGACCGGCGGGGCCGCGGCAAGCGCTGACGCGCCCGGGGAACGGTGCGGGGCCGGCACGCTTCCGAAGGGAAGGGTGCCGGCCCCGGTCGTTTCACGGCGGGTGCTCTGTCGGTCAGCCCGCCGCGCGGTACGCCTCCGTCAGCTTCGTCACCGCACCCACCACGTCGCCGCTCAGCAGCAGGTGGTCCGCGTCGGCGAAGGGCTTCGCCGAGCGCTCGGTGATGTGGCCGCCGATGCGGTCCTGGACGATCAGGCGGGCGCGGAGCGCGAGTTGGCGGGCCGCGGGGGACTTGGACTGGCCGGTCTTCTGGAGGGCGCGGGCGGCGAGGGCGAGCGCGCGGAGGGCCGGTTCGCCGCCCTGCGGGGTGGCGCGGAGGGTGGTGAGGCCCCAGCCGTACGGGAACTGCGGGTCGTACGACGCGTCGCCGACGTTCAGCGGGAGCTGGGTCTCCGACTTCGGCCAGCTGACCGGGAGTTGGCCCGTGAAGGGCTTGCGGCCGTAGAGGACGTCGGCGACGCCGTCGCCCTCCGTGCCGGGCAGCCAGGACGCGACCAGGGCGTCGATGGCGGGCAGCCGGTCGCCGAGGAGCTGGGGGCGGCCGGAGACGACGAGGACCGCGCAGGGCATGGCGGCGCAGACCCGGTCGACGGCGGCCTGGTCGGCGGCGCTGAGCTTCAGGTCGTGGCCGTTGCCGACGTCGCCCATGCCCTCGGCGTACGGCGTCTCGCCGACCACGACGACACCCACGTCATGGCCCGCGGTGGGCGCGGAGGCGTCCTTGGACCAGGTGAGCGTGGCGCCGGGGTCGGCGGACTTCTTCATGGCCTCCAGGATCGTGGTGCCGGTGGTGGTCCGGCCGGAGGCGCCCTGCCAGGTGACGGTCCAGCCGCCGGCCTGGTTGCCGAGGTCGTCCGCGTTGGAGCCGGCCACGTACACGTTCTGGGTCGGCTTCAGCGGAAGGACACCGCCCGCGTTCTTCAGGAGCACCTGCGAGGCGGCGGCCGCCTCGCGCGCCACCGCGCGGTGCTCGGCCGAGCCGACGCCGGCCAGGTTCGCGGTGTCCGCGTACGGCTTCTCGAAGAGGCCGAGGCGGAACTTCTGGGTGAGGATGCGGGCGACGGCGTCGTCGATCCGGGCGGTCGGGATGCGGCCCGCCTGCACCTCGGCCACCAGGGTCCGGGTGAACTCCTGGTAGTTCGTCGGCACCATGATCATGTCGAGGCCGGCGTTGACCGAGGTGCGGACGTCGCTCGGGTAGTCGCCGGGGATCTGGTCGATGGCCTGCCAGTCGCTGATGACGAAGCCCTCGAAGCCCATCCGGTCCTTGAGGACGCCGTTGATCATCTCGGCGTTGGCGTGCATCTTCACGGGACCCTGGTCGTCGCCGAGGATGTCGAGCGAGGAGTACGAGGGCATGACGGTGCCCACGCCGTGCTTCACGGCCTCGGCGAAGGGCGCGAGGTGCACCGCCTCCAGCTCCTGACGGGTGACCCGGGTGACACCCTGGTCGATCGTGTACGAGCCCGTCGTCGACGACCCGAACTCCGTACCGCCGTCGCCGACGAAGTGCTTGGCGGTGGTCAGCACCTTGTCGTTGCGGTCCAGGTCGCGGCCGTCCCGCGCGCCCTGCATCCCGTCGATGACGGTCTCCATGGCGTTGACCAGCGCCGGGTCCTCGCCGAAGGACTCGTAGGAACGGCCCCAGCGTTCGTCCCGGGTCACGCACAGGCAGGGTGCGAAGTCCCAGGGCACGCCGGTGGCCCGGACCTCCTTCGCCGTGACGGCGCCGGTGCGGGCGGCGAGGCCGGGGTCGCGTCCGGCGCCGATGCCGATGTTGTGCGGCATGATCGTCGAGCCGATGACGTTGTTGTGCCCGTGCACCGCGTCCACGCCGTAGATCAGCGGGATCTGCAGCCGGGTGGCCCGGGTGCGCAGCTGGTACGCGTCGACCATCCGGGCCCAGGCCTCGGCCGTGTTCGGCGTGGGCACCGAGCCGCCGCCGGAGAGCAGCGAGCCGAGGTCGTAGCCGGCGATGTCGCCGGGCGAGCGCAGGGCGTTCCGCTCGGCCTGGGTCATCTGGCCGGCCTTCTCCTGGAGCGTCATCCGGGAGAGCAGGTCGGCGACCCGCTTCTTCACCGGCAGCCGCGCGTCCAGGTACGGCAGTCCGTGCGCGTTCACCGCGACGACCGGGGTCTCCGTGGGCGCCTTCGCGCCGTCGACCGTGAGCTTCACCGGGATCGTCTCGGCCTCTTCACCGGACCCGTCCTTCAGGGTGGTCACGGTGATCGAGCGGGTCGTCCCGGAGGGCGTCCCGGCGGGGAAGACGAGGGTGCCGCTGACCGGCGTGTAGTCGGTGCCGGGCGTCGCCGGCCCGCTGTCGTCCGTGGTGTACGCGACGGTGACCGGCTCGCCGGTCGGCTGGGAGGCGGTGGTGGCGACCGAGACGTCGATCCGGGCGGTGCCGCCCTCGTCGACCGGGTGCACCACCGCGCCCGTCACGACCCGGGTGTTGAGGGCCGGGTCGGCCTTGCCGTACAGCTCGACGCCGTCGAGGGCGAAGCGCCCGCCGGGCGTGCCGGTGGGCAGGGTGACCGCGTAGCCCCACATCCTGTCGAGGCCGAGGACCTGGTCGATGCCGCCGACCGGCTGGTAGTCGGCGCGGTAGTGGAAGTCGGAGAAGGGGATCTCGACGAGGTGCCAGCCCTCCCAGTCGTCGGTGAAGGAGGTGGTCCAGAGCTCGGAGGCCTCGCCGTTGGCGCCGCCGTCCTTGATCTCGAAGTTGATCCGCTTGCCGGAGCCGGGCGGCAGCGGGGCGGTGTTCTGCCCGTACCACCAGAAGCGGATGCCCTTGTACGCGGTCCAGTCCTGCGCCGGCCGGTCGAAGGCGAAGTCGTGGGTGAAGCCGCCCCACCCGCTGATGTCGTAGCGGCCTTCGAGCACCTTGGCGCCCTCGGGGGCGTCGGCGCGCTCGGCGAGGCTGAGCGCCGGGTGGTCGTCGGCGTCGCTGCCCCAGGTGAACAGACCCTCGGCAGGCGGCCCGGCGAAGGGGACCTCGCCCTCGAAGCGGTCGACGGCCCGGGGCGCCGGGTCGGCCTCGGCGGCGGAGGCGGCGGACGCGGCAGCGCTCGGGACGGCTCCGGCGAGCAGTCCGGCGAGGACGGTGGTGGCGAGCGCGGCGGCGCTCGCCCTTCTTCGGTGGCGCGGGTGCGGCATGCGGGCTCCTCTGAGGAGGGGTACGGGGGGTGCGGGGGCGGGTGGCTGCTGGTGCGTCAGGACGGCTGGTGGGTCCACTTCTGGTTGGCGGCGCCGGTGCAGGTCCAGATCTGGGTGCGGGTCCCGTCCGCCGAGCTGTTGCCGGTGACGTCGAGGCACTTGTTCGCCGCCGTGTTGACGACGTCGTGCGTCGTGGCGTTGTACGACCAGCGTTGTGCGCCCGTGCCGTTGCAGGTGTAGAGCTGGACCTTGGTGCCGTCTGCGGTGCCGGCGGCGGTGACGTCGAGGCACTTGCCGAGGGCCCGGATGCTGCCGTCGGCGGCGAGGGTCCACCGCTGGGCGTCGGTGCCGTTGCAGGTGTAGAGCTGCACCGGGGTGCCGTCGGCGGTGGCCGCGCCGGCCACGTCCAGGCACTTCCCGGCGAGACCCGTCAGCGGCCCGGCCGGCGCGCTCGCCGTCGTACCGGACCAGGTGAAGGTGGCGGTGGTGCGGGCGGGCAGGTTGTACGTGAAGGACTGGCCGCCCCAGTCGACGCGGACGGACTGGGCGGAGGCGCCGCCGTTGTGGGCGATGAGGGCCTTGGAGCCGTCGGGGTTGCGCCAGGCGACGTTCTGCACGGTGGAGTCGGCGGTGGAGGCGATGCGGTACGCGCCGGGGCGCACGAACTTGGTGAGGTGGCCGGTCGTGTAGTACTCGATCGTGTAGTCGACCTGTCCGGCCCGCGGGCCACCCTCCTGGACCGTGATCAGCCCCGTACAGGTGCCGCAGCCGCCGTTGTGCGGGCCCATGTCCTGGTTGAGCGCCAGGCTCCACTTGGTCAGGCTGCTGCTCCAGTTGCGGGCGTAACTGACGATGTCCTTGAGGTCCTCGTTGTGCTGGTTGCCGATCCAGGTGCCGCCGGAGTGCTCGGTGCTGAACTGCTTCACGGTCGGGTACTGGTCGTGGACCTGGGTGCCGACGGCCGGGTCGCCGAAGTAGCCGTGCCAGGCGATACCCCCGAAGAGCGGGTCGTTGCGGACGCCCGTGTCGTTCAGGACGCCGGAGCCGAAGTTGGCGTAGTCGCCGTAGTTCCAGTCGTGCACGAGGACCTTGGTGGTGATCCCGGCGGCCCGGAAGGCCGGGTAGACGTGGTTCTTGGTGAACTCGACCAGACCGGAGGGGTTCCAGCTCATGCCCGGGTAGTTCATGGCGGTGGGGTTGCTCGCCTGGCAGCAGTTCGGCTCGTTCTGGACGGAGAGGTAGTCGACCTTGACGCCGGCCGCCTGGTAGCTCTGGATGTACTTCACCAGATACTGGGCGTAGAGCGGGTAGTACTCCCACTTCAGCCAGCCCATCTGGTCCATCCGGCCGTTGTCCTTCATCCAGCCGGGTGCACTCCACGGCACGGCCTTGAGCCGGAGCGCCGGGTTGAGCTGCTTGGCCTGGACGGTCAGCAGCCGCACGTTGGTGTCGTAGCCGTTGGTGCCGAAGTCGGCGAGGTCGCAGCAGGTGTCGTCGAGCGAGACGTTGCCGGGCCGGGAGAGGTCGGAGGCGCCGATCGGGTTGCGGACGAAGGAGAGGCCGATGCCGTCGGTCGGCGAGAACAGCTTGCGCATCACCTCGTCGCGGGTGGCGGCGCTGATCGCGCCGCCGCGCAGGAGGTGCGCGGTGGTGTCGGTGATCGACGCGCCGCCACCCTCGAACTGCTGGTAGGTGGTGTTCTCGTCGACGGTGATGGTGCGGTTCGCGGTGCCGCCGGCGGGGCCGAAGGCGATCGGCGCCTGCGGGGCAAGTCCCCGCGTGACCGTACGGCCTCCGGCGTCGGAGGTGGTGGTCAGCCAGACGTCGACCCGCTCGCCGGCGGCCTCGGCGACGCCGGGACCGGTCATGACCAGGCCGCTCGCGAGGAGGGCGCCGCTCAGGAGGGCGGCGAGGCGGCGGGGGCGGCGCCCGGCGCGGGCGGTGCGGCCGGCGCGGGCGGTGCGGCCGGCGCGGGCGCCGAACCAGGACCTGCTTCTGTAGTGCACCTGACAGACCTTTCGATGGGGGCCCAGGCCTTCGGGCTTTCTTTAAGGTGTGAAGCTATGGAGGCCCCTCGTGCGCGTCAACCCCTCCCGCGTACAACTCCCGAACACAGAACACCGGTTGGGAGCGGATTCGGCCCAAGGTCTTGTCGGCTTGGTCCGGACCATGGCACTCTTCGTTGCCGTCCACGACCCTCCCCCACGTCGGCGGTGACAACGATGTCCGCACCCCCCTCTCGACGATCACGGCTTCTGCTTGCCCTCGGCCTCGGCTGCGCCACCGTGGCGGCCCTGGTCAGCCCCACGGCACAGCCCTCCGCGACCGCCGCCACCGCGGCGACGTCGTCGGCCACGGCCGAAGTCGGCGTCCAGGCCACCACGTTCAGCGACGAGTTCAACGCCCCGGCCGGCACGCCGGTCGACGGCTCCAAGTGGAATCTGGAGACCGGCGACAACGTCAACAACCACGAGCGGCAGTACTACACGAACTCCACCAGCAACGCCGTGCACGACGGCCAGGGCAACCTGGTCATCACCGCCCGGCGCGAGAACCCGGGCAACTACAACTGCTGGTACGGCCGTTGCGAGTACACCTCGGCCCGGCTCAACACCTCCGGCAAGTTCACCCAGACGTACGGCACCTTCGAGGCCCGGATGAAGATGTCGCGCGGCCAGGGCATGTGGCCCGCGTTCTGGATGCTGGGCAACGACATCGGCAGCGTCGGCTGGCCGCAGAGCGGCGAGATCGACGTCATGGAGAACGTCGGCTTCGAGCCGAACACCGTGCACGGCACCATCCACGGCCCCGGCTACTCGGGCTCCGGCGGCATCGGCGCCCCCTACTCGATCGGCTCGCCGTTCGCCGACGCGTTCCACACCTTCCGGGTCGAGTGGTCGCCGAACAAGCTGGTCTGGAAGGTCGACGGCGTCACCTACCAGACCCGGACGCCGGCCGACCTCGGCGGCCGTCAGTGGGTGTACGACCACCCGTTCTTCCTCATCCTCAACCTCGCCGTCGGCGGCTACTGGCCGGGCGACCCGGACGGCAGCACCCCGATGCCGAACACCCTGACCGTCGACTATGTCCGGGTCACCAACGACCAGTCGGCCCCGCCGACCGGCAGCGGCGGCCCGATCACCGGCCTCGCCGGCAAGTGCGTCGACGTGGCCGGGGCGAACACCGCCAACGGCACCCCGGTCCAGCTCTACGACTGCAACGGCACCGCGGCCCAGCAGTGGACCGTGAACGCCGACGGCTCGATCCGCGCGCTCGGCAAGTGCCTGGACGTCACCGCCGGGTCGACGGCGGACGGCGCCAAGCTCCAGCTCTACGACTGCAACGGCACCGGCGCCCAGAAATGGCGGGTCGAGGCGGCCAAGGACATCGTGAACGTCGCCGCGAACAAGTGCCTCGACGTCCCGAACAGCAACTCGGCGAACGGCACCCGGCTGCAGATCTGGACCTGCAACGGCACCGCCGCCCAGAAGTGGACCGTGGGCTGAGTTCCCGGACGCGGTGCGCGCAAGCGTGAAGGCCCGGTCGACGGCGGTCGACCGGGCCTTCACCATGACCGGCTCGGCTTACGGGACGAAGCGCAGCGCCCACTCCGCCCGGTTCGCCACCGTCAGGTCGGCGTCCTCCGTCAGCGGGCGCAGCAGGCGCTCCGCGCCCTTCGGGTCGGCCTGCACCAGGTCGACGATCTCCGCGGCCAGGCCGTCCTGGTCGTCACCGAGGTCGACGGCCGAGGCGCGGACCAGGACCGGGAGGCGGTCGGGGCCGCCGAGGGCGGCGATGAGACCGCCGAGGAGCTCCCGGCCGTAGGAGTTGCGGTCGGCGACCGTCCGGTCGAGCTCGGACTCCAGGCGCGGGAGCAGCTCCCGGTCGCCGGTCGCCGCGATCTCGTCGGCGAGGTCGATCGTCTCGTCGACATCGGCCTCGAGGTCGTCGAGCATCGCGACGAGGCGCGTCACGCGGGAGTCGTCGGTGGTCATCGTGCTGCCTCCTGGAAAGCGCCGTCCACGAGGACGGGGACGGCGGTCGACGCGTCGATCTCGGCGGCCACCTCCACGTCCTGCGGATAGCCGTACTCGTACAGTTCACGGCCCGACGCGCAGCCGTGCAAGGCGGCGACCGGGTCCTTCGTGGCGGTCCACAGCGTGGCCGCCGCGGTCGCCTCGGGGGTCAGGGCGGGCCCGGCGGTCTTCTCCTGGAGGGCGGCCAGGACCGCGCCCGCGCCGAGGAGGTCCTCCAGGGCGGGGCGCAGCGAGCCGTCGGGCCACCGCTCGCCGGAGGCGATGACGGCGACACCGGCCGGGGTACGTTCGCCGAGCCACCGGGCGACGGCGCCGGCATTGCGCAGCGAGGCGGCGACGACGGTCGCGCCGGAGCCCGCAGCCTCGGCGGCGATGGTGGAGCCGTTCGGGGACGGCAGCACCAGGCGCTCCGGGACCGGCGCGGCGCGCAGCGCGGCCGGGGAGAGCGACCACGGGTGCTCGGGGGTGGCCGCGCGGCGCCCGACGGCGAGGACGGCGTCCCGCTCGCGGGCGTACGCGACGGCGGTCTCGTCCCGCCAGCGGTACGGGTGGACGACGGCGCCGCGCTCCACGGCGACGCCGACGGCGGTCGTGAAGGAGAGCACGTCGACCACGACCACGTACGCGGCGGAGGAGGCGAGGGCCCGTGCCTCGACTGGGCCCCACCCGAACGAGACCGTCATCAGAGCTCGGTCACCTTGCCGTCCGCGACCTCGATGCGGCGGGTGGTGCGGACCGCGTCCAGCATGCGCCGGTCGTGGGTGACGAGCAGCAGCGTGCCGTCGTACGAGTCGAGGGCCGACTCCAGCTGCTCGATCGCGGGCAGGTCGAGGTGGTTGGTCGGCTCGTCGAGGACGAGCAGGTTCACGCCCCGGCCCTGAAGCAGGGCGAGTGCGGCGCGGGTGCGTTCGCCGGGCGACAGGGTGGTGGCGGGCCGCAGCACGTGGTCGGCTTTGAGGCCGAACTTGGCGAGCAGGGTCCGGACGTCCGCCGGCTCGGTGTCGGGGACGGCCGCGCAGAAGGCTTCGAGCAGGGTCTCGGTGCCGTGGAACAGCTTGCGGGCCTGGTCGACCTCGCCGACGACGACGCCGGGGCCGAGGGCCGCGTCGCCGGAGTCCAGCGGCAGCCGGCCGAGGAGGGCGGCGAGCAGGGTGGACTTGCCGGCGCCGTTGGCGCCGGTGATGGCGACCCGGTCGGCCCAGTCGATCTGCATGCTGACCGGCCCGAAGGAGAAGTCGCCGCGCTTCACGGCGGCCTCGCGGAGGGTCGCGACGACGGCGCCGGAGCGGGGCGCGGCGGCGATCTCCATGCGCAGCTCCCACTCCTTGCGGGGCTCGTCGACGACGTCGAGGCGCTCGATCATGCGCTGGGTCTGGCGGGCCTTCGCGGCCTGCTTCTCGCTGGCCTCGCCGCGCAGCTTGCGCCCGATCTTGTCGTTGTCGGTGGCCTTGCGGCGGGCGTTGCGGACGCCCTTGTCCATCCAGTTGCGCTGCATGAGGGCGCGCGATTCGAGGCCCGCCTTCTTGTCGGCGTACTCCTCGTACTCCTCGCGGGCGTGCCGCCGGGCGGTGGCCCGCTCCTCCAGATAGGCCTCGTAACCGCCGCCGTACAGGGTGATCTGCTGCTGGGCGAGGTCGAGCTCCAGGACCTTGGTGACGGTGCGGGTGAGGAACTCGCGGTCGTGGCTGATGACGACGGTGCCGGCGCGCAGCCCCTGGACGAAGGCCTCCAGGCGTTCGAGGCCGTCGAGGTCCAGGTCGTTGGTGGGCTCGTCGAGCAGGAAGACGTCGTAACGGGAGAGGAGCAGCGAGGCGAGTCCGGCGCGGGCGGCCTGGCCGCCGGAGAGCCCGGTCATCGGCTGGTCGAGCCCGACGGTGAGGCCGAGCGAGCCGGCCACCTCCTCGGCGCGCTCGTCGAGGTCGGCGCCGCCGAGGTCGAGCCAGCGCTCCAGGCTGACGGCGTACGCGTCGTCGGCGCCGGGCGTGCCGTCGACCAGGCCCTGGGTCGCCTCGTCCATGGCGGCCTGCGCGGCGGCCACGCCGGTCCTGCGGGCCAGGAACTCCCGGACGGTCTCCCCTTCGCGCCGCTCCGGCTCCTGCGGGAGGTGCCCGACGGTGGCGGTGGGCGGCGAGAGCCGCAGCTCGCCGTCCTCGGGGGCGTCGAGCCCGGCGAGCAGCCGCAGCAGGGTGGACTTGCCGGCGCCGTTGACGCCGACGAGGCCGATGACGTCCCCGGGGGCGACGACGAGGTCGAGCCCGGAGAAGAGGGAGCGTTCGCCGTGGCCGGCGGCGAGGTTCTTGGCGACGAGGGTGGCAGTCATCAGGGGATGAATCCTAGGCGAGAGTCGCCAGGGAGTGTCGCGGTGGAGGTGGTGGTCGGCCTGCGCCCGGCGGCGCAGCCCGCCGAGCGTGGGCTGCGGGTGCGGGTGCGGGTAGTACGGGTGCGGATCCGGACGCGGGTAGTACGGGTGCGGGTCCGGACGCGGGACGCGCCGGGCAGGACGACCTCGGCGGTCGCGGCGGACCTGTCCTGGCCGGCCCGGGACCGGGACCCGTACGCGCGCGCCCGCCCCGGAGCCGTACGACTCCGGGGCGGGCGCGTCGGATCAAGAACGCCGGGCGGTTCCTAGCGCGGGAACGGCTTCGGCGCGGTGTCGTCCGCGGCCTCGCAGGCCTTGGCCTTGCGCTCCAGGGCGGCGGCCTGGTCGCGGGCCTTGCGGGCCGCGGCCTTCTCGCCGAGACGGTCGAGCTTGGCGGCCTTGCTGCGCAGCTGGGCGGCCTGCTGGCGCAGTTCCGCCACCTTGCAGACGACCGTCTTGCCGGCCGCGTGGGCGGTCGGGGCGGTCGCGGTCTGGCCGAGCAGCAGGCCCCCGGCCAGCAGCGTCGTGGCGGCCAGGGCCGTCAGGGTGCGGCGCAGCGGCGTCGCGTTCGTCATGGTTCACTCCAACTTCCGGGCCGGTAGCGCCCGTTCAGGTATGGTCAATACCGATTGGCGACCCTAACCCGGAATGATCATCCGACCCGCACGCCACTGACGCCGCTCACCGCCTTCTCACCACGTCCTCAGCACTTCTCCACAGGTGCTCCGCGAGTGAGCCCGTACGCGGCCCGCGGGTCGAGCAGCAGCGGCACGAGGGCGCGCTGCGACTGGCGCAGCGGGACGAGCGCCCCGCCGTCCGCGCGGGGCACCACCGTGATGCCGTGGAGGTCGAGTTCGTCGCCGGCCTCCGCATACTGATCCGCCGTCAGGCGGTAGGCGCAGGGCGGGTCCTGGAGGATCTCGGCGGGTTCGGCGGGGTCGTTGTCGGCGCCGCCGAGGAGGACCGGGCCACGGTCTGCGAGGCCGGTGCGGCGGGCGTGGAGGGTGGCCGCGGCGAGCCGGCCGCCGTGCTCCGCCACGTACCCGAACGCGCCCTTGAGCGCGGCGCGTTGGGTGGCGACCCGGCGCAGGTGGTTACGGGCTGGGTCGTCCTTCTCGGCCGGGTCGAGGGCGTCCTCGCGGGTCTCGACGAGCAGGCCGACGGCGTGCTTGAGGCCCGCCGTGTTGCGCAGGATGCGCTCCTGGCCGTCGCCGGCGACCTGCCTGACCGGTTCGCCGGTGTAGGGGTCGGTCCAGATGCCGTAGATGCCGCTGCTGAAGCCCGCGCGCCCGGCGGCGGGCCGCACGTACGCCTCGGAGAGGGTGTGCGACTCCGCGTGGACGGCGGGGTCGGTGTTGAGGTTGCGCGGCCAGAGGGCGAGCAGGTCCTTGTCGTAGTACGGCGGGGTGGCGCCGTACTCGTGGAGGTCGTAGACGAGTTCCGGCCGTCGGTCGCGGAGGACGGCGGCGAGGGCGCGGGCCTCGGCGGTGCGCAGCGCGAGGTGGTCGCGGTTGATGTCGATGCCGGCGCTGTTGCCGCGGGTGTTCGCCTCGCGTCCGTCGGGGTTGGCGGTGGGCACCACGAGCAGGGTGGTGCGGGCCAGGAAGCGGCGGGTGGCCTCGCTCCGGTCGTGGGCGAGATCGCGCACCGTACTCAGACAGGCCTCGCGGCCCGCGGGTTCGTCGCCGTGCTGGGAGCAGATGAGGAGCACGGGCGTCGGGCCGGTGCCGAGGGTGGCGAGCCGCAGCGGGCGGCCCTGCGCGGTGGTGCCGACGGTGCGGACGGCGAGCCGTTCGCTGCCCCGGTCGACGGCGGCCAGGAACGCCGTCTCCTCGGCCTCGCTCGTCCAGCGGGCGCCGCCGCTCTCCTCGAAGCCGGTGCGCGGGGGCGGCGGTGGCAGCGCGCTGCCCGCGGCGGGGGTCGGGGCGGCGAGGAGCGGCAGCGCCAGGGCGGCGGCGCACGCCGCGATGAGGAGCGCGCGCCGGGGACCGCGGAAGGTGCGGGTCGTCGTCATCGACATGGGGCGGAACGTACCGCTGTCGACTGCCGCGCAAAAGAGGGCCGTCACGGACAAGGGGTGCGGATGCGACGGCCGGAACGGGAGGTTCATGTCGGCCGAATGGCGTTCATGTGACAGGGGGTGCTCTGGACGTGACGGGCCGTCGGGGCTCTGAATAGTGTCGCTAAGGACCGACGACCACCTGTGCGTCTTACCTCTCTGACGACCGGACCACTAGGGGAGCACCTGTGCACCGCAGAATCATCGTTCCGAGCGCCCTCGCGGCCTCGCTGCTGCTGGCGATCCCGGCATCGGCGGCCGACTTCGTTCCTGGCGCGCCGGGCATCGGCGACTCCTACTACCCCGCCAGCGGCAACGGCGGCTACGACGTCTCCCACTACGACCTGCGGCTGAAGTACCAGCCCGCGACCGACCTCCTGGAAGGCACGGCGACGCTCGTCGCCACGGCCAGGCAGAACCTCTCCCGCTTCAACCTCGACCTCGGTCTGAAGGTGAGCGACGTGCGGGTCAACGGGCGCCCGGCGGCGTTCACCACCTCCGGCGAGCACGAGCTGGAGGTCACCCCGGCGACCCCGCTCGCGAAGGGCAAGTCCCTCTCGGTCGTGGTGCGTTACGCGGGCAAGCCGTCCGATCTGAAGATCGGCGGCTGGACGGCCTGGCACCGCACCCCGGACGGCGGCGTGGCCGCGCAGGAGCCGGATTCGGCCGTCTGGTGGTTCCCGTCCAACGACCACCCGCTGGACAAGGCCACCTTCGACGTGTCGGTGCTCGTCCCGGACGGCACCCAGGCGATCAGCAACGGCGTGCTGCAGTCGCAGTCCACCAAGCTGGGCTGGACCCGCTTCAACTGGCGCTCCAACAAGCCGCAGGCCACCTATCTGGCCACGCTGGCGGTCGGGAAGTTCGACATCACGACCGACACGACGGCGAACGGCCTGCCGGTCCTCAACGCCTACAGCAAGGACCTCGGCGACATCGACGGCGCGGCGCGCGCCTCGATCGAGCGCACGGCCGAGGTCGCGGAGTGGCTGGAGTCGGTCTACGGCCCGTACCCCTTCAACTCCCTCGGCGGCTACGTCCCCAATGTGACCAGCGGCTACGCCCTGGAGACCCAGACCCGGCCGTTCTACAGCCCGCGGCAGTTCGCGAACGGCGCGAACGTCTCGGTGGTCGTGCACGAGCTGGCCCACCAGTGGTACGGCGACAGCGTGTCGGTCGCCGACTGGAAGGACATCTGGATCAACGAGGGCTTCGCCCGCTACAGCCAGTGGCTGTGGTCGGAGAAGGAGGGCGAGGGGACGGCGCAGGAGCTCGCCGACTACGTGTACCGGTCGCGGGCGGCGGACGACCCGTTCTGGACGGTGAAGCCGGGCGACCCGGGCGCGGAGAACCAGTTCGACATCGCCGTCTACGACCGGGGCGCGCTGGCGCTCCAGGCGCTGCGCGACGAGGTCGGCGACGAGGACTTCTTCGCGATCCTCAAGGGCTGGCCGCAGGAGCACGCGTACGGCAACGCGCACGTGGCCGACTTCGTGCGGTACGCGGAGCGGGTCTCGGGCAAGCCGCTCGCCGGCCTCTTCGACACCTGGCTCTTCCAGCCGGTGAAGCCGGCGGGGACGGCGGCCGCGGCGGCGGGTGTGGCCGGCCTGGCCGCCGTGCCGCGCACGCCGGTGGCTCCGAAGTCGTGGAAGAAGATCGCGGCGACGAACACGATTCACGAACACGACGAACACGACGAGCACGAGCACGGCGAGCACGGCGGGCGCTGACCCGCACCGCACGGCACGGTCCGGCGCCCTCGTCCCACGGTCGGGTGGGACGGGGGCGCCCCGCGTGTGCGGGGTTCAGGCGCGGCGGGCCTGCCACTCGTGGGCGAGGAGGCCCCAGAGCTGCTTGTCATGGCGGGCGCCGCCGTACGGCCAGGCCTCGCGGCGGGTGCCCTCGAGGGTCATGCCGAGCCGTTCGGCGACGGCGGAGCTGCGGGCGTTGTCGGCCCGGCAGTGCCACTCGGCGCGGTGCAGCCCGCGCTCGCCGAAGGCCCAGTCGAGCAGCCGGGCGCAGGCCTCGGTGACCAGTCCGTGCCCCTCCCCCGCCGGTTCCAGCCAGCAGCCCAGCTCGCAGCCTCCGGAGGCGGCGTCGAAGGCGACGAACATGACGCCGCCGACGAGGGTGCCGTCGAGCCAAAGACCGTAGAGGCGTCCGCCGTCGGCCGCGCGGCGCTCGCCGTACCGGACCAGGGTGTCGCGGGCGCCCGCGACGTCGCCGGTGACGAAGGCCGGGCCGACCCACGGCCGGATGTGCTCGCGGGCCCGGTCCAGGTGGGCGGCGAACTCCTCGGCGTGCCAGGTCTCCAGTGGGCGGAGCTCGGCGTTGTCCCGCAGCGGGAGGGTGAACATCGTGACCCCATTCACACAACAAGCGTTATGACTATTACCGTAGCAGCATGGCACGCACCAAGGGAGATCACGAGGCCCGCCGCCGCGAGGTCTCCGAGGCCGTCTGGCGGGTCCTCGCCGCGCAGGGCTTCGACGGGCTGACGCTGCGCGCGGTCGCCGCCGAACTGGGCGCCACGACGGGGCTGCTCACCCACTACTTCCCGGCCAAGCGCGACCTGGTCCGGCACGCCCTCGACCTCCTCGACGAGCGCACCGCCGCCCGACCGCGCCGCGCCGGGGGCGAGGGCCTGGCCGCCGTGCGCGCCGCACTCCTCGACATCCTGCCGCTCGACCCCGAGGCCACGGCGAGCAACCGGATCTGGGTCTCCTCCTGGGACACCGCCCTCGCCGACCCCACCCTGAGCAGCGACCACGCCGCCCGCTACGCCCGCGGCCGGGCCCGCCTCGCGGAGCTGATCGCGACGGCCCAGTCCCGCGGCGAACTCCCGGCCGGCGACCCGGACCGACTGGCCCTCGGCGCCCAGTCCTTCGCCCTCGGCCTGGTCGTCCAGGCCCTGCTCGCCCCGGCGGAGTTCCCGCCCGAGCGACAGGCCCGACTCCTCGACGACTACCTCACCGCCCTGGCCGCCGGTCCGCCGCTGTCCTCTTAATCGCGTAGGGTCCCGGCATGCGGCACGGGCGCCCGGAGCAAGGGGCACAACACAAGGGCATGGAGGGGGTGTTCGCGACCCCCGGGATCAATGCCGGGCTCGATTCCCGGATCGACGCCATCAGCCGGGCCGCCCTGGAGTACGCGTACGGCTCCCCTGCCCGCCGGGTTCGCGGCGCCCGAACCCGCCCTGCGGGCCCGGGCGGCGGGGGCCCGGACTGCGCGGCGGCCCCGGCCCGGCTCACCGGGGCCGCCGGGCCCGCTCTCGCGGCCGTACAGGCGAAGCCGGAGGCCCTCGCCCGGCGGACCGCCGCCGCGCGGATGGCCGTCGAACTCGGGCCGCTCGCCGGGGAGTTGCCGCCCCTCGCAGTGGAGCGGCCGACCGCCCCGGGCCGGGAGAGCCGGGCGGCGGCCGGCACCGCGCTCCGGCGGATCACCGGCCGGGCCGAGGACACGGCGCCGCTCGTACGCCCCGCACCACGTCCAGCTCGCCTCGCTGCGCGGCCTGCGGGCGATGGGGGTGCTGCCCACACGGGCAGTGGACGCTCGCGTGTGGTCACCGCGCCCGGGTGGGATGCGCCGGCACGTTCGCAGGGCGGCCGCACCCGGACGTCGAGGCCCGGCGCCTCGCGCGCGAACCGCTGTCCGCCACGAAGACCGTACAAGCACCAGGCACAAGGGAAGATGACGCATGACACCGATCACCGGGCTCGACCTCACCGGATTCAGCGCGCTGGAGCCGGGGGTGTGGACCGACGGGCAGGGGCTGCTGCTCTCCGTCCACTTCTTCGATCTCGTGCCCGACCTGCCCGCCTCGCTCGGCGAGCCGGACCGGCTCCGGTACGGTCTGGCGTGGTCGGCCGCCAAGGCGGGCGCCGGGCTGATCGAGGCCGAGCTCGGCGAGGTGGACTCGCTGCCCGCCGTACGTCAGCTGGTCAAGGTGCCGCAGACACAGGGCCACGGGCAGGCGTTCGTCGGCTCCTGGACCATCCCGCGGGCCCGGTGCAGCGCGGTGGTGAAGGTGCAGGCGGGCGAGGGGCGGACGACCGGGCTTCGTGAGGCCCTCATACTCAACGAGGTCGGCCCGATGCACTACTTCACCGCCCACCCCTACGGCGCCGACATCACCGGCGGCCTGCCGTCCCACGCGGCGGACGACGAGCGCTGGGACGCCCGCTTCCCCGACCATCCGCTGACCCGGGTACGGGCCGTGCTGCGCCGGATCACCCCGAGCCTGGCCCTCCACGAGAGCTTCAAGGGCCTGCCGCCCTTCGCCGCTCCCGCTGCCCGGTCATAGCGCGCGACGGCGTGCCTCCGCCCTGGCCTTCCGGGCGAGCGGGAGGTAGCGGAGCCGTTCCGGCAGGACGGGGACGACCGCGCGGACGATCCGGCCGAGGCGGCGCAGCCGGCGCTCCTGGGCGGGGGTCCAGTCCAGGCCGATGGCGGCGCGGGCCTCGGGCGGCATCAGGCCGACGGTGAGGAAGGCGCGGGCGCGCAGGAAGGGCCGGCGAAGCAGCGGCCAGAGCGCGCGCAGGGCGAGGCGGACCGGGAGCGGGCCGCGGTCGGGGGCCGGGACGGGGAGGTCCGTGGCGAGCAGTTCGCGGACGACGACGGTGGCCTCCAGCTCCTCGTCGAGGATCCGGCGGTAGTACGGCCAGAAGTCCTCGATCGTCTGCGGCATGTCCCGGTCGTGGATGCCGAGGATCCGTCCGACCTGGAGCCACTCGGCGTAGAGCAGCCGCTCCTGCTCCTCGGTGAGCGGGCGGAAGAGATAGCCGAGGCCGTGGCGGTAGACCGGGTAGCCGGTGGCGTGCACCCAGGCGTAGTAGGCGGGGTCGAGGGCGTGGTAGCGGCGTCCGTGGGCGTCGGTTCCGCCGATCGTCTTGTGGAGCGCGCGCAGCCTGCGGCCCTCCTCGGCGGCGTGCTCGCCGCCGTAGATCCACAGCTGGAGCGAGCGCAGGGAGCGCTCGCCGCGGCCCCAGGGGTCGGTGCGGAAGACGGAGTGGGCGTCGACGCCGGCGCCGACCGCGGGGTGCGCGACCTGCATGGTGAGGGCGGCGGGCAGCATCATCAGGGCCCGGACGTCGCCGGCGAGGGTCCACAGGGCGCCGCCGGCGGGCGGCGGGACGGGTTCGGCACGGCGGGCGGGGTCACGGCGCGGGGCGGTGGCGGTCGCCGTGCGCGCGTGCTCGGCGTCCTCGCCTTCGAAGGACTCGCCTTCGAAGTCCCTGCCATGATCGCGGCCGTGGTCCGTCAACGCGTTCTCCTCTCGTTCTTCCAGGCTGCCCGGGTCACCCGGGGGCGGGCAAACGCGCTCCGGGCGCGGATACGACGCGGGGCCGCGGCCCGGGCCTGCTGAGCGGCCCGGGGCGCGGCCCCGTACGGATGTGCGTGCGGTGCGTCAGGCGCGGTCGGCGCCGACCGGCTCGCCGACGATGCGGCCGGCCAGGGCGTGGGCCCAGGCGTCGACGTCGGCGGAGAGCTCGCGCTCGGCGGCGTCGCGCTCGGCGGCGATCTTCTCGTGGCCGGCGGCGAGGATGGCCTCGCGCTCGCGGACGCCCTCGGCGCGGGCGGCGGCGATGGCGGCCGAGCCCTCCTCGGTGGCCTGGGAGCGGATGCGGGCGGCGTCGTGGCGGGCCTCGGCCAGCTCGGCCTCGTACTGCTCGCGGATCGCGGTGGCCTCGGCGCGCAGGTCGTCGGCGCGGTCGGTGCCGCCCTCGATGGCGTCCTCGCGCTCCTCGAGGGTGCGCTTGATCTTCGGGAGGATCCCCTTGGCCAGGATCAGGAAGGTGAGGCCGAAGAGGACGGCACCGAGGATGAGCTCCGCCCACACCGGGTTCAGGGGGCCCAGGTCGGTGGGAAAGATCTTCGAGTTCTGCGCGAGGGTCATGAGCGCATCTTACCTGGTCGCGAAACTCGCAATTCGGACAGTTGCCTAAGAGTTGGCGCGATTGTGCGAGCGGCGAAAGATTCGTGGCATCCGACGGCTACCGGAAGGTAACCACGGCTGATTGTATGTGCCGCGCCCGAGCCCAACCCCCCACTCTCCGTTGGGAGTTTCACGTGCAGTTCTCCGCTCTCCGCCGCATGTCCGGCGCGGCCCTCTCGATCGCTGTGGCCGCCGCCACCCTGACCGGGACCGCGACCGCCGCCTCGGCCGCCACGGCCGCGGACACCGGGACCGCCACCGCGACGCCGAGCCTGAAGGTGCTCACGTACAACGTCTTCCTGATGTCCAAGACGCTCTACCCGAACTGGGGCCAGGACCACCGGGCCGCCACCATCCCCACGACGTCCTTCTTCCACGGCAACGACGTCGTCGTCCTCCAGGAGGCCTTCGACAACTCCTCCTCCGACGCCCTGAAGACGAAGGCGGCGGCGGAGTACCCCTACCAGACCCCGGTCGTGGGCCGCTCGAAGTCGGGCTGGGACGCCACCGGCGGCGCCTACTCCACCACCACGCCGGAGGACGGCGGCGTGACGCTGCTCAGCAAGTGGCCGATCGTGCGCAAGGAGCAGTACGTCTACAAGGACGCCTGCGGCGCCGACTGGTACTCGAACAAGGGCTTCGTCTACGCGGTGCTCGATGTCAACGGCACCAAGGTGCACGTGGTCGGCACCCACGCCCAGTCCACCGACCCGGGCTGCTCGGCGGGCGAGGCGGCACAGATGCGCAGCCGCCAGTTCAAGAACATCGACGCCTTCCTCGACGCCAAGAACATCCCGGCGAACGAGCAGGTCATCGTCACGGGCGACATGAACGTGGACTCCCGCACGCCCGAGTACGGCACCATGCTCGCCGACGCGGACCTGGTCGGCGCGGACGCCCGCACCGGTCACCCGTACTCCTTCGACACGGCGATGAACTCGATCGCCCACGACCGCTACCCGACCGACCCGCGCGAGGACCTCGACTACGTCCTCTTCCGGGCCGGCCACGCCCGCCCGGCGGGCTGGACGAACAACGTGGTCCCGGAGACGACCGCGCCCTGGACGGTCTCCAGCTGGGGCACGAAGTACACCTACACCAACCTGTCGGACCACTACCCGGTGACGGCCTACTCGGCGGGCTGACCGCCCCCGCCCCGGCCGGCGGCGCCGCGGGACCCGGCGAGGGTTCCGCGGCGCCGCCGCGCGTCCGGCGCGGTGCGGCGCGGTGGGTCCGGTGCGGCGCGTGCCTAGTAGGCGCCGCCGAAGACGCTGTACGCCCAGAGGACGACGACACCCCCGACGCACAGCAGCACCACCCACGAGCCGATGCCCGTGTGGCGCCCCGCGCGCGGCCCCCGCGGCGCCTTCGCCTTCGTCTTCGTCTTCCCCTTCGTCGCGCGGGCGGCCCTGGGCGGCCGGGCGGCGCCGGCCATGGAAGGCGCGGCGTCCGCCGCGGTCTCCGCGAGCAGCCGGCGGCAGACCGCGGCCAGCTCGGCGGTGCCGGACGCCAGGTCCACGACGACCTCCAGGCGGGCGGGCGCGGTCGTCCCGCCGTCCAGGATCCGCCCGGCGCGCATCAGCGCCTGGTCCTTGCCCCCGGTCGGCGCCAGGCTTATCCACCGGCGCACATGATCGCCGCGGATCACCACGCCGCCGCCGCGCTCGCGGTAGACGGTGTGCTCCTTCCACAGGACCTCGGCCAACTCGGTGGCTTTCTCCCTGAGTTGCGCCTGCATACCCCTCCCCCTGTGTCATGCCCCTGATTCGAACAGGCGCATGACTCTAGCGCCCGCCGTGCCACGCCCCTCGCCAGGGGCGTGCTACGCCCCCGTGTCGTACACGGTGACCGGTGTCCCCCGCGCCACCAGGCGCTCCGATATCAGCGGCTCGATCCGCTCCCAGCGCCCGCCGGCCAGGCCACAGCCGATCCGTGGCATGTGCACGGAGGCCCCCAGCTCCGCCGCCTTCGCGGCGAGCAGCGCGAGCGCGGCGTCGATCGCCTCGTACCGCACCGGGACCCCGCTGCTCCGCCCCGTCCGTATCCCCCGCTGACCCACCAGATTGGCCACCCACACATACGGCTCGACCCGGACGAACTGCGCGGCGCCGAGCCCGAAGTCGTTCCGCGCGCGCTCGCGGTGCCAGCGGCGGTAGGCCGCCTCCGGCTCCGGCCAGCGCCGCGACACGGCGAGCACGAAGCCCTTTCCCCAGCCGCCCAGGTCGTTGCAGACGTGCGCCACGATCTTGACGCCCTTGCCGCGCGGCGCGGTGGCGTCCCCCCGTACGTACTCGATCGCGTTCATGAAACAACCGTACGGGCAGGGTCTGACAACGGCCGGGGACGCCTATGTGACGGCGAGGAACCGGCGCACGGCGTCGGCGAAGCCGGTGGGGTCGGTGGCGTGGACGGTGTGGCCCGTGGGCAGTTCGACAAGCCGGGTGCCGGGGCGACGCTCGGCCATCACGCGCGCGTGCTCCGCGCCGAGGACACCGCTCCGGGTGCCGCGTACGAGCAGGGCGGGACACTCGCCGGCCAGCCAGTCGTCCCAGTGCACGCCGTTGAGCGCGCGCTGTGAGACGACCATGTCCTCCGGCCGGAAGGCGAGCCCCCAGCCGTCGGGGTGTTCACGGACCGCGTCCGTCAGATAAGGCGCGGACCCGCCGAGGCCCGCGAGGAGAGCGGCGCGGGTCGGGGCCCGGCGCGGCCAGTCGAGGCAGAAGGACAGGTCGCCGTCGACCTCGGCCCCGATGTCCTCCACCACCAGCGCCCGCACGCGCGCGGGGTGCCGGGCCGCGAACTGGTACGCGTTGACCCCGCCGAGCGAGTGCCCGAGCAGGTCCACCGTCCCGAGCCCGAGGTGGTCGAGCAGCGCGCCGACGTCCGCGACGTACCCCTCCCGGGAGTACTCCTCCGCCCGGTCGGAGTCGCCGTGCCCCCGCTGGTCCAGCGCGATCACCCGGTGCCCCGGCCCCAGCGCCCGCGCGAGCCCGGCGAAGGTGCGCCCCTCGCCGAAGTGCCCGTGCAGGGCGAGCAGGATCCGCCCGGGCCCCCCGTGGTCGAGGTAGGAGAGGCGGCGCCCGTCGATCTCCAGGTCGCCCCGCGCGGGCCCGTCCGGCCGGCCGTTCGTCGTCATGGGCGCAAGGCTGCCACGGGGCCCGGGTCACGGGTACGGGCACGGGCACGGGCACGGGCTCAGCGGACTTGAGCGCCGCGCCGCGTCCGCCGTACGACCGCCGCGGCCAGGCCCGTGGCCAGCGCGCCCACCAGCAGGGCGACGTACGCGCCGCCGAGGCCGTTGCCGGTGCCGAGGCCGCCGTCGGCGGTGGTCGCGACGAGGGCGCCGAGGGCCATCGCGAAGAGTCCGGCGGTCAGTGCGGGGGCTCCGCCGAAGCGGCCGAGCCGGCTGGTGGGGCGGATCAGGGCGCGCCAGGCGGTGACGGCGGCGGCGAGGCCGATCAGTGCGGCGGCGCTGGCGCCGATCCGGCCGGCGCTGAGGGTGTAGACGTTGGCGGCGAGCGTGGTCAGGTCGGACATCGTGGGCTCCTCATCTCTCCTGTCGAGGTCTGTCCCGAGCCTGTCCCGCGCGCCCCCGTCCGGTCGTCCGGCGGGCGTGGACTCTTTCCCTGCCGCGCCCGCGGCAGCGCACGCGCCGGCTACCGCGTTCGTGGTAGCCGGGCCCGGTCCGTGCGGAGGATCCGGGGACGCGGGGCGGCCGGTTAGGGTGCGCGCATGAAGGCAGGTGCGGCGGGTGCGGCGGGTGCGGCGAGGCTGTGGGCCCGTTTCGGGGATCCGGTGATCGCGGTCGGCGTGGCGGCGGCGCTGGTGGTCACCGGGGTGTCGGAGCGGCCGGCGCAGGGGACGACGTGGGTCGGCCTGGTCGGGTACGGGCTGCTGGCGGCCGGCGGTCTCGCGCTGGTCGCGCGCCGCCGTGCCCCGGTCGCGGTGCTCGTGGTGACCGGGCTGTGCGCGGTGGGGTATCAGGCGGCGGGCTTCGACGTGCCGGTGGTCGGCTATCTCTGCGCGGTGTACGCGGCGGTACGGGCGGGCCATCGCGCCGTGACAGCGGCCGTGAGCGTGGCCATGATCGCGGCGCTGCCGGTGGCGGCCCTGGTCTCGGGCCTGGACGACACGGGCGAGGCGTTCGCGCGGGCCCGCGGCGCGCTCGAACTCGCCTGGCTGATCGCGGCCGGCGCGGCGGGCGAGGCGCTGCGCCAGGCCGAGCGGCGCGCGGACGAGGCCGAACGCACCCGGGAGGAGACGGCGCGGCGCCGGGCCGACGAGGAGCGGCTGCGGATCGCCCGCGAGCTGCACGACTCGCTCACCCATCAGATCTCGGTGGTGAAGGTGCAGGCGGAGGTCGCCGTGCACGTGGCGCGGCGGCGCGGCGAGGAGGTGCCGCCGGCGCTGCTCGCGATCCAGGAGGCGGGCCGGGAGGCGAGCCGGGAGCTGCGGGCGACCTTGGAGGCGTTGCGGGACGACGACACCGCGCCGCCGCGCGGGCTCGACGCGGTGCCGGAGCTGGTGGAGCGGGCGCGGGCGTTCGGTCTGGACGCGACGCTGACGGTGGAGGGCGGCGGGCAGACGGAGGGGCGGCGGCCGGAGGTGCCGGCCGCGGTGGACCGTACCGTCTACCGGATCGTCCAGGAGTCCCTGACCAATGTCGCCCGGCACGCGGACGCCCGCACGGTGTCGGTGCGGGTCGCCTGCCGACCCGACGCCGTGTCCGTACGGGTCGAGGACGACGGCAGGGCGCGGCCGGGCCGTGCACCGGCGCCCGGTCTGGGGCTGCTCGGCATGCGGGAGCGGGTGACGGCGCTCGGCGGGCGGCTGCGGGCCGAGCCACGCGCGGAGGGCGGTTTCGCGGTGCGCGCGGAACTTCCGGTGGCGCCCGAGCCGGCGGTCGAGCGCGCTGTGGGGCGGGGGCGGGCGTCGTGATCCGGGTCCTGCTGGTGGACGACCAGCCGCTCATCCGCAGCGGGTTCCGCGCGCTCCTCGACCTGGAGGACGACATCGAGGTGGTCGCGGAGGCCGCCGACGGCGCCGAGGGCCTGGCCCTGGCCCGCGCGCACGTGCCGGACGTGGCCCTCGTCGACATCCGGATGCCGCTCGTGGACGGCATCGAGGCGACCCGCCGGATCGCCGCCGACCCGGCGCTCGCCGGGGTCCACGTCGTGATCCTCACCAACTACGGCATGGACGAGTACGT
Source organism: Streptomyces fradiae (assembly GCF_041270065.1). NCBI lineage: Bacteria > Bacillati > Actinomycetota > Actinomycetes > Kitasatosporales > Streptomycetaceae > Streptomyces > Streptomyces fradiae. The sequence goes on along the minus strand of NZ_CP065958.1, from coordinate 6,877,637 downwards.
CCTCGACGCGCTGCGCGCCGGCGCCGCCGGCTTCCTGGTCAAGGACGTCCTGCCCGAGGACTTCCTGCACGCCGTCCGCGTCGCGGCCCGCGGCGACGCGCTGCTCGCACCGTCCATCACCCGCCGACTGATCCACCGCTACCTCGACGCCCGCCCGCCCCTCACCGCCGCCCCGCCGGGCCCGGCCCTCACCGCGCTGACCGGCCGCGAGCGCGAGGCGGTCGCCCTGGTCGCGCGCGGCCTCTCCAACGACGAGATCGCCGAGCGCATGGTGATCACCCCGATGACGGCGAAGACCCACATCAACCGCGCCATGACCAAACTCCGGGCCCGGGACCGGGCACAACTGGTGTTCCTGGCGTACGAGTCGGGGCTGGTACGGCCGGGCGGGGACCTCCCGGACCGGGGGTAGGCCGCGGCGGGGCCCCGGGGGGCACAGCGAAATCGGTGCCCCCGGGCCCGCCCGGAACAGGCCCGTGCACGCCTGCGCCGGTGCCCAGCACCGCCGTCACCCGTGCCCCGCACCCCTTCCGGGCCGTACGCCCACGGACGGCGCCCACTGGCCCGTACACGCCTCCGCGATTCCTCCGCGCACCAACTCTGACCTGGCCTTTTCCGGGAATTCTCCTAAGCTGACGGGAACCGCGGAACACGCCCGAGGGGGGATTCGTGAGCGACAGCCCGAACATGTACAGCGCCGCGAACATCAAGGTGCTTGAGTGGCCGGAAGCGATTCGGCAGCGGCCCGGGATGTATGTCGGCTCGACGAGCCGACGCGGTCTGCACCAGCTGGTGTACGAGGTGCTCGAACGGCCGGTGAACGAGGTGCTGGCGGGGTGCGCGACCCGGGTGGACGTCACCCTCATGGCCGACGGCCGGATCCGGGTCGAGGACGACGGGGTGGGGGACGGCGGCGGGCTCGGTCTCGAAGGGATGATGACGCATGTCCGCGCCGGGGTGCGGCCATGGGACCGGCGCACCGTGGATCTGAGTCATGTCGGCGCTCCGGTCGCCAACGCCCTGTCCAGCGAGCTGACCGCCGAGGTGCGGCGGGACGGGGTACGCCGGGTGCAGCGGTATGAGCGGGGCCTCGCGCTCGCGCCGGCGGCGCCCGTCGGGCCGGCTGCGGGAAGCGGGACCACGATCGTGTTCCGGCCGGACGCGGACGTCTTCGAGACGGTGGAGTGCTCGTTCGACGCGCTACTGGAGCGCTTCCGGGAGCTGGCCTTCCTGAACCGGGAGCTCACGCTCACGCTGACCGACGAGCGGGACCAGGGCGGTGCCCCGCGGCAGGAGCACTGCCGGTTCCCGGGCGGGGCGCGGGACTTCGTCGGCTTCCTCGACTCGGGTGCCGACAACCCCGTACACCCCGACATCGTGCATCTCGAGCGGGAGGACCCGCGCCTGGCGGGGACGGTGGAGGTGGCCCTGCGGTGGAGCGAGGGGCCGGGGGCGGGGGTCCGGTCCTTCGCCAACAGTGCGCCGACCCGGGAGGGCGGCACGCATGTGAATGGCTTCCGAGACGGGGTCGTAGCCGCGCTCGGTCTGCCGCCGGCAACGGATCACGGCCTGACGGCGGTCGTCTCCGTGAAGCTCGACGCCCCGGAGTTCGAGGGGGCCACCTGGGGACGGCTGGGCAGCGACGGCGTGCGCGCCTGCGTGGCGGACGCCGTACGAGAGCATCTCGCCGCCTGGCTCGCGGCGCATCCGGAGCGGGCGGAGGCCGTGGTCCGCCGGCTCACCGGCCCGTAACAGGACAGGTCCCCGGTCCTCGGGTATGCCTGTCCCATGGAGGCCCACCGGCGCGATCGGCGGCTCCGCCTGTCCCGGCGGGGCGGGCGGTGGCTGCTCTGTGTGCCGTTCGGGCTGATCGCGGCGGTCACCGTCGTGGACGTGCTGGCGCCGCCCGAGGTGCATCTGGGGCCGTTTCTGGTGGCGGCGCCGGCGTTGGCGGCGTCGTTCGCGGGGCCGCGGATGACGGCGTTGGTGGGGGCGGTCGCGGTGCTTGCGCAGTCGGTGGTGGCGGTGGCGCGGACGAGTCTCACGGACCTGAATCACACGTACCAGATCATCGCGCTGGTGCTGATCTCGGTGATCGTGACCTTCTTCGCGTATCTGCGGGAGCGGGACGAGGGCCGGATGACCCGGCTGCGGGCGGTCGCGCACGCCGCGCAGAGCGTCGTCCTGCGCCCGCTGCCGCACCGGGCGGGGCCGCTGCACATCGCGTCGGTGTATCTGGCGGCCGAGGAGGAGGCGCAGATGGGCGGGGACCTGTACGCGGCGGCGCGTACGGGGCGGGGGACGCGGCTGCTGATCGGGGACGCCCGGGGGAAGGGTCTTGACGCGATCAGCGAGGCCTCGCTGGTCCTGGGCGCGTTCCGGGTCACCGCGCGGCGCGAGCGGGAGCTGCCGGAGCTGATCGGGCAGCTGGAGGCGGGGATGGTGTCGGCGGACGACGACGGTGGCGGCTCGGACCCGGAAGACGACGGCGCCGACGAGGCCTTCGTCACCGCGCTCGTGCTCGACATCCCCGACGACGAGCCGGTCGTACGGCTGGTCAACTGCGGGCATCCACCGCCGCTGCTGCTGCGCGAGGGGCGGGTGACCCCTCTCGACGTCACCGACGCGAGCCCGCCCCTCGGCCTGTCCGACGTGCTCTCACCCGATGTCACCGTGGAGACCTTCCGGTTCGATGTCGGTGACGTGCTGCTGCTCTACACGGACGGCGTCGTCGAGGCCCGCGACCACACCCGCGCCTTCTACCCGCTCGCCGAGCGCCTGCCGGCCTGGGCCGGGGACGACCCGCCCACCCTGCTCGCCCGGCTGCGGGCCGACCTCCAGGCGTACGCGGGCGGGCACCTCGGCGACGACGCGGCGCTCGTCGCGGTCGAGCGGCTGGCAACAGAGGCATAGCCACCAAGGCTCCGGTAGCGCCATCACTCTTTTACAAGGCTGGTGAGACAGCAATACTGTTGAACCATGCAGCAGCAGGCGAGCGAGGAACGGGCCGACGAGCCCGGCTACACCGTCGACGAGCTGGCCGCCCGGGCCGGCGTCACGGTGCGGACCGTGCGGTTCTACGGCACGCGCGGTCTGTTGCCGCCGCCCGTGATCGGCGCCCGGCGGGTCGGGCGGTACGGGCCCGCGCACCTCTCCCGGCTCGCGCTGATCGAGGAGCTGCAGCGGCAGGGGATGACGCTCGCGGCGATCGAGCGGTATCTGGAGCAGCTGCCGCCGGATCTGAGCGCGCAGGATCTGGCGATCCACCGGGCGCTGGTGGCGTCCTGGGCGCCGGAGTCGGCCGAGGAGATCACCCGGCAGGAGCTGGAGCGGCGGGCGGGGCGGCCACTGACGGACCGGGACGTGGACTGGCTGGCCGCCCTGGGGGTGCTCGACCGCACGGCCGAGCCGGACACCTTCCGGCTCGACGCGGCCCTGCTCCGGCTCGGCGTGGAGCTCCTTGACGTACCGATCGAGAACGAGACGATCCTGGCCTCCCGGACCGTGCTCCTGGAACACGCCCGGGCCGCCGCGCAGGAGCTGGCCAGGCTGTTCCAGGAGCAGGTGTGGAGTCCGTACCGGGAGAGCGGCGAGGACCCGGACCACCTGACCGCGATGAAGTCGCTCTCGGCACACATGCAGCCGATGGTGATCCAGGTCCTCGTCACCGCCTTTCAGCGGTCCCTGAGCGAGGAGCTGAGAAAGGCGTTCAGGAGTCGGTGAAGACCTCGCCGCGCTCGGCCTTCGCCACGAGGAGCGCCGGCGGGGTGAAGCGCTCGCCGTACGTCGCCGCCAGCTCGCGCGCCCGCTCGACGAAGCCGGCGACGCCGCCCTCGTAACCGTTGATGTACTGGAGCACACCACCGGTCCAGGCCGGGAAGCCGATGCCCAGGATGGAGCCGATGTTGGCGTCGGCGACCGAGGTCAGCACGCCCTCCTCGATGAGGCGGACCGTGTCCAGGGCCTCGGAGAAGAGCATCCGCTCCTGCATGTCGCGGAACGGGATCTCGACCTCCGGCTTGGTGAAGTGCTCGCGCAGGCCGGGCCACAGCTTGCCGCGCTTGCCGTCCTCCGCGTAGTCGTAGAAGCCGGCGCCGCCGCTGCGCCCGGGGCGGTCGAACTCGTCGACCATGCGGTCGATGACGAGCTCGCCGGGGTGGGAGACCCAGGTGCCGCCGGCCTCCTCGACCGCCTTGCGCGTCTCGTTGCGGATCTTGCGCGGGAGGGTGAGGGTCAGCTCGTCCATGAGGGAGAGGACCTTCGCCGGGTAGCCGGCCTGGGCGGCGGCCTGCTCGACGGAGGCGGGCTCGGCGCCCTCGCCGACCATGGCGACGCCCTCGTTGATGAAGTGGCCGATCACCCGGGAGGTGAAGAAGCCGCGGGAGTCGTTGACGACGATCGGCGTCTTGTTGATCTGGCGGACCAGGTCGAAGGCGCGGGCCAGCGCCTCGTCGCCGGTGTGCTCGCCCTTGATGATCTCTACCAGCGGCATCTTGTCGACGGGCGAGAAGAAGTGCAGGCCGATGAAGTCGCTCTGCCGCTCGACGCCCTCGGCGAGGACGGTGATGGGCAGGGTGGAGGTGTTGGAGCAGAGCAGCGCGTCGGGCTCGACGACGTGCTGGATCTCCTGGAACACCTTGTGCTTGAGCGAGGTGTCCTCGAAGACCGCCTCGATGACGGCGTCGCAGCCGGCCAGGTCGGCGACGTCGCCGGTCGGGGTGATGAGGGCGAGGAGGGCGTCGGCCTTCTCCTGGGTGGTGCGGCCCTTGGCGACGGCCTTGGCGCACAGCTTCTCGGAGTACGCCTTGCCCTTGGCGGCGGCCTCGGTGGACACGTCCTTGAGGACGACCTCGATGCCGGCGCGGGCGCAGGAGTACGCGATGCCGGCGCCCATCATGCCGGCGCCGAGCACCGCGACCTTGCGCACCGGGCGCTTCTCGATGCCCTTGGGGCGGCTGGCGCCGGAGTTGACGGCCTGGAGGTCGAAGAAGAACGCCTGGATCATGTTCTTCGCGGTCTGGCCGGTGACCAGCTCGGTGAAGTACCGGGACTCGATGGTCAGCGCGGTCTCGAAGTCGACCTGGGAGCCCTCGACGGCCGCGGCCATGATGTTGCGCGGGGCGGGGTAGGGGGCGCCGTTCAGCTGCTTGCGCAGGTTGGCGGGGAAGGCCGGCAGGTTGGCGGCGAACCGCGGGTTGGACGGGGTCCCGCCGGGGATCTTGTAGCCGGGGACGTCCCACGGCTGCCGCGACTCGGGGTGGGCGTCGATGAAGGCGCGGGCCTGGGCCAGCATCTCCTCCGGCGTCGCGGCCAGCTCGTGCACGAGCCCGTTGTCGAGGGCGCGCTTCGGGTTGTACTGGGTGCCCTGGAGCAGCACCTTGAGCAGCGCGTCGGTGATGCCCATGAGGCGTACGGTGCGGGCGACTCCGCCACCGCCGGGCAGCAGGCCGAGGGTGACCTCGGGCAGGCCGATCTTGGAGCCGGGCGCGTCGAGCGCGATCCGGTGGTGGGAGGCGAGCGCGATCTCGTAACCGCCGCCCAGCGCCGCGCCGTTGATCGCCGCGACCACCGGCTTACCCAGGGTCTCGATGCGGCGCAGGGAGTCCTTGATCTCGATGGCGGTGTCGAAGATCGCCTGGGCGTCCTCGGGGCCGGCCTTGATCATGTCCTTGAGGTCGCCGCCGGCGAAGAAGGTCTTCTTCGCCGAGGTGTAGATGATGCCGCGGATGGAGTCCTGCTCGGCCACCGCGCGGTCGGCGATCGCCTTGATGGAGGCCCGGAAGGCCTGGTTCATCGTGTTCGCGGACTGGTCGGGGTCGTCCAGGACGAGGGTGACGACGCCGGTCTCGTCCTGCTCCCAGCGGATGGTGGTGCTCTCGCTCATGACTGATGCTTCTCCGTTGGATCCGTAAGAGGGGTGCGGACCGGGTGGTCAGACGCGCTCGACGATGGTGGCGATGCCCATGCCGCCGCCGACGCACAGCGTGGCCAGGCCGTAGCGCTTGTCCTGGCGCTCCAGCTCGTCGACGAGGGTGCCGAGGATCATCGCGCCGGTCGCGCCGAGCGGGTGGCCGAGGGCGATGGCGCCGCCGTTGACGTTGATCTTGTCGAGGGAGACGCCCATGTCCTTGGCGAAGCGCAGGACGACGGCGGCGAAGGCCTCGTTGATCTCGATCAGGTCGATGTCGTCGATGGTCAGGCCGGCCTTGGCCAGCGCCTTTCGGGTGGCCGGGGCGGGGCCGGTGAGCATGATGGTCGGCTCGGAGCCGGAGACGGCCGCCGCCACGATCCGGGCGCGCGGCGTCAGCCCGTACCGCTCGCCGACCTCCTTCGAGCCGATCGCGACGAGCGAGGCGCCGTCGACGATGCCGGAGGAGTTGCCGGCGTGGTGGACGTGGTCGATCTCCTCGATCCAGTGGTACTTCTGCAGCGCGACGGCGTCGAAGCCGCCGAGCTCGCCGATGTCCGCGAAGGACGGCTTGAGGCGGGCGAGGGAGTCGGCGGTGGTGCCGGGGCGCAGGTGCTCGTCGTGGTCCAGGACGGTGAGCCCGGCCCGGTCCTTGACGGGGACGATCGAGCGGTCGAAGCGCCCGGCCTTGACGGCCGCGGCGGCCCGCTCCTGGGACAGCGCGGCGTACTCGTCGACGTCGCGGCGCGAGAAGCCCTCGATGGTGGCGATGAGGTCGGCGCCGATGCCCTGGGGGACGAAGTTGGTGGCGATGTTGGTCATCGGGTCGGCGAACCAGGCGCCGCCGTCCGAGGCCATCGGCACCCGGGACATCGACTCGACGCCGCCGGCAAGGACCAGGTCCTCCCAGCCGGAGCGGACCTTCATCGCGGCGAGGTTGACCGCTTCGAGGCCGGAGGCGCAGAAGCGGTTCTCCTGGACGCCGGCGACGGTGTCCGGCAGGCCCGCGGCGATGGCGGCGATCCGGGCGATGACGGAGCCCTGGTCGCCGACCGGGCCGACGACACCGAGGACGATGTCGTCGATCGCCGCCGGGTCCAGGCCGGGCTGGCGGGCCTGGATCTCGTGGATGAGGCCGACGACCAGGTCGATCGGCTTGGTGCCGTGCAGGGCCCCGTTGGCCTTGCCGCGGCCGCGCGGGGTGCGGATCGCGTCGTAGACGTACGCTTCGGTGGTCACGGTGTTGCCTTTCGGGCGAGTCACAGAGGGGTTTCGGAGGACCGGCAGGTCGGCGGGCCGGCGGGTCGGCGGGTCGGCGGGGGTCAGGTGAGCAGGGAGCGGCCGATGATCTCCTTCATGATCTCGGTCGTCCCGCCGTAGATGGTCTGGATACGGCCGTCGGTGAAGGCCCTGGCCACCGGGAATTCGCTCATGTAGCCGTATCCCCCGTGCAGTTGCAGGCACCGGTCGGCGACCCGCTTCTGCAGCTCGGTCGCCCACCACTTGGCCATCGAGGCGTTGACGGGGTCGAGCCCGAGCCCGGCCGGATCGGCGTGCTCGGCGATACAGCGGTCGACGAACGCGCGGGTGACGGCGCACTCGGTGGCCATCTCGGCGATCTCGAAGCGCACGTGCTGCAGCTTGGCCAGCGGCCGGCCGAACGCCTCGCGCTCCTTGACGTACGTCGTCGTCAGCTCGAGGAGGTGCTCGGCGCCGGCGATGCCGGCGACGGCGATGGCCAGCCGCTCCTGGGCCAGATTGGTCATGAGGTGGACGAAGGCGCCGTTGAGCTCGCCGAGCAGGTTCTCCTTCGGGACGCGCACGTCGTTGAAGAACAGCTCGGCGGTGTCCTGGGACTTCTGCCCGATCTTGTCGAGGTTCCGGCCGCGCTCGAAGCCCTCCGTGCCGCGCTCGACGACGAGCAGGGACAGGCCGTGGGCGCCGCCCTCGGGGGTGGTCTTCGCGACGACCACGACGAGGTCGGCGAGGATGCCGTTGGAGATGAAGGTCTTGGAGCCGTTGAGGACCCAGTGGTCGCCGTGGTCCTCGGCGGTCGTCCGGATGCCCTGCAGGTCGGAGCCGGCGCCGGGCTCGGTCATCGCGATCGCGGTGACGATCTCGCCGCTGCAGAAGCCGGGCAGCCAGCGCCGCTTCTGCTCGTCGGTGGCGAGCTTGGTGAGGTACGGGCCGATGATGTCGTTGTGCAGGCCGATGGCCAGACCGGGGGCGGCGGCCCTGGTGAACTCCTCGGCGAGGACGGCGGCGTACCGGAAGTCGGGGTTGCCGCCACCGCCGTACTCCTCGTCGACGGCGATGCCGAGCAGCCCCTGCCGGCCGGCGGCGCGCCACGCCTCGCGGGAGACGATGCCGTCCTTCTCCCACTGCGCGTAGTGCGGCAGCACCTCCTTCTCCAGGAAGGTCCGGACGACTCCCCGGAAGGCCTCGTGGTCGTCGGTGTAGAGCGTGCGCTTCATGCGTTCTTCGACTCCTGGGCGTCGGGGCTGGGCGGGGCGTCCGGGCTGGGCGGGGTGTCCGGGGTGTGCGGCGCGTCCGGGGTGTGCAGGGCGGGTACGGCCCAGTCGCGGGCGACCTCGTCGGCGTCGGCGCCCGGCCGCGCGGGCCCGGTGCGCACCGCGCCGGGGGTGGCGGAGAAGCGGGGTGCGGGCGCGGGCTGGACGAGTCCGCCGTGCTCGACGAAGGTGCCGCGGGCGGCGAGGTGGGGGTGTGCGGGGGCCTCGCGCATCGAGAGGACGGGGGCGACGCAGGCGTCGGTGCCCTCGAAGACGCCCGTCCACTCCGCTCTCGTACGGGTGCGGAAGCGGGCGGCGACGGCCGCGCGCAGTTCGTCCCAGCGGGCGAGGTCGCGGCGCGCCGGGGCGGCCTCCTCGATGCCGAGGAGGCGCACGAACTCGTCGTAGAACTGCTGCTCCAGGGCGCCGACGGCCATGAAGCCGCCGTCGGAGGTCTCGTACACGCCGTAGAAGGGGCAGCCGCCGTCGAGGAGGTTGACCCCGCGCCGGTCCTGCCAGCTGCCGGCCGCGAGCATGCCGTGGATCATGGTGGCGAGGTGGGCGGCGCCGTCGACGATGGCGGCGTCGACGATCTGGCCCTCGCCGTGCGTCCGGGCGTGCTGGAGGGCGGCGAGGACGCCGATGACGAGGTAGAGGGAGCCGCCCGCGTAGTCGCCGACGAGGTTGGCGGGCACGGTGGGCGGGCCGTCCGGGTCGGGGCCGATCATGCCGAGGGTGCCGGTGACGGCGAGGTACGCGATGTCGTGGCCGGCGGCCTTGGCCAGCGGGCCGTCCTGGCCCCAGCCGGTCATCCGGCCGTAGACGAGCCGCGGGTTGCGGGCGAGGCAGGCGTCGGGGCCGAGGCCGAGGCGTTCGGCGACGCCGGGCCGGTAGCCCTCGATCAGGATGTCGGCCCGGGCCACCAGGTCGAGCACGGTGCCGGTGCCGCCGTCAGCCTTGAGGTCGAGGACGACGGAGCGCTTGTTGCGGTTGGTGAGGTCGTGGGCGGGGTCGATGCCGAGGGCGGCGCCGCCGGGGCGGTCGACGCGGACGACGTCGGCGCCGAGGTCGGCGAGCAGCATGGCGGCGAAGGGGCCGGGGCCGATCCCGGCGAGTTCGACCACGCGGACGCCGGAGAGCGGGCCGGTCCGCTCGGTCTGCGTCGTGCTCCTCGTACCCATCGAGTCCCCAGACGTGTGTGACAGTGATGATGTAACACCGAAGATGCTAGGAACGTGTTCCACTCGGCACAAGCCCCCGAGCCGAGCAAGCGCTTGGAAATTACCGAGGGGTACCGTCCGGTCCGCACGGCGAGCACCGCCCGGTCCGCACGGCGGGTACCGCCCGGTCCGCCTCCCCCGCGGCGTCCGCTAGAGTCCGCCGACGACACGCGCGCCGGGTGCGGCGCGGGGGCGAAGGCGAGGGGCTGGATGGAGACAGGGGCGGCCGCACGGCCGTACGACGTGGTCCTCTTCGGAGCGACCGGTTTCGTGGGGGAGCTCACCGCGGAGTACCTCGCCCAGCACGCCCCCGCGGAGACCCGCTGGGCCCTGGCCGGCCGCAGCCGCGGCAGGCTCGCCGCCCTGCGCGACCGGCTCGCCGCGCGGTGGCCGCGCTGCGCCGAGCTGCCGCTGCTCGTCGCGGACTCCGCCGATCCGGCCGCGCTGCGCGAACTCGCCGGGTCCGCACGGGTGGTGGCCAGCACCGTCGGCCCCTATGTCTGGTACGGCGAGGAGCTGGTGGCCGCGTGCGCGGAGGCCGGCACCGACTATCTGGACCTGACCGGCGAGGCCGAGTTCGTGGACCGGATGTACGTACGCTACGACGCCGTCGCCCGCGAGACCGGTGCCCGGCTCGTGCACGCCTGCGGCTTCGACTCGGTCCCGCACGACCTGGGCGCGTACTTCACGGTGCGGCAGCTGCCGGAGGGCGTGCCGCTGCGGATCGACGGGTTCGTGCGGGCCGGCGCGATCTTCTCCGGCGGTACCTTCGCCTCGGCGCTCACCGCGTTCGGGCGCGGCCGGGAGATCCTCCGGGCGGCGCGCGAACGGCGCCTGTACGAGCCGCGGTTGGTGACCCGGCGGGCCCGGGCGCCGCTGGGCCGGCCGCGCTTCAGCCGCGAGACCGGCACCTGGGCGCTGCCGCTGCCCACGATCGACCCGCAGGTGGTGGCGCGTTCGGCGCGCGGCCTGGAGCGTTACGGGCCGGACTTCCGCTACCGCCACTACGCCTCGGTGAAGACGCTGCCGATGGCGCTGGGCGGCTCGACGGTGGTCGGCGCGGGCGTGCTCGCGGCCCAACTCCCCTTCGTACGCGACTGGCTGATGGGCCGTTGGGAGCCGGGTCAGGGGCCGAGCGCGGAGCGGCGGGCGCGCAGCTGGTTCTCGGTGCGGTTCGTCGGCGAGGGCGGCGGGCGGCGCGTCTTCACCGAGGTGTCGGGCGGCGATCCGGGCTACGACGAGACGGCGAAGATGCTGGCCGAGTCGGCGCTGTGCCTGGCGCACGACACCCTGCCGAAGACCGCCGGGCAGGTGACGACGGCGGTCGCGATGGGCGACGCGCTGATCGAGCGGCTGCGGGCGGCGGGCCTGCGCTTCCGGGTGGCGCACTCGGGCTGACCGCGTCCTTTTCCTGGGGCGGTCAGTGCCGGACGAGGCAGAAGGGGTGACCGGCCGGGTCGGCATAGATGCGCCAGGCCCGGTCGTCGCCGTTCCCGTCCTCGCCGCCGTCGCCGTCCAGGCGCCAGGCGCCGAGCGCGAGGACCGCCTCGTGCGCGGCGTCCAGGTCGGCGACCCGGACGTCGATGTGGAACTGCTGCTCGGGCGCGCCCCACACCGGCGGCCGGTGGTCGGCCACGCCCTGGAAGGCCAGCACCGGGGTGCCGCCGGTGCCGTGCAGGGTGGCCCAGGCGTCGCCGACGGCCCACTGGGGGTCGGGGCGGTTGATCTCGCCGCCCAGCAACCGCTGGTAGAAGACGGCGAGTTCCATCACGTCGGGGCAGTCCAGGACGACGCACTGCAGGGTTCCGATGGGGGTGGGACGGGTCGTGCCGGGGGATGTCATGCCCACACTCTGCCGCCGCGGTGTCACGGCTCGATATCCGTACGGGTACTCAGTCGTCCCAAGCGTCACAGGGTCCTCGTGCTCAGGGCGTCCCGCAGCGCCCGGCGGCACAGCGCGTCGGCGTGCCGCGTGGTCTCGGGCAGCCGGAAGCGCGGGCTGAGGTGCAGGGTGAGCGCGCAGGCCCGGTCGAGCGAGACGCGGTGCCCGACGGAGACGAAGACCGGCTTGACGCCGGCGCGGGTGCGCAGGGCCCGTCCGACGGTCTCGCCGTCGGCGACGAGCGGGCTGAACTCGCCGCGGGAGGCGCCGGGTTGCTCGTACGTGAAGGTGAACGGGTTCTTGGCGACACCGATCGCCGGGCGGTCGGTGAGCACCCCGAGGTGGCTGGCGAGGCCGAAGCGGCGCGGGTGCGCGATCCCGTAGCCGTCGCAGACGAGCAGCCCGGGGTCGGCGGAGAGCCGCCCGAGCGCGGCGAGCACGGTCGGCACCTCCCGGAAGGCGAGCAGCCCCGGCACATACGGGAACGACACCCGCCCCACCGCCGTCGCCTCCTCCACCACCTCCAGGCTCCGCCCGTCGAGCACGACGGCCGCCGCGGCGACCAGGTCCCGCTCGTCGTCATACGCCACATCCACCCCGGTGACGTTCCCCTCCCCGACCCCGGGCCCCTCCTCCCCGAGCACGAGCCGCCCCCGCAGCTCCTGCTGCACGGCGAGCGCCGCGTCCTCGTCGGCGGGCCAACCCTCGGGAATCTCGATGATCGTCACGGTCCACAACCCTATGCGGCCGTGGGGTTCGAGGGGGCCGGTAGCCTGGCGGGCATGTTCGTCCTTGAGTTGAGTTATACGGCGCCCATCGAGCGGGTCGACGCGCTGCTCGGCGCGCATGTCGAGTGGCTGAACGCGCGGTATGCCGAAGGGGTGTTCCTGGCGTCCGGGCGGAAGGAGCCGCGGGACGGTGGGGTGATTCTGGCCGGTGGGGTCGGGCGGGGGGAGATCGAGGAGATCGTGGCGGGCGATCCGTTCGTCGTCGCCGGGGTGTGTGCGTACCGGATCGTGCAGTTCTACGCGACCAAGTCGGTGGACGGACTGGCGCCGTTCCGGGACGAGTTGCCCGTCTGACCGTCCGGGGGCCGGGCCCCGGCCCCCGGACGGCTTCGTCAGCGGCATTCCGCCCGGGCGATGCGGCCCTGTTCGCCGGCGGCCCAGCAGGCGCCGTCGGGGGTGCAGTCGACCGTGTCGTACGAGCCGGGGTCGACCGTGCGCCAGGTGCGGCCGCCGTCGGTGGTGAGGTCGGTGCCGGTGGGGCCGACGGCGAGGGCGGTGGACATGGTGTGTGGGAGCCAGGCGACGCCGGAGCGGTAGGCGGGCGGCGGGGTGGTGGCGGCGGTCCAGCTGTGGCCGGCGTCGCCGGTGACGGCGGCGGCCAGCGGCGAGGGCTCGTCCTTGCGGTAGTCGCCGCCGACCGCGATGCCGTGCCGGCGGTCGCGGAAGGCGAGCCCGAAGACGCCCTTGGCGCCCTCGCCCGCCGGGACGGTGGTCTCGGTGGCGGTCCAGGTCAGCCCTCGGTCCGCCGAGTGCAGCACGCGCCCGGTCGCGCCGCCGCCGGTCGCCAGCCACACGTCGCGCGGGCCGGCGGACACCAGGCACTGGCCGCTCGCCGCGAACCCGGCCTCGCCGGGCAGCGCCGCCGGCACGCCGTCGCTCGGCAGGACCTCCCAGGAGCGGCCGCCGTCGCGGGTGGACAGGATGCGGTACTTGCCGTCGACCGGGTCGCTCATCGCGAGCCCGTGCCGCCGGTCGAAGAAGGTCATGCAGTCGTAGAAGGCGCGCGGGTCGGTGTTGCGGAAGGACTCCGTCCAGGTCGTCCCGCCGTCCTCGGTGCGGAAGATCCGGGACGCCTCACCCTCGCCGATCGCCAGGACCACGGCCCGCCGCACGTCGAAGGCCTCGACGTCGCGGAACTCCAGACCGGCGGCCTCGGGCGGAGAGACGTTCCGCCAGCTCGCTCCGCCGTCGGTGGTGCGCAGCACCGTGCCCTTGGACCCGGCGGCCCAGGCCACCGAGCGGCTGACCGCGGCAAGGCCGCGGAAGCGCGCGTCGGTGCCGGTCTCGGTGAGCCGCCAGCCCCGCCACGCACCCGTGGCGTGCCCGTCGGCCGCCTCCGCGGCCCCCGCCGTGCCCGCCGCCTCGGCCGGCACCGTCAGGGCCATGGACAGCGCCGCCCCGGCCAGTCCCGCCGCCACCACTCGTCTCGTCTTCCCCATGGACGTCATGGCGCCGGAAGCTAGCCCACGGCGAAGACCCCGTCCAGAGCGCCTCGTCGGCCGGAGTGCGTACCGGCCGCCGCCTTCCTAGGCTGGTGGGCATGACGGACCGCGTGAACGACCCCGTCCCCGACGAGGCGCCGAAGCTCAAGGAGTACGACGGCGAGGGCATCACCGTCACGTTCGAGCCACGCCGCTGTCTGCACGCGGCCGAGTGCGTGCGCGGTCTCCCGGCCGTCTTCGACCTGCAGAAGCGGCCCTGGGTGCAGCCCGGCGAGGCGGCGCCTTCGGAGGTCGCCGAGGTGGTCCGCCGCTGCCCCTCGGGCGCGCTGCGCTACCACCTGGCGGACGGCGCGGCCGAACCGCCGGACGACCCGACCACCGTCCGCCGGATGCCGGACGGACGTCTGCTGCTCCGCGGTGACCTGCGGGTTCGCACCGGCAGCGGCGAGCGGCACGAGGTCCGGGCGGTGCTGTGCGGCTGCGGGGCCTCCGGGAACCAGCCGTACTGCGACCACTCGGGCCCCTGCGCGGGCGGCGACTTCGACCGGGCCGAGAACCGCTGAGGCCACTGCCGAACGCCGAAAGTCGCCGAGGAGCCGAGGAGCCCTGCCGGCGCGCCCGCGCCCCGGCGGTGACACAGCTCACGTACCCCTCCGGTGCACGATCCGGCCCCGAGGATCGTCTCTCCTTGTGTCAGGCAGAGGCAGCGGATGCAAGGCACCGCGACAGGAGGCTGGCCCATGTCCAAGGTCATCGAGCAGGCCGTGCAGGCCCGTCTGGTCGCGTCCGCACCCCGCACGGAGTCGGTCGCCGCCACCCTGCGCTACGACCGCGCGGACCCGTACGCCGTGAGCATGGCCTTCCCGCCGCCCGCAACCCTGGAGGGCGTCGAGGTGTCCTGGGCGTTCGCCCGCGAGCTGCTCGTGCAGGGCGTGGACGGGCCGGCCGGCGTCGGGGACGTACGGCTGCGGCCGTACGGCTACGACCGCACGGTGGTCGAGTTCCACGCGCCCGAGGGCGTGGCCATGGTGCACATCCGCACCTCGGAGCTGCGCAGTTTCCTGGAGCGCTCGCAGCACATGGTGCCGTCCGGCCGCGAGCACCAGTACGTGGACTGGGACCAGGACCTGGCGCAGCTCCTGGAGGAGCACCCCTAGCGCGCCCCGATCAACGCGCCCCCATCAACGCGCCCCGATAAATCGGTTGCCCTCCCCCGGACCCCGCCCGTAGCGTCGTCCGCGTCGTTGTCGTCGCCAGATCGGAGCAGGCCGTTGAACGTCTGAGGTCCTGAGACATCGTGCCGCGCGTGCCGCCTTGCCTGTTGCCTGCTGCCGCCGCGTGTGCCGTCGTCCGACCTCGGCGTACGAGCGCTCCTGCCGCTCCGGTCTCCGTTCCGGCCCGGATCTCCTGGTCCCGACGTCCCGCCGCGCCCCGGTGTCTCACGCGATGCCCCTTTTCCACGCTTCGCATCCGGGAGGCCCTCTTGGCAACTCGCCCCGTCTTCATCACGTGTTCGTCCCTCTCCTTCTCCTGGCCCGACGGCACTCGGGTCCTCGACGACTTCCGGCTTGCGGTCGGCCCCGGCCGGACCGGTCTGGTCGGGCTCAACGGCGCAGGGAAGTCGACCCTGCTCAAGCTGCTCGCCGGGGAGCTGACCCCGTCCTCGGGCACCATCCGCACGGCCGGCGAGATCGGCTATCTGCCGCAGAACCTGGTCCTGGACACCGCGCTGCGGGTCGACCGGGCGCTCGGCATCGACGCGGCACGGGCCGCCCTGCACGCGATCGAGTCGGGCGACACGGCCGAGGAGCACTTCGCGGCCGTCGGCGACGACTGGGACGTGGAGGAACGCGCCCGGGCGGTGCTCGACCAGCTCGGCCTGGGCCACATCGGACTGGACCGCACGATCGGGGAGCTGTCCGGCGGCGAATCCGTGCTGCTGCGGCTCGCCGCGCTGCTCCTCGCCCGGCCCGAGGTGCTGCTGCTCGACGAGCCGACCAACAATCTGGACCTGGCCGCGCGGCGCCGGCTCTACGAGGCGGTGGACGCCTGGACGGGCGTCCTCGTCGTGGTGAGCCACGACCGCGAACTCCTCGAACGGGTCGACCAGATCGCCGATCTCCGGGACGGCGAGGTCACCTGGTACGGGGGCGCCTGGTCGGACTACCAGGCCGCGCTGGCCGCCGAACAGGAGGCGGCCGAGCGGATGGTGCGGGTCGCGGAGGCCGACGTACAGCGGCAGAAGCGCGAACTCTCCGACGCCCAGGTCAAGTTGGCCCGGCGCAGGCGCTACGCGCAGAAGAGCTTCGAGAACAAGGTGGTGCCGAAGATCGTCGCGAACAACCGCAGGGCCCAGGCAGAGGTGTCCGCGGGGAAGCACCGGGCGCTGCACGCCGAACGCCTCGACGCGGCGCGTTCGCGGCTCGACGCGGCGGTGGAGCTGGTGCGGGACGACGACGAGATCCGCGTCGAACTGCCCCGTACCACCGTGCACCCCGGGCAGGACGTGCTGACCCTGCGCGATCTGGAACTGCCGTACGGGGCACGGGTCGACGGCGGGTTCGAGCTGCGGGGACCCGAGCGGGTGGCGCTGCTCGGCCGGAACGGGGCCGGGAAGACGACCCTGCTGCGGACGCTCGCGGGCGAACTCGCCCCGGTCTCGGGCGAGTTCGAGGTGCACGTGCCGCTGCGCTTCCTGCCGCAGCGGCTCGACGTCCTGGACGACGGGCTGAGCGTGGTGCAGAACGTGGCGCGGTTCGCGCCGCGGGCCACGCCCAACGAGATCCGGGCGCGCCTCGCCAGGTTCCTGTTCCGGGGCGCCCGGGCGGACCGGGCGGCGGGGACGCTGTCGGGCGGTGAGCGCTTCCGGGCGACGCTGGCGGCGCTGCTGCTCGCCGAGCCCGCGCCGCGCCTGCTGCTCCTCGACGAGCCGACGAACAACCTGGACCTGGCCTCGGTCCGCAGTCTGACGTCCGCCCTCGAGGCGTACGAGGGTGCGCTGGTCGTGGTCAGCCATGACCTGCCGTTCCTCGAATCGCTGGGGATCACGCGGTGGCTGACCCTCGACGGCACGCTGCGGCCGACGCCGGCCGAACGTCTGCTCTGAGTAGCCGCCCGACCACGGGGGACCCGGCGAACAAACGCGTGACCTGGGTCTCTTCCGTGGTACGGGACCTGGGGGCATAGCGGAACGTAACCGGACATCGCCGAGACGGGCTTGGCCGACGCCTTACGGGGCCTTAACCTACGGTCTCGTAACCTACGAAGCCGTAGGTAGTTCGTATGCCCTCTCCGTCCCCAGGAGTCCCCCGTGACGCTCACCTCTCCCCACCTCGGTACTTCTTCAGGGTGGACCGACGCACGGCTCCTGTACGCCCTCGAAGAGGCCGTGGAGAAGGAGATCAACCGGCATCTGAAGGTCTACAAGGACTGGATGCCGCACGAGTACGTCCCGTGGTCGGACGGCCGGAACTTCCCGGGCCTCTTCGAGGACGGCGAGGCCTGGGACCGCTCGCAGTCGAAACTCTCCGACGTCGGCCGGATCGCCCTCGTGGTGAACCTGCTGACCGAGGACAACCTGCCGAGCTACCACCACGAGATCGCCACCCTCTTCGGCCGCGACGGCGCCTGGGGCACCTGGGTGCACCGCTGGACCGCCGAGGAGGGCCGGCACAGCATCGTGATGCGCGACTACCTGCTGGCCTCGCGGGCCGTCGACCCGGACGAGCTTGAACGTTTCCGCATGGTGCACATGAGCGAGGGATTCGAGTCCGACAACCGGCACTCGATGCTGCACTCGATCGCGTACGTCTCCTTCCAGGAGCTCGCCACCCGCATCTCGCACCGCAACGCCGGCCACCACTCCGGCGACCCGGTCTGCGAGCGGATGCTCGCCCGCATCGCGCTGGACGAGAACCTGCACATGATCTTCTACCGCAACCTGCTGGGCGCGGCCTTCGAGCTCGCCCCCGACCTGACCATGCAGGCGGTACGGGACGTGGTCGTCGGCTTCCGCATGCCCGGCCACGGGATGCCCGGCTTCGAGCGCGCGGCGGCCCAGATGGCCATCGGCGGCATCTACAACCTGCGCATCCACCACGACGACGTGCTGCAGCCGGTGCTCCGCTTCCTCAAGGTCCTCGACATCGACGGGCTCGGCCCGGAGGGTCTGCAGGCCCAGGAGGAGCTCGGTCTGTACATGAACGGCCTGGACGCCGAGGCCCGCAAGTTCGACGAGCGGCTCGCGGCGCGCAAGGCGCGGCTGGAAGCCCGCGCGGCCGGCTGAGACCGAGTGGCTGGGGCTGAGCGCCGCGTGGCCGGGGCTGAGCCCCCGCGCGGGCTCAGCCCCGGCGCCGCTTGAGCCGGATCCGCTCCTTCTCCGAGAGGCCGCCCCACACGCCGAACCGCTCGTCGTGCGTCAGCGCGTACTCCAGGCAGGCGATGCGGCCCTCGCAGGCCCCGCACAGCAGCTTCGCCTCGCGGGTCGAGGAGCCCGGCGCCGGGAAGAAGAACTCCGGCCCGGCCTGGGCGCACAGCGCGTCCTCCTGCCACGAGAGGTCGTCGGCCACGAGGGGCAGCGGGGTGAGGGTCATGGTGTCGTTCTGCATGGGAACCACTGTGGTCCGGGGCTCTAAACGAGCCATCAACGTCCGATCAACGGGGCCGCCCGGACGTCAACACGGCGCGCCGGGGCGGGTTTCCGGCGCGCCGGTCCGACCGGTTTCGGCCATGATCCGCGGATCCGGGGGCCGGCCGCGTCCCAGCGCATGGGAGTGCGCGTGAACGGTGTGTTTCCGTTCACCGGATCCCGCCCGGCGGGGCTCCCGCCATGTGGCAGCGTGGGGACCATGACCCTCCAGGCCGACCCGTCGTTCGCCCCGCCGGTGCCCCTGTCCGCGCCCGAGCCCGTACCCGCCGGGGCGCAGGCCGTCCGCCGGGCCCTGGACGTCCTGAGCTGTTTCCAGGACAACGGGCCCGACCCGAGCGCCTCGGACCTGGCCCGCCGGCTCGGTCTGTCCACCTCGACCGCGCACCGGCTCGCCCGGACGCTGCTCTCCGCCGGTTTCCTGGAGCAGGACCCGCGGACGGCGCGCTACCGGCTCGGCCCGGTGGTCACGGAGCTCGGCCGGCTCTCGTACCACCAGCGGGGACTGCATCTGGCCGGGCCCGAGCTGGGCGATCTCGCCGAGCGAACCGGCGGCACGGTCACCCTGGCGCTGCGCAGCGGCGCGTACGCGGTGACGGTGGCCGGCGGGGCGGTCACCCCGAAGGTCTCGCTGCGCCGGCCGCTGCACGCGACCGCGCAGGGCCGGGTGCTGCTGGCCTGGCCGGGGCCCGGTGAGCCGGGCGGCGGCGCGGCGGATCCGGAGTCGGCGCGGATACGGGAGCGGGGCCACGCCCTGGCCGAGGACGACCCGCAGCCCGGGGAGCGCACGCTGGCGGTGCCGGTCCTGGACCGGTCGGGGCGGGCCCGGTTCGCCCTGGCCGTACGGGCCGACCGGCGGCTGCTCGCGGACGCCCGGCTCGACTGGTTCCTGGCGCGGGCCGGGGCGTGTGCCCGTGCCCTGGAGGTGCTGCTGCTCCCGCCCGGCGAGCGGCGCGCGCCGGAGGCGTAACAGCCCGGAGCCCGCACGGACCGGCCCGTCAGTCCTTCTTCGCGCGGCTCGGCTGGACCCGCTTCGGCTCGCCCGGCATCTTCGGGTACTCCGGCGGATAGGGCAGGTCGCCCAGGCCGTGCTCGGCCTCGTCCCGCCGGGCCAGTTCGAGCAGCGGCTCAAGGCTGAAGCGTTCGGCGTCCATGTCGGCGTGCACGTCGCCGAGTTCGGCGTACCGCGCCGGCATCGTACGGATGTCGAAGTCGCGCGGGACGGCGTCGTCGATCTCCTCCCAGCGCAGCGGCGCGGAGACGGGCGCGTGCGGGCGGGGGCGGACGGAGTAGGCGGAGGCGATGGTGCGGTCGCGGGCGGTCTGGTTGTAGTCGAGGAAGATCCGCTCGCCGCGCTCCTCCTTCCACCACTTGATGGTGACCCGGTCCGGCATGCGCCGTTCGAGTTCCCGGCCGCAGGCGATGGCGGCCCGCCGGACCTGGGTGAAGGTCCACTTGGGCAGGATCGGCACGAAGACGTGCAGACCGCGGCCGCCGGAGGTCTTGGGCCAGCCGCGCAGCCCGTGCTCGTCGAGGACCGCGCGCAGTTCGTGGGCGGCGCGGACGGCGTCGGCGTAGTCGGTGCCGGGCTGCGGGTCGAGGTCGAGGCGCAGTTCGTCGGGGTGGTCGGTGTCCTCCCGGCGTACCGGCCAGGGGTGGAAGGTGACCGCGCCCAGGTTCGCCGCCCAGAGCACGGCGGCCGGCTCGGTGGGGCACATCTCGTCGGCGGAGCGGCCGCTGGGGAAGGTGATGTGGGCGGTGGGGATCCAGTCGGGCAGGTACTTGGGCGCGCGCTTCTGGAAGAAGGACTCGCCGGTCACGCCGTCGGGGTAGCGCTCCAGGGTGGTGGGCCGGTCGCGCAGGGCGCGGGTGATGCCCTCGCCGACGGTCAGGTAGTAGCGGACCAGGTCCATCTTGGTGTAGCCGGGCTCGGGGAAGTACACCTTGTCGGGGTTGGACACCTTCACGGTCCGGTCGCCGACCTCGAGCTCCACCGCTGCCGCCTTGCCTGCCATGCCGGTCAGCCTAGGGCGGGCGCCCATGGCGCGCATATCGGGACGAACCATCCCTAGAATCGCGGGCATGGACCTGCCGGTGATACCGCCCGTGAAACCGATGCTGGCGAAGGCCGTCAAGAAGATCCCACCGGGGATGCAGTACGAGGCCAAGTGGGACGGCTTCCGCGCCCTGGTGCACCGGGACGGGCCGGAGCTCTTCATCGGCAGCCGCACCGGCAAGCCGCTGACCCGGTACTTCCCCGAGCTCGTCGAGGCGCTGCTCGCCCGGCTGCCGGAGCGCTGCGTGGTGGACGGGGAGATCGTCATCGAGCACGGCGGGCGGCTGGACTTCGACCGGCTCACCGAGCGGATCCACCCGGCCGACTCGCGGGTGCGGATGCTGGCGGAGACCACCCCGGCCCGGTTCGTCGTCTTCGACCTGCTCGCCCTGGACGACGAGGCCTTCCTCGACACGCCGCTCGCCGAGCGGCGCGCCGCCCTGGAGCGGGCGCTCGACGGGGTGACTCCCCCGGTGCACCTCGCGCCCGCGACGACGGACCCGGAGCTCGCGGCGCGCTGGTTCGAGCAGTACGAGGGCGCCGGGCTCGACGGGGTGATCGCCAAGCCGCTCGACCTGCCGTACCGGCCGGACGCACGGCTGATGTACAAGATCAAGCACGAGCGCACCGCCGATGTGGTCGTGGCCGGATACCGCTTCCACAAGAGCGGGCCGGTGATCGGCTCGCTGCTGCTCGGCCTGTACGACGACCGGGGCGCGCTCCAGCACGTCGGCGTGTGCGCGGCGTTCACCGCCCAGCGCCGGGCCGAACTGGTCGAGGAGCTGGCCCCGCTGGTCATGGACCCGCCGGACGGGCATCCGTGGGCGGCCTGGACGGACGAGTCGGCGCACGAGTCCTCACGTCTGCCGGGCGCGCCGAGCCGCTGGTCGGGCAAGAAGGACCTGTCGTGGGTGGCGCTGCGGCCGGAGCGGGTCTGCGAGGTCGGGTACGACCACATGGAGGGCGACCGCTTCCGGCACACCGCCCAGTTCAAGCGCTGGCGCCCGGACCGGACCCCGGAGTCCTGCGGCTACGCGCAGCTGGAGGAGCCGGTCTCGTACGACCTCGGCGAGATCCTCTCGTAGCGGCGCGGACTCGCCGCCCCCCATTACCACACGGAGATCGTTACGGCGCCGGGCGGACGTGAGATGCCCCACATCATGTTTGCGCGCAACGGCCGCTTCCCGCCACTCCGTTCGATGGACTGACGCTCGACAGGACGGGCGCACCCAGCCGCACCTGCGGGAACGTCCGGGGCCCCGGCGCGCCCGCCCGTACGCCGCGGCGAGGCGGCGCCCCGGGTGTTGCGCGGCGGTGACAGGGCCGTCGGCGAACCGGCACCGGCATCCGGTACGTATGGAAGTACGTACGGCGGAGAGAAACTCTCGTCCGCCCCGCCCGCGACCCCCACAAGGACCGACCGTGATCGCCTCGCCCTCGACCCTCGTCCCCGTGCCGATCCCCGACCGCGTCGCCGCGCTGATCGGTTCCTGCCTGCCGCTGCACGTGCTGCAGGCCGAGGTCGACGCCGACTGCGCGGCGCGCGAGGTGTACCGCTTCCGCGGGCCGCTGTGCGCGGAGGACCGGGCCGACCGGGAGCACGCGCTCGCCGCGCTCGCCCGAGCCAACAAGATCCTCGCCAAGCACCACCCCAAGCTGCCGGTGCGCCCCGGGTACTGACGGGCCGCCCGGCCGTCCCCGGGCCCGCGCCATCGGCGTACGCCCCGATCCGTCGGCGCACGCACCGGTTCGGGTGTCCTCCACATGCGGGACGCCGCCGTCGGTGTGACCCTGCGAGAGTGACCACCACCAGCGAAGCAGCGCCCGCGCCCCCCGCCGCCGAGCCCGCGGTGCTCGACAGCCGCCGTCGCAACGTCGTCTTCGGCACGATCATGCTCGGCGTGCTGCTCGCCGCGCTCGACCAGACGATCGTGGGCACCGCGCTGCCGACGATCGTGTCGGACCTCGGCGGCGCCGCCCACATGTCCTGGGTGGTCACCTCGTACCTCCTGGCGGAGACCGTCGCGACCGTCCTCGTCGGCAAGTTCGGCGATCTCTTCGGCCGCAAGGTGATCTTCCAGATCTCGGCGATCGTCTTCATCACCGGCTCGTTCCTGTGCGGCCTCGCCACCAACATGACGCTGCTGATCGTGTGGCGAGGCCTCCAGGGCATCGGCGCCGGCGGCCTCATGGTCACCTCGATGGCGCTGATCGCCGACGTGATCCCGCTGCGCGAACGCGGCAAGTACCAGGGCGCGATCGGCGCGGTGTTCGGCGTCTCCACCGTCATCGGACCGCTGCTCGGCGGCCTGTTCACCGACCACCTCAGCTGGCGCTGGGCGTTCTACGTCAACGTGCCGATCGCCATCCTGGTCGTGATCGCCGCCGCCCGCTCCATCCCCTCCGTGCGCTCCGCCAGCCGCCCGGTGATCGACTATCTGGGCATCGCGCTCGTCGCGGTCGGCTCCAGCGCCCTGATCCTGGCGACCAGTTGGGGCGGCAACGAGTACGCGTGGAGCTCCGGCGTCATCATCGGGCTGTTCGCGGGCGGGCTGATCGCGCTCGCACTGTTCTGCGTGGCGGAGACCCGGGCGGCCGAACCCATGCTGCCCATGCGCCTGTTCCGCAATCCGGTCTTCACCGTGTGCTCGGTGCTCAGCTTCGTCGTCGGCTTCGCGATGCTCGGCGCGATGACCTTCCTGCCGACCTATCTGCAGTACGTGGACGGGGACTCGGCGACGATCTCCGGCATCCGGACCCTGCCGATGGTCATCGGTCTGCTCATCGCCTCGATCTTCAGCGGCAACGTGGTCAGCAAGACCGGCCAGTACCGGATCTTCCCCATCGTCGGCTGTCTGGTGATGGGCCTCGGTCTCTTCCTGCTCTCCCTGCTCGGCCCGGACACCAGCGCCTGGCTGGCCTCGCTCTACATGTTCGTGCTCGGCACCGGCATCGGCCTGTGCATGCAGGTGCTCACCATCGCGGTGCAGAACACCGTGGACTACGCGGACCTGGGCACCGCCACGTCGGGCGTCACCTTCTTCCGTACGCTCGGCAGCTCCTTCGGCACGGCCGTCTTCGGCACCATCTACACCAACGCCCTCAAGCCCAATCTGACGGAGGGGGTCGCCCAGTCCTCGGCGCTCGCGGCGGCCGCCGGGCTCGACCCGGCGGCCGTCGTCCGCGGCTCGCAGAGCCCGTCGGGGCTCCACGCGCTGCCCGGCGGGATCGCCGAACCGATCGTCCAGGCCTACGCCGACACCCTGCAGACCGTCTTCCTGTGGACAGTGCCGGTGGCGGGCGTCGGCTTCGTCGTCGCGCTCTTCCTCAAGCAGGTGGCCCTGCGCGACACCGCGCGCGCCTCGGCCCCCGACATGGGCGAGGGCTTCGCCTCGCCGACCACCGCCGGCGACTCCGCCAAGCTGCTCGAACTCTCGGTCGGCCGGATCATCCGCAAGACCGACTACGACACCGCCAAACGCATCGTCGCCGACTCCGACACCCGGCTCGACACCGCCGGCGCGTGGGCCGTCATGCAGGTCGAACTCTTCACCCGCATCGTCGGCCACGCCAGCCTCGGCCTCATCTCGGCGGGCCGCCGCGTCCCGCCCGAGGTCCTGCTCCCGGTCTTCGACCGCATGGTCGACGAGGGCTTCCTCACCCGCCACGGCAATCTGCTGAGCCACACGGAGGCCGGCAAGCGCGAGGCGGACGTCATCACCAAGGCCTGGGGCGACTGGCTCGGCGCCCGCGTCGAACAGGAACGCGGCCGCCCGAGCGGCCCCGAACTGCGCGCGGCCACGGACGCCATCGCGAAGAAGCTCATCGCGGAGGACCTGGCGCAGGGGCTGCCGCGGGGGGACCGGGAGACGGTGGGGGTCGGGGTGAGGTAGCTCGGGGGTGAGGCAGGGCGGGGCGCGGGTCCGGGTCGCCCCTCAGTCCAGGAAGTCCCCGTCCACGTACACCCACGCGCCCTCGTGCCGGGCGAACCGGCTGCGCTCGTGGAGCTCGCCCGGGGTGCCGGCGTGGGTGAAGCGGGCGCGGAAGGTGACGGTGCCGTGCTGGTGGAAGGCGGTGCCGTCGGTGGTGGCCTCGATCGTCAGGCCGGTCCAGCGCAGCGTCGGGTCGAAGTCGACGTCGGCGGGGCGGGTGGCCGGGGCCCAGGTGCGCAGGAGGTAGGGCTCGTCGCGGACGACGAAGGCGCTGTAGCGGGAGCGCATGAGCAGCTCGGCGGTGGGGGCGGTGGCCGGGCCGGTGTGGAAGGGCTCGCAGCAGGCGCCGTACGGGGCGGGCAGGCCGCACGGGCAGGGCGACTCGGCGGTCACGGCGGGGGCGCTGGGCGCGGGGCGGGCCGGGCGGGCGGGGCGGGTCTTGCGTCGGGACATGGGCTCATTGTCGCGTGCCGACGGCGACCCGCCCCGCCGAGGTGCCGGTCAGCGGGGGGCCGGCGCGCGTCAGCGCGGGTCGCGCCACATGCCCCACAGCAGCGGGCCGCCGCCCGGCAGGGCGAACTCCTCGCGCACGCGGAAGCCGAAGTGCTCGTACACGGGCAGGTTGGCGGCCTTCGAGGACTCCAGGTAGACCGGTGTGCCGGCCGCGTCCGCCTGGGCGAGCCCGGAGCGGAGCAGGGCCGCGCCCTGGCCGGTGCCCTGGGCGGCCGGGGCGGCGCCGATCAGGGCGAGGGACCAGTGCGGCTCGCTCGGGGTGTGCCCGGCGGCGGTCTCGACGGCCTCCTTGAAGAGGCCGGCCCGGTCGCCGAGGATCGCGATCAGCTCCTGGATGGTGTCGCCGTCCGGCACGGCCTTCTCCTGCGCCTCGGCCGGCACCCAGAACGCGGCGGCGCCGTCGGTGCGTTCGCACACGCCGTCGGCCAGGTACTGGCGGGTGAAGAGGGTGGAGAAGTAGCGGGCGAGGGTCTCCGGACGGGTCGCGTCCTCGGGGAAGAACCAGCGCATCATCGGGTCGTCGTCGAAGGCCAGGGCCAGCGTGCGGCTGATGTCCCCGGCGTCCGCGAGCACAGCCTTCTTGGGCATGTTCGTGTTCGCCATGCGGACATTCTCCCCACAAGTGATCTTGAACGAGCGACCGGGGTCTCTTCTCCGCGATCCGCTCAGACCGTGCCGAACCACGCCTCGGCGAGCTCCCGCAGATCGCCCGCGCCCCGGTCGCCGAGCGCCCGCAGGTACCAGGGCAGATTGCTGTAGACGTGCAGCAGCGTGTACGCGAAGAGCACGTCCGGCTCGAAGTCCTCCCCGTACGCGCGGGCGAGCCGTGCAAGCAGGGCCGGGTCGCCACCGGTGACGAAGAGGCCGACGCCCACGAAGTCGTAGGCCCGGTCGCCGATCATGGCGGGCTCGAAGTCGAAGAGGCCGGTGAGCCGCCACCCGTCGGGGTCGACGAGGAAGTGCTGCCGCATCACCTCGGTGTGCAGCAGGCTGGGCCGTGGGCTGCGCGGCAGCGCCGGCGTCACGGAGGCGAGGAATCCGGGGATCTGTTCCAGCCACTCCGCAGGCAGTCCGCGGCTCCGCTGCCGCGCGACGGCGCCGGCGCTCTGCCGGTCGACGAAGGCGCCCCAGTCGCCGGGGCCGAGGACGTCGGCGAGCGGGCCGGGGTCGAGGGCGTGGAGCACGGCCAGGGTCTCGCCGATCTCGGTGACCAGCCGCTCCCGGTGTGCGGGCGGGACGCGCTCCCAGGCGTGGGCGAGGTTCTCCCCGGCGAGCCGGGACATCAGGACGTACCGCCAGCCGTTCTCGTACTCCCCGGCCGCGCGGACCCGCGGGGTCGGGACGGGCAGCCGGTCCTCGACCCGTGCGAGGACGCGGGCCTCGGCGAGGCCGTCGCGGGCGGCGGAACCGGGGAACAGCTTGAGCACATGCGCGTCGCCGACCGCGTAGACCGGCTGCGATCCCTCGGTGAAGCGGGTCAACGGCGCACCGGCGAGCCCGAGCCGGGCGCACAGTTCCGCAGCGCCGGGCCGCATCACCGCCTCGTCCCGGACGACCGCGTCCCACTCCTCGTCCGTCTCCACAGCAGGCAGCATGTTCCGGACCCTAGGTCCTCACCGCACCGCGCGACGAACGCTTTTCGCGGCCTTATGGCCGGTAGCGCAGCGGGTGCCGCTCCGGCACCTCCACGACCGCGATCCGCAGGCCGTCCGGGTCGGCCAGCCACATCTCGATCAGCCCCCAGGGCTCGGTGACGGGCTCGCGCAGCACGCGTACGTCCGCCTTGCCGCGCAGTTCCTCGCGGGCCGCGCGCACGTCGGCGACCTGGAGCCACAGCCTCGGTGCCGGCTCCGGCGGCGGGGCGGACGCGCGGCCGGAGAGTTCCAGGAAGCCGCCGCCGAGGAAGTAGACGGTGCCCCGGTCGGGACCGGTGCCGAACTCCCGGTACACGGGGAGCCCGAGGGTCTCGCCGTAGAACCGCCGGGACCGCTCGGGGTCGGTGGGGCGGAGCAGGATCCTGCTGCTGAGGACGTGCATCCCGATAGCGTACGAGCATGAAACTGACGATTCTCGGAGGCGGCGGATTCCGGGTGCCGCTCGTGTACGGCGCCCTGCTCGGCGACCACGCCGAGGGGCGGGTCACCCACGTCACCCTGTTCGACCTGGACGCCGGGCGGCTCTCGGCGATCGAGCGGGTCCTGGGCGAGCAGGGCGAGGGGGTGCCGGACGCGCCGGTGGTGCGCGCGACGAACGATCTCGACGAGGCGCTGCGCGGTGCGGACTTCGTGTTCTCGGCCATCCGGGTGGGCGGGCTCGCCGGGCGGGCCGCGGACGAGCGGATCGCGCTGGCCGAGGGCGTGCTCGGGCAGGAGACGGTGGGCGCGGGCGGCATCGCGTACGGGCTGCGCACCCTGCCGGTGGTGACGCACATCGCGCACCGGATCGCCGAACTCGCCCCGGACGCCTGGGTCATCAACTTCACCAACCCGGCGGGCATGGTCACCGAGGCGATGTCGCGGATCCTCGGCGACCGGGTGATCGGCATCTGCGACTCGCCGGTGGGGCTTGGCCGCCGGGTGGCGCGGGTGCTCGGCGCCCGCCCGGACGAGGCGTGGATCGACTACGTGGGCCTCAACCACCTCGGCTGGCTGCGGGGGTTGAAGGTCGGCGGACATGACGTACTGCCGCGGCTCTTCGAGGACGACGCGCTGCTCGGCTCCTTCGAGGAGGGCCGGCTCTTCGGCACGGAGTGGCTGCGCTCGCTCGGCGCGATCCCCAACGAGTACCTGCACTACTACTACTTCAACCGCGAGGCGGTCCGCGCCTACCGCGAGGCGGAGATGACCCGCGGTGCCTATCTCCTGGACCAACAGGCCGGTTTCTACGAGGAGATGGGCAAGCCGGACACGCCGCCCCTCGCCACCTGGCACCGGGTGCTCGCGGACCGCGAGGCGACCTACATGGCGCACAACCGGGAGGCGGCCGGGGTCGGCGAGCGGGACGAGGAGGACCTGGAGTCGGGCGGCTACGAGAAGGTGGCGCTCGCCCTGATGCGGGCCATCGCGCGCAACGAGCGGGCCACGCTGATCCTGAACGTCCGCAATCGGCGGACGCTTTCGGTGCTCGACGCGGACGCGGTGATCGAGGTGCCGTGCCTGGTGGACGCGGCCGGCGCGCACCCGGTGTCGGTGGACCCCCTCCCGTATCACGCGGTGGGTCTGGTGACGGCGGTGAAGGCCGTGGAGCGGGAGGCCCTGGCCGCCGCGGAGAGCGGTTCGCGGGCGACCGCGGTGAAGGCCTTCGCGCTGCATCCGCTGGTCGACTCGGTGGCGGTGGCCCGCCGCCTGCTCGACGGCTACACGGCCGAGCACGCGGGGCTTGCCTATTTGCGTCGCTGACATGGCCGGCCGACGTCGTCCGGCGAACACCTTTACGAGTGGGGGCGCTCGGCCTAGGCTCGCGCCCCATGACTTCACCGCGACGATGGGGTGCGAGACGAGGGGTGGCCCGGCTCCTGGTGGGCTGTCTGCTCGCGGCCGGCCTGGTGGCCACCGGGACCGTGGCCGACGGAGGGCCGGCCGCCGCCGAGTCCGGCGGGGCGACCGTCGTCCCCGTGCAGACCACCGGTCCCGCCGACCGCCGGTTCAATCTGGTGGTGATGGGCGACGGCTACACGGCGGACGAGATGCCGGCGTTCCGGGCCGATCTGGAACGGCACTTGAGCATGCTGTGGAGCATCGAGCCGTTCGCGTCGTACCGCTCGTACATCAACGTGTGGGCGGTGGAGGTGCCGTCCGAGGAGTCGGGCGTCGACTGCGATCCCTCGCTCGACGCACCGGCCCGGGACACCGCCCTCGACATGGGCTTCTGGGGCGGCTGCAATCCGGGGAGCGTGCAGCGGCTGCTCACCGTGGACAGCGCGAAGGCGGCCGGGTTCGCCGACCTGGTGCCGGGCACCCGGCCGGCGAACCGGCAGATCGTGGCGCTCGCGCACAGCTCCACCTACGGCGGCGCGGGCGGGAGTTACGCCACCGCGTCCGGCGGCAACGCCCTGTCGGCGCTCATCACCCCGCACGAGATAGGCCATTCGCTCGGCGGGCTGCAGGACGAGTACGACTACTACGCGCGCGGGGTGCCCGGCGGCGCCTACGCGGACGGCGAGCCGGCCTCCGTCCACCACTCGCTTCTGACGGAGGATCAGATGAGGGCGGAGCGGGCCAAGTGGTGGCGCTGGCTGGGCGAGGAGAGCGAGTCCGGCGGGGTCGTCGGGCGGTACGAGGGCGGCATGTACAGCACCCGGGGCATATGGCGGCCGAGCCGGCACTCGATGATGAAGACCCTCGGCTACGCCTTCGACCAGGTGGAGCGCGAGGTGATGGTGAAGGCCATCTCGGGCAAGGTCGACCTGGTGCAGGACCACACCCCGGACTCGGCCCCGATCGGCGCCGACCGCACGGTGTGGGTGGACACCCTGCATCCGACGGGTGGCGAACTCGCCGTGGAATGGCGGCTGGACGGGCGGCCGCTGGGCACCGGCGGCGCCCGCACGCTGGACCTGCGGGCCGTGGACGGCCTCTCCCCCGGGCGTACGTACGCGCTGACGGCGACGGTCACCGACCCCACCCCGTTCGTGCGCGACCCGGCGGTGCGCGGCTCGGCCGCCCTGACCCGTACGGTCCGGTGGACCGTGGACCCGGCGCTGCGCACGGCGCGGACCGCCGTGGCGGCGGCGTTCACCGGGCACACGGCGACCGCGGCCCCGGTCGGCGCCCGGTCCGTGGTGTACGCCGACACCACCCACCCGCTGCGCCGCACCCCGGCGGTGGTCTGGGCGCTCGACGGCCGTACGGTGCCGAACCCCGGCAACGACCGCGATCTCGACCTGGCCGCGCTGCGCCTCGCACCCGGATCGCACGCGCTGACCGCCCGGATCCCGGGGACGCGCGAGGTGCTGCGCTGGACGGTGGACGCGACGCCTGCCTCCGTCGCGTACGAGCTGTCGGAGCCGCTGCGCACGGTGCGCCGGCCGGGGCGGCCGGTCGAGTACGTGTACGACGGCGCGTTCACGATGCGGCTGACGGCGCGGGACGACGGGGCGGGCGCGGTGGTGAGCCAGTTCCGGGTGGACGGCGACGGCTGGTACACGTACTACGGCTGGCCGACGGACGCCGCCGCCCCGTTCCGCTTCTCGCCGTCGGGGACGGTGATCGACGATCTGGTGTACGGGAAGCTGGGCCGGCCGCGCGCGGTGCCGTGGGACGACGCGACACCGGAGTACGGCACGCACACGGTGGAGTACCGCACGGTGGACGCGGCGGGGAACGTGGGCCGGGCGCAGCGCTTCCTGGTGACGCTGGAGAAGAAGTCGTAGCACGCCGTGGTACGGGAGAGGGGCCCCGCCGTTTCGAACGGCGGGGCCCCTCTCCCGTACCGGACTGCGAGACCGTGGTCAGCGCTTGCGGCCGACAGCCGCCCAGCCCGGGATGGGCTCGTCGCCGGCCACCGGGACCGGCTCGCCCAGCTCGGGGTGCCACTCGGCGGTGAGGGCGACCCCCGGCTCGACCAGGTCGAGGCCGTCGAAGAAGGCGGCGAGCTCGTCGCGGGAGCGCGGGCGCAGGGTCAGTCCGCGGGCCCGGTACATGGCGGCGGCCTGCTCGGCGCCCTCGGGGTTGAAGTCGCCGGTGACGTGCGAGAGGACCAGGTAGCTGCCGGGGGCCAGCTGGTCGACGAGCTTGCCGACCAGCTCGTAGGCGCCGTCCTCGTCGCCGACGAAGTGCAGCAGCGCGAGCATCGACAGCGCGATCGGCTGGTCGAAGTCAAGGACCTTTCCGGCCCTTTCGAGGATCAGCTCGGGGTCGCGGGCGTCGGCCTGGATGTACTCGGTGGCCCCCTCCGGGGTCGAGCGCAGCAGGGCGGCGGCGTGCGCGAGCACGATCGGGTCGTTGTCGCAGTAGACGATCCGGGACTCCGGCGCGGCCCCCTGCGCGATCTGGTGCAGATTGGGCTCGGTGGGGATGCCGGTGCCGATGTCCAGGTACTGGCGTACCCCGTTGGCGCTGAGCCAGCGGATGGCGCGGTGCATGAAGGCCCGGTTGACCCGGGCCATGTCCCGGCCCCGGGCGTCGACGGTGAGGAGCTGGCGGGCCATCTCCTCGTCGACGGGGTAGTTGTCCTTGCCGCCCAGGAACCAGTCGTACATCCGCGCGGGATGCGGCTTGCTGGTGTCGATCCGTATGCCGCTCTGCGGGGGTACGGGGTCCTGGGGGGTCATCGGCTCTCCTCGACGGGTCGAACGGTGCTGCTTACAGCAAGAGTTACGCGATGCACGGGGTGGGACGGAAGGGTTCAGGTGAGCAGGAAGTCAGCCTGACCGGATTTCGCTCCCTGGATGAAAGCGGCGATCTCTCCGTGGGTGTAGATGAGCGCGGGTCCCTCAGGGTCTGCGGACTGTCGCACGGCGACCCTGCCGTCGGCCAGCTTCATGGCCTCGACGCAGTTGCCCCCGTTCCCACCGCTCCACGGCTTGTGCCAGCCCTCGGCACCGAGCTCGGCGGCGGGCATGCCGTTGTATATGCGATCCATTCACAGCTCCTTGCGGAGATTCCGGAGAATCTCCTTCGTGCGTTGTGCAGTCGCGGCCTGGGCCGCCATGCGGTCCATGACCTCGAGGTGGGAAGCCACCTCGGGGCGCGCGTCGAGATAGACGGCGCCGGTCAGGTACTCGCTGTAGACCATGTCCGGGAGTTCGGGCATGGCGAAGCGGAAGAGGACGAACGGTCCGTACGTACCGGGGTGGTGTCCGGACGCGAACTCCGCGATCTGCAGGGTGACGTTCGGCAGCTCCGACGCCTCGAGCAGCCGGTCGAGCTGGTCGCGCATCACTTCGGGCCCGTCACCGACCGGTCGGCGGAAGACCGTCTCGTCCATGATCACCCAGAACTTGGGCGCGTCCTCCCTGGCGAGCAGGGACTGGCGCTCCATGCGGAGGGCGACATGGCGCTCGGTCTCCTCGGACTCCTCGGCGTTCCTCCCGCCGACGGCCCCGCTGCGCAGAATGGCACGGGCGTACTCCTCGGTCTGGAGCAGACCGGGGACGAACTGCGGTTCGTAGGCCCGGATGAGGCTCGCGGCCCCCTCCAGGCTGACGTACATGGAGAACCAGCCGGGCAGCACGTCGTGGAACCGCTGCCACCAGCCGGGGAGGTTGGCCTCCTCCGCGAGGGCGACGAAGCCCTCCGCCTCGGAGTCCGTGATGCCGTACGCCTTCAGCAGCAGCTGTACGTACGGGATCTTCAGCGCGACCTCGGCGGTCTCCATGCGCCGGATCGTGGCCGGGGCGACCCGGAGGATCTTGGCGGCCTCTTCCCGCTTGAGGCCGGCCCGCTCGCGCAGATCCTGCAGACGCTTGCCGAGTACGACCTGTCCCACCGTGGGGGCGGACCGCGGCTCGCTCACTCTCAGACCTCCCCGACGCGCTGTTTCCAGGAGTGTGCCACGAACCCCGCCAGAGAGAACACCGCACTCTGCAATTTTCAGAGTGCCACTTGCCAAGTGTCCGACTCAGGAGCACAGTATTCCGGTGAACCAGTACGCACGCCGCCGGGCGAATCGCCCCGGAGGGGTGTGTACGGCACTCCTGCCCACTTTGTGAGGATCCGGTCGTGGCTTCTGGTAACGCGCACTCCTCAGGTCTCATGAGCCCTCGCGTCATGAACCAGCGGCCACGCCCCCACGACGTCCCCTTCCGCCGCTTCGCCTTCGAACTGCCCGCGCGGACCGAGTCCGTGTCCCGGGCCCGGCGGCTGGCCGAGGAGCGGCTCATCCTCTGGGGCTGTGACGGCGACATACGCGACACCGTCGCCCTGGTCGTCTCCGAACTCGTCACCAACGCCGTCGTGCACACCGCGAGCGCGCGGATCGTCTGCGAGATCCGCGAGGGCGAGGACCGGCTGCGGATAGCCGTGCGCGACGAGGGGGGACCCGCCGGTCCGCGGATACGCGAGTGCGGCGAGGAGGAGCGGGGCCGCGGCCTCATCCTGGTCGACGCCCTGTGCGCGTCCTGGGGCGCGGACCGCACCGGCCACGGCACGGCGCAGATCGTCTGGGCGGAACTGGCGCACGGCATGGGCGAGCCGTGCTGAGGACCATGGCGACGCTGCTGATCCCGCGCGCCCGCAAGAGCCCCGAGAACGCCCCCCGCAAGTCCCCCGCCCTCTCCCCCGTGCCCGCGCCCCTCGGCGAGACCCGGCTGCCGATCCCCGTCGACCTGCCGGCCACCCTCGGCTGCGACGCGGTCGGCGTCCCCGCCCGCTACGGCTTCCGCATCCTGTCCCGGCTGCCCGCCAAGGGCTGCGTCTACGCCGACGGCGACTGGTGGTGGTGGCTGGTCCCGGCCGGCTCGGACCTGGACCTGACCTGGCCACTGCCCGTCTGCTACGCCCCCGGGACGGTCATCCCGGACCGCGGCCCGCGCCTCGTCCACCACCCCGACGGCGGCTCCCCCTACACCCCGCCGATCCCGCTCTATCTGCTGACCTGCCAGCTGACCGGCATCGCGCCGGCCTGGAGCATGCCGTCACAGGTGCGCAGCGCGCTCTAGGTCATAGGGTCGGGGGCATGTTCTCCCCCGAGGGCCCCAGCCTGTACGAACTGACCCGCCAGGCGCTGTCGTCGGTCGAGCACGGCTACGACCTGCTCGCCGCGAAGTTCGACGCGACGCCGTTCCGCACCTCCGACCGGCTGCTCGGCGCGGTCGCCGAGACCCTGGAGCCGCTCGGCCCCTTCGACACCGGCCTGGACGTGTGCTGCGGCACCGGGGCGGGGCTCGGGGTGCTGCGCTCGGTGTGCGCGGGCCCGATCACGGGCGTCGACTTCAGCGCCGGGATGCTCGCCGGCGCCCGCGCCGCCCACCCCGACGCCACCCTGGTACGGGCCGACGCCCTGGCCCTGCCCTTCGCACCGGTCTTCGACCTCGCCGTCAGCTTCGGCGCCTTCGGCCACTTCCTCCCCGCCGAGCAGCGCGTCCTCTTCACCGGCGTCCACGCCGCCCTGCGCCCCGGCGGCACCTTCGCCTTCCCGCTCCCGGCCCCGCCCCGGGTGGGCTCCGCCCCGTACTGGACGCTCTGGGGCTTCGACGCGGCGATGCGGGTCCGCAACGCGCTGTGGCGGCCGCCCTTCGTGATGTACTACCGCACCTTCCGCCTCGCCGACATCCGCACCCGCCTCGCGTCCGCCGGCTTCACCGTGGAGACCCTGCCGATCCGCTCCCTGGGCGCCCGCGAGGACGGCAGCCCGCGCTGCCGGCTGGTGGTGGCCCGCAAGGGCTCGGGCCGAAAGGTGTGAAACGCGGAAGGACCCCGACGTGTGTCGGGGTCCTTCCGTACTGGTGTCCGAGGGGGGACTTGAACCCCCACGCCCGATAAAGGGCACTAGCACCTCAAGCTAGCGCGTCTGCCATTCCGCCACCCGGACCGGTGGTGTTGCGCGGGGTGTTCCCCGCGGCGACATGGATAACTCTACCAGGGGTTCGAGGCGCCTTTCACCAGCGTTTTCCGTGGTCAGTGCGGGGCGTGCGCCGTGTTGTCGGCGACCCAGTCCCGGTGGTCCTGCCAGGCGTACAGGGTGTCGCCGTCCGCGTACGCGTAGTAGAGGCCGCATCGGACGGTGGCCCGGTCGGGGGCGTCGGCCGGGAACCAGGAGGGGGCCAGGGCGGGGGCGGGGCGGGCGGTGGTGGCGGGGAGCGGGGTGCAGGCGGACGGGAGGGCGGGGCCGGGGAGGGTGGCCTTCAGGGCGCGGTCGCCGCCCGTGGTCCGCATCGCGTACTCGATCCGGCCCGCGTCGTCCGGCAGCCAGCGCGGCACGGAGGCCCGGTCGGACTTGGCC
The DNA here is from genome assembly GCF_041270065.1 of Streptomyces fradiae. Classification (NCBI taxonomy): domain Bacteria; kingdom Bacillati; phylum Actinomycetota; class Actinomycetes; order Kitasatosporales; family Streptomycetaceae; genus Streptomyces; species Streptomyces fradiae. Next base: position 6,842,859 of record NZ_CP065958.1, on the reverse strand, counting down.
GCGGCGCCGGTGGCGTAGGCGCCGTACTCGTCGTGGCGGGAGTCCCACCAGTCGTCGGCCGCGGGGACGGCGACGACTCCGGTGAAGGCGAGGGCGGCGAGGGCGCCGCCGGTGGCGAGGGCGATGCGGGTGCGGTTCATGTGTTCCATCGTGGGCGCCGGTCCGGCCGCTTCCCGTACCTCCGCGGGACCGTTCCGGGTACGACTCGGGGCGCACGCCGGTGCCGTGGCCCTTAGGGGTCAGGGGGGAACCCGGCGCCCCCCGACGCCGGCTCCGTGAGGGTCACTCTCACCACCACCGGGTGGTCCGGGTCCAGGTGCGGCGGGGAAGTCCGTCAGGTCAGCGGACTTCGGTCAGGCGGGCCGAGACGACGACGTTGCTCTCGTAGCCGCCGTCCGGCGAGTAGCGGCCGCCGCAGGTGATCAGGCGGAGCTCGGGGGCGCCGGTGGCGCCGTAGACCCGTGCGGCCGGGAAGTCGTCCTTGGGGACGACCTCGATCCCGTACACCGTGAAGACCGCCGTCCGGCCGTCCGTGCGCGCGATCTCGACCCGCTTGCCGGGGGCGAGCGCGCCGAGGTCGTAGAAGACGGCCCGGCCGGCGGGCACGTCGACATGGCCGACGACGACGGCGGTGCCGCGCTCGCCCGGGGTGACGGCGCCGGTGAACCAGCCGGCGAGATTGCGGTCGTACGGGGCGGGGGCCTCGATCCAGCCCTCGGCGTCCAGGCCCACCCGGGTCACCGGCGCGTCGATGCGGACGGACGGCACCCTGACGCGTACGGGCGGCGAGGCGGGCAGCGGATCGGCGGTCGCCGCGGCGTCGGCGGCCCGGCCGGCCGCGGCGGCCGTCGCGGGCCGCGGCGGCCCGTCGGCGGGCCACTCCCCCGCCCCGCCGCGCACCAGGTGCACGCCGATCAGGAGGACCACGGCGATCACGCCCCAGGCGCCGCGGCGCCCGTGCCCTTCCGAGCCCTGCACGTGTCTGCCGCCCCTTCGCGTCGGATCTGTGCCGGAAATGGCGCTCCCCCGCCCCGGACCTCGTCACACCGGGGCGGAGGAGCCGTCTGGGAGACCGGCGGGTTCAGGACCCGTCGGTGCCGGTGGGTTCGCGGCGGCGCATCAGGACCACCGCGGCGCCGAGCGCGCCGGCGATGAGGACGCCGCCGGTGACCGTCTCGGTGGTGCCGATCCCGTCCGTGCCGCCGCTGCCGAAGCCGGCCTTCACGCCCTTGTGCGCGCCGCCGCCGGCGGCAATGGTGAGGGTGGTGGTGCCGCGCTCGCCCTTGCAGTCGAACGTGACCTCGTACTGGGCGCCGACCTTGGCGTCGAAGTCGACGGTGGCGGTGCCCTGGTGACCCTCGTTCAGGGTGACGGTGTCGAAGACCCCGGACTCGACCTTCACACTGGGCACCTCGCAGCCGTCGGCCTTGAGGGTGACGGTGCCGCCGGGCGCCACGGTGGACGGGGTGACGGAGAAGCCGAAGGACGTGATGTTGTGCCCGGTGCCGCCGTCCTTGGGGGGCATGTCCTTAGGGGCCGTGTCCTTGGGGAACGCGTCCTTGGGCGGGGCGCCGCCGCCGTCGTCCTTCGGGGCCGCGTCGTCCTCCTTGAGCAGCAGCTCGTCCTTGAGGAGGCCGAGGTCGGCCGGGCCGAAGCCCCCGTCGTCCGCGGACGCTCCTGGCGCGGCGAGGACCAGGGCGGCGGTCGCGAGGGGGGCGAGCAGGGCGGCGGAAGCGGCGGCGCGTATCGCGCGCATGGGGGTCCTCCAGATGACGCGAGGGCGGACGCGGAGCTCACGCTCCGCGGCGGGCCGATTGCGGGCCCTCGTCGCGTTCGAAGCTAGGCGCGCCCCGGGTGCCCCGCCACCGGGCTCCGCCGATCGGGTCAACCGCCCCCCGGACCGCCCCGGACCGGCCGAGGACCGCCCCCGGACCGGTCGAGGACCGGTTACGGCACCCGGACGACCTGGCCCGCGTAGGAGAGGTTGCCGCCGAAGCCGAAGAGCAGCACCGGCGCGCCGGAGGGGAGTTCGCCACGTTCGACCAGCTTGGCGAGGGCGAGCGGGACGGAGGCGGCGGAGGTGTTGCCGGAGTCGACGACGTCGCGGGCGACGACCGCGTTGACCGCGCCGATCTTCGCGGCGAGCGGCTCGACGATCCGCAGGTTGGCCTGGTGGAGCACCACTCCGGCCAGCTCCTCGGGGCGGACGCCGGAGCGCTCGCAGGTCTGGCGGGCGAGGGCGGGCAGCTGCTGGGTGGCCCAGCGGTAGACGCTCTGGCCCTCCTGGGCGAAGCGCGGCGGGGTGCCCTCGATGCGGACGGCGTGGCCCATCTCGGGGACCGAGCCCCACAGCACCGGGCCGATCGCGCCGGTGTCGGTCTCGGTCGCCTCGACGACCGCGGCGCCCGCGCCGTCGCCGACCAGCACGCAGGTGGTGCGGTCGGACCAGTCGACGACGTCGGTCATCTTGTCGGCGCCGATGACCAGGGCGCGGCGGGCGCCGCCGGCCCGGATCGCGTGGTCGGCGGTGGCGAGGGCGTGGGTGAAGCCGGCGCACACCACGTTGAGGTCCATGGTGGCCGGGGAGCCCATGCCGAGGCGGGCGGCGACCCGGGCTGCCGTGTTCGGCGAGCGGTCGATCGCGGTGGAGGTCGCGACGAGCACCAGGTCGACGTCGTCGGGGCCGAGACCGGCGGCGGCGAGGGCCTTGGCGGCGGCGTGCGCGGCGAGTTCGTCGACCGGCTCCTCGGGTCCCGCGATGTGCCGGGTGCGGATGCCGACCCGGCTGGTGATCCAGTCGTCGCTGGTGTCGACCAGGGCGGCGAGGTCGGCGTTGGTGAGCACCTTGGCGGGCTGGTAGTGCCCGAGCGCGGCGATACGAGTGCCGGTCATCCCGGGACCCCCTCGGTCGTTCGATGGTCGGTGCGTTGCCGCCGGGTGACGCATGGTGATGCTGATGCGCCGTTGCGGCAGCGGGAGGACCCAGTCTTGTCAGCGACTGATGGGTAACCGGTGACGTAAACCACCAAGATTCACCCGAAGTGCCTGTTCGACCGTGACAAGAGGAGAATGGCCCGGTCAGGCCCCTGGGGGCGATCCGCGGGGACAGTGCCGTCCCCGCTCGGACGGAAAACGGTGCAGCGACCATGGGACGGGTCACGGAGCGACGGCGTGTGGTGCGCATACGGGGCGGGGCGGTCAGCACCCGGCCGGACACCCTGGTGGCGGAGGAGCCGCTGGAGATCCGGCTGAACGGGCGGCCGATCGCCATCACCATGCGCACGCCCGGCGACGACTTCGCGCTCGCGGCCGGCTTCCTGGTCAGCGAGGGGGTCCTCGCGGCGGCCTCGGACGTGCGGAACATCGTGTACTGCGCGGGGGCGACGGCGGACGGCGTCAACACGTACAACGTGGTGGACGTGCAGCTGGCGCCGGAGGTCGTGGTGCCCGACATCTCCCTGGAGCGGAACGTCTACACGACCTCGTCGTGCGGGCTCTGCGGCAAGGCGAGCCTGGACGCGGTCCGCACCACCGCCCGCTTCCCGATCGCCGACACGCCGCCGCTGCGGCTGACGCCGCAGCTGCTCGCGGCGCTGCCGGAGCGGCTGCGCGCGGCGCAGAAGGTCTTCGACCGGACCGGTGGGCTGCACGCGGCCGCGCTGTTCTCGGAGGACGGCGAACTGCTCGACGTACGGGAGGACGTGGGCCGGCACAACGCGGTCGACAAGCTGGTCGGGCGGGCGCTCCAGGAGGGCCGGCTGCCGCTGGAGCGGGCGGTGCTGCTGGTGTCGGGGCGGGCCTCGTTCGAGCTGGCGCAGAAGGCGGTGATGGCGGGCCTTCCGGTGCTCGCCGCCGTGTCGGCGCCGTCCTCGCTCGCCGTGGACCTGGCGCAGGAGTCGGGCCTCACGCTGGTCGGCTTCCTGCGCGGGCAGGACATGAACGTGTACGCGGGCGAGCACCGGATCGCGCTGGAGACGGCGGCCCCGGCGTCCTAGCCACCACCTAGTTCTTCGGCGGGTCGATCATCTGGAGTTCCAGCGTGGCCGGCGGCGGTACGAGGCCGGGGCCGCCGGCCTCCGTCCAGGCCAGGACCTCGTCGAGGCAGTCCTGGTCGGCACTCCAGCCGATCCACGCGGCCCGGCCGCCGCGCCGCCGCCCTTCGGTGGACGGCTGCACGACGAGCACGTTGGCCTGGGCGCAGGGGCCGAGGCAGTCGCTGGTGCGGACGACCAGCCGGCCGCCGGATTCCGCGGCGGCGGCCCGGAGCCGGGCCAGCTGGCCGTCGTGGTCCTGGCCGGGGTTCTTGCGGGCGTCGCCGCAGCAGCAGCCGCGGCACACCACGAGGGAGCAGGGGCGGGCCCCGTACCGTATCGGCACCCGGGTCACTCGGCGCCGGCCAGCGTGACGGCGTCGGCCGGGGTGACCGTACCGAGGCGCGGGAAGTCCAGCTGGACGGAGGCGCGGTGCTCGTCGGCGGTGAGGGCGGTCATGGCGTCCTCGGCGAAGACGAGCTCGTACCCGAGGTCGCCGGCGGCGCGGGCGGTGGACTCGACGCCGAGGTTGGTGGCGATGCCGCCGAACACGAGGGTCGTCACCCCGTGCTTCCGCAGCAGTTCGTGCAGTCCGGTGTCGTGGAAGCCGCCGATGGTGCGCTTGACGACGATCTCGTCGCCGGGGTGTACGAGGTCGGCGACGAGGTCGCTGCCGGGCGGCTGGGTGTCGACGCCGGGGCGTTCCACCCGGATGTGGACGACGGGCGCGCCGGCGGCCCGGAAGGTCTCGGCGAGCCGGCCGGCCACGGCGAGCACGTCGCTGCCGGGGCGGGGGGCGAGGGGGAGCGCGACGATGCGTTCCATGAGGTCGACGAGGACGAGCGCGGTGCGGCCGGGATCGAGTGCGGGCATGGGAGCACCGTATCGGGCCCGATGATCTTCCCGGGGCGGGTGGGGTGCGATCCCGGCCACGGGCGGGTGGGGGGCGGGTGGGGCAGCGCGGGCGGGGGCGGGGCGCGCCGGGGGGGGGGGCCGGGGGCGGGCTGGCGGTGCGGGCGGCGCGGGGGCCGGGTGCGGGGCTCGGGTCCGATCCCGGCCACCGGCCGGTGCCGGGCGTGCCGGGGCGGGGTGCGGGCGGTGCCGGGATTCGGTGCGGCGGGGTGCCCCGCCGCCGGTGCGGTCAGTGCTGGGCCGCCGGCAGAGTCAGCCGGCGGGCCGCCGCGGTCGGTGCCGGGCCCGGGGCACGGTCGGGTGCCGGGGCGCCGGGGTGGTCAGGCCCCGTGGGTCCGTACGTGGACGTGGCCGTCGTGAGGGTAGGCGGGCGGGGACGCCGGCAGGATCCCGCTCAGCGCGTAGCCGCACTTCTCCGCGACGCGGCAGGACGCCGTGTTGTCCACCTGGTGCAGGAGCTCCAGGCGGGTCAGTCCGGCGTCGGCGAAGGTGGCGAAGGCCCAGGCGGTCAAGGCCTGCACGGCCCGGGGCGCCACGCCGCGGCCGCGGGCCCGGGCGGCCGTCCAGTAGCCGACCTCGGCGGACGAGGCGCCGGGGGCGAGGCCGTTGAGGACCGCGTGGCCCACCACCCGCTCTACCGCGCCCTGTTCCCGGGGCTCCAGGACGGCGAACGCGAAACGCGTGCCCGCCTCCCGGCCCCGCTGCTGCGTGCGGATCCAGTCGGCCGCCCCCGCCTCGTCGTCCACGGCCATGGTCGTCCAGCGGCGCAGGGCGGCGTCCTGGCCCAGCTCGACCAGGGCGGGGGCATCGGCCGGCTGCCAGGGGCGCAGGACGAGGGCGGGGGCCGTGGGTGTGGCGTCCGAGGTGATGCGTGCGGCGATCTTGTCCATCGGTGGAGCCTACGGGGCCGGCACCGCGATCCGCTCGTCGTTCGCCTCCGTCGGCTCCGCCGCCTCCGGGTCGCGGGCCCGGCGGCGGGCGATGACCGCGCAGACCATCAGCTGCATCTGGTGGAACAGCATCAGCGGGAGCACGGCGAGCGAGGCCTGCGCGCCGAACAGGACGCTGGCCATGGGCAGTCCGGCGGCCAGGCTCTTCTTCGAGCCGGCGAACTGGATCGCGACGCGGTCGCCCCGGCCGAAGCCGAGCCGCTTCGCGCCGTACCAGGTCAGCCCCAGCATCACGGCGAGCAGCACCGCCTCGACGGCGAGGAGCAGGCCGAGCCGGGCGGGGGTCACCAGGTGCCAGACGCCACGGTTCATGCCCTCGCTGAAGGCGGTGTAGACGACGAGCAGGATCGAGCCCCGGTCGACGTAGCCGAGCGCCTTCTTGTGCCGGACCAGGAAGCCGCCCACCCAGCGGCGCAGGAACTGCCCGGCGAGGAACGGCACGAGCAGCTGCAGCACGATCTTGAGGACCGAGTCCGCCGAGAAGCCGCCCGCGCTGTGGCCGAGGAGCAGTGCGGCGAGCAGCGGGGTGACCAGGATGCCGGCCAGCGAGGAGAACGAGCCCGCGCAGATGGCCGCCGGCACGTTGCCCCGGGCGATCGAGGTGAAGGCGATCGAGGACTGGATCGTCGACGGCACCAGGCAGAGGAAGAGGAAACCGCTGTAGAGGTCCGGGGTGAGGACGGTGGGGACCAGCCCCCGGGCCGCCAGGCCGAGCAGCGGGAAGACGAGGAAGGTGCAGGCCAGGACGGTGACGTGGAGCCGCCAGTGCTTCAGGCCGTCCAGCGCCTCGCGGGTCGAGAGCCGCGCCCCGTAGAGGAAGAAGAGCAGCGCGACCGCCCCGGTCGCCGCCCCGTTCGCGGCCGTCGCCGCCGCGCCGGAGGCGGGCAGCAGCGCGGCGAGCCCGACCGTGGCGAGCAGCGCCAGGATGTACGGGTCGATGGGCAGCCACGACGGGAGGAGGGGGCGGCGGGGTGTGTGGGGCGTACGGGGCGGGCGGGGGCTCATGGGTCCATCCTGGTCGACGCCGCGGCGATCGGGAACGCCGTACAGCGCACTGACTGTCATCACGAATCGTGATAGGCGGCCCTCACGGGGCTATCGTCGGGGTGTGTACGAGCCGAACCAGCTGCGCACCTTCCTCGCGGTCGCCCAGACCCTGAGCTTCACCCAGGCCGCCCGGCGCCTCGGGCTGCGCCAGTCGACGGTCAGCCAGCATGTGCGGCGCCTGGAGGAGGCCACCGGCCGGCCCCTCTTCGTCCGCGACACGCACGGCGTGGAGCTGACCGAGGACGGCGAGGCGATGCTCGGCTTCGCCCGCACGATCCTCGCGGCGCACGAGCGGGCGGCGGCCTTCTTCACCGGGACGCGGTTGCGGGGGCGGCTGCGGTTCGGCGCGTCGGAGGACTTCGTGACGACCCGGCTGCCGGAGATCCTGGAGACCTTCCGGCGCGAGCACCCGGAGGTCGACCTGGAGCTCACGGTCGAGCTGTCCGGCACGCTCCAGGCACGGCTTGAGGCGGGGCAGCTCGACCTCGTCCTGGCCAAGCGGCGCGGCGACCGGGCGGAGCCGGGCGGTGGCGACCGGGCGGAGCCGGGCGTGGGTGGCGAGGAGCTGGTCTGGCAGGACGTGCTGGTGTGGATCGGCGCGCCCCGGCTGCGGCTCGACCCGGAGCGTCCGGTGCCGCTGATCGTCTTCCCGCCGCCGGGCATCACCCGGGCCCGCGCCCTGGAGGCCCTGCAGGCGCAGGGCCGGCCGTGGCGGATCGCCTGCACCAGCAGCAGCCTGAGCGCGAACGTGGCGGCGGCGCGGGCCGGGCTCGGGGTGATGGCGCACACCCGGGGTCTGCTGCCGGCGGGCCTGGTCGAGGTACCGGCGCGGGCGGGGCTGCCGGAGCTGGGCGCGGTGGACTTCGTCCTGCGCAAGGGGCGGCGGCGGGGGGCGACGCAGGAGGCGGCGGACGCGCTGGCGGCGGCGATCCTGGCGGGCGGGGCCGTGCGTGCCGCTCCGGGGGCCGCATTCGGGACTGCATGATTTACGGCGCGGATACCGTTCCGCGTGAGCTTCAGGGCCTCGTGCCGCGCCACAAATCACGCTTCACGTCCCGAACGCGGCCCCCTGCGCGTCCCCCACGGCCCGGTTTCCGGCCGCCTGCGGGTCTCGTCCGCCATGCCGACTCCCGGCCCGGCCCCGGTCTCGTACCCGGCTCCCCGCGCCCGGTTCCGTCGGGTGCCGCAGTGATCAGCCCGTACAGATTCGGTGGAGATTCCGGCCTCCGGGGCTTACCGGCGGTCGGGCAACCGGGACCGGGAGGCTCTCACTTGCCCGCTCACCCGTCGCTGACCTGTGCGGATGCGTTATGTCGCGGCTTGGTGAAGGCACTCCCGTCCGGCTGCGGCGTGGGGTAGTTTCACCCGCGCCGTACGGAGTGCCACATCGAGCGGGTGAGGAGCAGGTCAGTGCGCGAGTTCACCGTGCCGCCCGTCGAGGCGGCGCCTCAGGTCGGCGGTCTGGCGGACGCCGTGTTCGACCACGCCGAGAACGACCCGTACCGGGTGGCCCTGGGCCGCAAGGGCGTCGACGGGCAGTGGCAGGACGTGACGGCCGCGGCCTTCCGGGACGAGGTCCTCGCGCTCGCGAAGGGGCTGATCGCGCAGGGCGTGCGGTTCGGCGACCGGGTCGCGATCATGGCGCGCACCCGCTACGAGTGGACGCTCTTCGACTTCGCGCTGTGGACCCTCGGCGCCCAGTCGGTGCCGATCTATCCGACCTCGTCCGCGGACCAGGTGCTGTGGATGCTGCACGACGCCGAGGTCACGGCCTGCGTGGTGGAGCACGAGGACCACGCGATGACGATCGGTTCGGTGGTCGACCGGCTGCCGAGGCTGCAGCGCCTGTGGCAGCTGGACGCGGGCGCGGTCGAGGAGCTGACGGCCGCGGGCGAGGAGATCGACGAGGAGGTCGTGCAGCGGCACCGCAGGGCGGTGACGCCGGAGTCGGTCGCGACGGTGATCTACACCTCGGGCACCACGGGCCGCCCCAAGGGCTGTGTGATCACCCACGCCAACTTCATGTTCGAGACGGAGATGCTGACCGGGCGGTGGGAGTCGGTGTTCCACTCCAAGCCGGGCGACGAGGCGTCCACGCTGCTGTTCCTGCCGCTGGCGCACGTCTTCGGGCGGATGGTGGAGGTCGCGGCGATCCGCAGCGGGGTGAAGCTGGGCCACCAGCCGGTGCTGGCCGCGGCCGAGTTGCTGCCCGATCTGCAGGCCTTCCGGCCGAGCTTCGTGCTTGCCGTGCCGTACGTCTTCGAGAAGGTCTTCAACGCCGCCCGCCGGCGTGCCGAGCAGGAGCGCAAGCGGGGACCGTTCGACAAGGCGGTGGACGTGGCCGTGAAGTACGCGGAGGCCATGGAGCACAAGGCCTTCGGCATCGGTCCCGGGCCGTCGGCGACGCTGCGGATGCAGCACCAGTTCTTCGAGAAGACGGTGTACGGGAAGGTGCGCGACGCCCTCGGCGGCCGGGTGCGGCACGCGATGTCGGGCGGCTCGGGGATGGACCGGCGGCTCGGGCTGTTCTTCGAGGGCGCGGGCGTGACGATCTACGAGGGGTACGGCCTGACGGAGTCCTCGGCGGCGGCGACGGCGAACCCGCCGGAGCGCACCCGGTACGGCACGGTGGGGCAGCCGGTGCCGGGCACCACGGTGCACATCGCGGAGGACGGCGAGGTGTGGCTGCACGGCGGGCATGTCTTCGCCGGCTATCTGAACAATCCGCAGGCCACGGACGCGGTCCTGAACGACGGCTGGCTGTCCACCGGGGACCTCGGCATGCTCGACGAGGACGGCTATCTGACGATCACCGGGCGGAAGAAGGAGATCCTGGTGACCTCGGGCGGCAAGAGCGTGTCGCCGGCCGGTCTGGAGGAGCGGGTGCGGGCGCATCCGCTGGTGTCCCAGTGCATCGTGGTCGGCAACGACCGGCCGTATGTCGCGGCGCTCGTCACCCTCGACCAGGAGGCCGTGGAGCACTGGCTGGCGATGCAGAACCGGCCCTCGCTGCCGCCCGCGGAGCTGGTGCACGACACGGGTCTGGAGACCGAGATCCGGCGGGCGGTGGTGGCGGCGAACACCAAGGTCTCGCAGGCGGAGTCGATCCGCACCTTCCGGATCCTGGCGCATCCGTTCAGTGAGGAGCACGGGCTGCTCACCCCGTCCCTGAAGCTGAAGCGGAAGGCGATCGAGCAGGCGTACGCGGCCGAGGTGGAGGCCCTGTATCGCTGACCGCCTTGCACAGTCGGTCTGATGATGGCTCATCAATTGATGGAGCGTCAGTTATTGACGGGCCATCAGGTCGGTCACAGAATGCGGGTCATCCGACGGAGGGATGACCGACCGTGTCCAGAACGCTCCGCACCCTGGCCGCCGCGGCGGCGGCGCTCTTCCTCGCCACCGCCTGCAACTCCGCCTCCACCGGAGGGGCTTCGGGACCTCCGGGCGGAGCGGGCGGCACCGTGCGGGGAGTGACCGCCGACACGATCAAGGTCGGCGGGATCGTCTCCATGACGAGCGCCAGCGGCTACTCCAAGAAGGACACCGACCTCGGCGCCCGGGCCCGCTACGACCGGGCCAACGCCGAAGGCGGGGTCAACGGGCGGCGCATCGACTACCTCGGCGCCGAGGACGACGGACAGGACCCGGCCCGCAACCTCGCCGCCGCCCGCGAACTGGTCCAGCAGGACAAGGTCTTCGCCGTCGCCCCGATGAGCTCGGTGACCTTCGCGGGCGCCGACTTCCTCGACTCCCGGGCCGTGCCCACGGTCGGCTGGGGCACCCTGCCCTCCTTCTGCGGGCCGAAGCACATCTACGGTTTCAACGGCTGCCTCGTCCCCACCCCCGGCGGCACCCTCAACCAGACCTGGCCGGAGGGCCTGGCGCAGGTCCTTGGCGGTGCCAAGGGCCGCTCGGTCGCGCTGATCGCCGGGGACAACGACGCCGGCAAGTTCGGCATCCGCACCTTCACCCAGGGCTTCAGGGCGGCCGGCTTCGACCTCGCCTACGCCAAGGCCGCGGTGCCCGCCGGCTCCCTGCCGAGCGACTGGTCCGCGTACACCAAGGAGATCCTGCGCTCCGGGCCCGGCGGGAAGCAGCCCGACGCCGTGGTGTCAGTGATGCAGACCCCGTACAACATCGGCCTGTTCACCGCGCTCAAGCGGGCCGGGTATCGCGGTTTGCTCTCCGACCCGACCGACTACGACCCCGGGCTGCTCGCCAAGGACGCGACCCGGCAGGCCCTCGACGGGGTGCTCGTCCTGCTCCAGTTCCAGCCCTTCGAGGCGGACAGCCCGGCGATGCGGCAGTTCAAGGCCGATGTGAAGAAGGCGGCGGGTGGGAGGGACGTTCCGCTCAACATGCACATGATGACGGGGTACATGAGCGCCGATCTGTTTCTGGCCGTCGCCGCCAGGGCCGGCAAGGACCTCACCGTCGAGTCCTTCCAGCGGGCCGCGAACGGCTTCTCCGACACCGGAACCCTGGTCGGCGACCGGAGCGAGCCCAAGGGGCAGAATGAGAGCTTCGGCTGCGGCGCGCTGGTCCGCCTCACCGGCGGGCGCTACGAGGTCGCCGTGCCCTTCCGCTGCTATCCGCCGATCCCCTTCCGCTAGGGGCGTGGTGCCGTGGGTGACCTGCTGGGCTTCGTCCTGAGCGGTCTGGTCTCGGGCGCGCTGTACGCGCTGCTCGCGACCGGGCTCGTGCTCTCCTCCGCCGCCTCCGGGCTCTTCAACTTCGCGCACGGGGCGACCGCCTACCTGTGCGCGCTGGCCTTCTACGAACTCCACTCCGGCCTCAGCCTGCCCGCCGTCCCGACCGCCCTGCTGCTCGTCCTGTTCGTCGCGCCCGGCCTCGGCTGGGCGCTCGACCGGCTGATGTTCCGCAAGCTCGCCCGGGTCGGCGAGACCGCCCAGATCACCGCCACCATCGGGCTGCTCGTCGCGCTGCCGGCCGCCGGGCTGTGGGCGGTCGAGCTCCTGGAACGGGCCGGGGCGCCGGTGAAGCCGGCCGAGAACCAGTTCGGCCTGCCCGGCGTCGGGCCGAGCCCCGCCGTCTCCTGGCAGCCCTTCGAGGCGCTCGGGATCGACGGGGTCGGCGTCGACTCCGACCAGCTGATCACCTGGCTGGTGACGGCGGCGGTCGCGGCCGGCCTGTGGGCGCTGCTCCGGCACACCCGGCTCGGTCTGCGGCTGCGGGCCGCCGTCGACAACCGCTCGCTCGCCGAACTGCGCGGAGTGGACGCCGACCGGCTGTCGTCGGTCGCGTGGATGCTGTCCTCGGGCCTCGCGGGCCTGGCCGGTGTCCTCGCGACCCCGCTGCTCGGGCTCTCCGCGCACGACTACACGCTCTTCCTGTTCGTGTCGGCGACGGCCGCCGTGCTCGGCCGCTTCACGTCCGTGCCGCTGGCCTTCGCGGGCGGCCTCGGCCTCGGCGTCGTCCAGAACCTGGTGGCCGGCTACGCGAGCTTCGCCGAGGGCATCACCGGCTTCCGTACCGCCGTGCCCTTCCTCATCCTCTTCGCCGGGCTCGTGCTGCTGGCCCGGCGCGAGCGGGTCGCGGGCACCGCGGCCGCCGACCCGCCGCCGGACGACCGGCTCGCGGAGGCGGGCGTGGTACGGCGCTGGGGGCCGTGGGCGGCGGCCGCGGCACTGCTCGCCACCGCGTTCTACACCGTCACCACCCCGTTCTGGAGCGGCATCCTCGCCCAAGGGCTGGCGATCGGCCTGGTCTTCCTGTCGTTCTCCGTGGTCACCGGGCTCGGCGCGATGGTGTCCCTCGCCCAGGCCACCTTCGTCACCGGCGCCGCCCTGGTGGCGGGGCTCCTGATGAGCCACGGCTGGCCCTTCGCCGCGGCGACGCTCGCCGGCACGGCGGTGGCGGCGCTGCTCGGCGCGGTCGTGGCGCTGCCCGCGCTGCGGCTCGGCGGGCGTTCCCTGGCGCTCGCCACCCTGGCCCTCGCCTTCCTCGCCGACCAGGTCCTCTTCCAGTTCGGGTGGCTGCGCAACGGCGACACCGGCTGGGCGATCCCGCGCCCGGTGATCGGCCCGCTCGACCTGTCCGACGACCGGGCGATGGGCGTGGCCCTGGTCGCGCTGTGCGCGGCGGGCGTGGCGGGCCTCAGCCGGCTGCGCGGCTCGCGGCGCGGCCGGGCGATGCTCGCGGTCCGCTCCGCACCGGCCGCCGCCGCGGCCTCCGGGGTGTCGGTGGTGCGCACCAAGCTCCTGGTGTTCGCCGTGTCGGCCGGGCTCGCCGGCTTCGGCGGGGTGCTCTACGCCTCGTACAACACCCGGATCACCGCGACCGACTTCCCCGCCATGGCCGGTCTGGTGTGGCTCGCGGTGGTGGTCGCGGCGGGCGTGCGACGGCCGCAGTACGCGGTGGTCGCCGGGCTCGTCTTCGCGGTCGCCCCGCATCTGCTCGCCACGTACGTCACGGACTCCGCCCATCTGCCAGTGGTGCTGTTCGGCCTCGCGGGCCTGGCGTTGGCGAACGATCCGGACGGGTACGTGGCGGCCGTCCCCGGCCGGTGGGCGCGGCGGCGTACGGGTGGGGCGGCGGCCCCCGTCGTACCTCCGCCGCGACGGGAGGCCGATGTCCCGGGCCCTGAGGGGGCCGTGCTCGAGCTGACCGGGGTCCGTGCGGGGTACGGGGGCGGGGCGGACGTGCTGCACGGGGTCGACCTCACCGTGCGCGCGGGCGAGATCGTGGCCGTCCTCGGCGCGAACGGGGCGGGCAAGTCCACGCTCTGCCGGGTGACCGGCGGACTGCTGCGGTGCCGGGACGGCGCCGTACGGATCGGCGGGGCCGAGAGCCGCGGCGACTCCGCCGTGGCCCGGTCCCGGCGCGGGGTGCGGCTGGCGCCCGAGGGCCGGGGCATCTTCGCGGGCCTGTCCATCGAGGAGAACCTGGCGCTCCAACTGCCCGCCGCCGAGGACCGGGAGGCCGTGTACGCGCGCTTCCCTGCGCTCGCGGCCCGCCGCACCGTCCCGGCGGGCTCCCTCTCCGGCGGCGAGCAGCAACTCCTCGCCCTGGCCCCGCTGCTGCAGTGCCCGCCGGCCCTGCTGATCGCCGACGAGCCCTCGCTCGGCCTCGCCCCGAAGGTGGTCGACGAGGTGTTCGCCCTGCTCGCCGAGGTACGGGAGCGGGGCACGGCGCTGCTCCTGGTGGAGGAGAAGGCGGCGGAGGCGCTTGGCATCGCGGACACCGTCGCGTACCTGGCGGAGGGGCGGATCGTATGGCGCGGACCGCGCGCCGAGGCCGACCCCGACCGGCTCGCCGACGCCTATTTGGGGATGGGGGTGCGCTCATGACGTACGGGACGGGGCGCGATACGCCGAGCAGTGCCGCGCTGCTGGAGGCGCGTGGGATCGGGGTGCGGTTCGGTGGGGTGCGGGCGCTTGACGAGGTGTCGCTCGTGGTGCGGGCCGGGGAGATCTGTGGGCTGATCGGGCCGAACGGGGCGGGGAAGACCACGCTCTTCGACGTGCTGTCCGGCATCCGGCGCCCGGAGCGGGGCCGGGTCCTTCTGGACGGTGTCGACATCACCCGCCGCTCCCCCGTCTGGCGGGCCCGGCACGGGGTGCGGCGGACGTTTCAGCGGCAGCAGCTCTTCGGGCAGCTGACGGTCGAGGACAACCTGGTCGTCGCCCAGGAGTGGCGGCGCGGCGCCGGGCGCGCCGTCACCGCCGCCCGCCGGGCCCGCGCCGCCGAGGTACTGCGGGCCTGCGACCTGGGCCCGCTCGCGGGCACCTGCGCGGGCGTCCTCCCGGTGGGCCGGGCCCGGCTTGCCGAGCTCGCCCGTGCGCTCGCCGACCCGCCCCGGCTGCTCCTGCTCGACGAGCCCGCCTCCGGCATGTCGGCGGAGGAACGGGAGCGGCTGGCCGCGGTGATCCGCCGGCTGGCGGCCGAGGAGGGCTGCGCGGTGCTGCTCGTCGAGCACCACGTCTCGTTCGTCATGGACCTGTGCGCCCGGGTCGTCGTCCTCGACCTGGGCCGGGTGCTCGCCGAGGGCCCGGCGGAGGCGGTCCGGGCGGATCCGGCGGTCCGGGCCGCGTATCTGGGGGCGGGCGGAATGCGATCACCGTCGTGATCGTTGAGGCTGTGAGGACTACTCCCCAAGGCCTCCGAAGCCCCCCCCCGACGACGTAAGGATCCATCCCCCGTGAGCACGGACAACAAGGTCCCCTTCCTCACCCTGAACAACGGCGTGCGCATGCCGCAGCTCGGCTTCGGCGTCTGGCAGGTGCCGGACGACGAGGCCGAGGCGGCCGTCGCCACCGCCCTGGAGGCGGGTTACCGCTCGATCGACACCGCCGCGATCTACGGAAACGAGACCGGCACCGGCAAGGCACTCGCCGCGTCGGGGCTCCCGCGCGAGGAGCTCTTCGTCACGACGAAGCTGTGGAACAGCGAGCAGGGCTACGACTCGACGCTCCGCGCGTTCGACGCCTCCCTGGAGAAGCTCGGCCTCGACGTCGTCGACCTGTACCTGATCCACTGGCCGGTGCCGGCGAAGGACGCGTACGTCGACACCTACCGCGCCTTCGAGAAGATCCTGGCCGACGGCCGGGCGCGCGCCATCGGCGTGTCGAACTTCCTGCCCGAGCACCTGGAGCGACTGATCGGCGCGACCTCGGTCGTGCCCGCCGTCAACCAGATCGAGCTGCACCCGCAGCTCCAGCAGACCGCGTCCCGCGAGGCGCACGCCGAGCACGGCATCGCGACCGAGGCCTGGTCGCCGCTCGGCTCGGGCAAGGGCCTCCTGGAGGTCCCGGCGATCGTGGCGATCGCCCAGAAGCACGGCCGCACCCCGGCCCAGGTGGTGCTGCGCTGGCACCTCCAGCTCGGCAACGTGGTGATCCCGAAGTCGGTCACCCCGTCCCGTATCCGCGAGAACATCGACGTCTTCGACTTCGAGCTGGACGCCGAGGACCTGGCCGCCTTCGCCGTCCTCGACGAGGGCCGCCGACTGGGCCCGAACCCGGGCGAGTTCGGCGCCTGATCTCCGGCACACCGGCGTACGGGCGGGGGCCCGGCGGATCCTCTTCCGCCGGGCCCCCGCCCCTCTCCGTGTCCCGGCCGGTCAGGACTTACGAGCGGTGTGGACGGTACGGGCGAGCAGCAGGAACACGTCCGGGCGCCGGTGCAGCGACAGCGGCTCCGCCGGGTCGAGCAGCCGCTCGACGGCCGCGCGGTCCTCGTCGGGCAGCCGGTCGCCGAAGCCCTCGCGCAGGCGCTCGTAGTGCGCGACGACCTGCCCGCGCACCGCGTCCGGCACCGGGGCGGGGACGTCGGCGAGGAAGCTGCGGGTGCCGCTCGGGTCGAGCCCGGCGCCGGTGAGCAGAGCGGCCCAGTCGTCGATCTCCTCCTTGCTGTCGGGCAGCGAGGCCCGCATCTCGCCGAACCACTCGGCGTGCGCCGCGTCGAGGCGCGCCTCGAGACCGGGCCGGCCGACGCCCTGGTTCCACGGCAGATGGCGCTCCGGCAGACCGCCCTCGGCGAGGGCGAGGACACCGCCGGGGTTGAGCAGTCCGGCGAAGGAGGCGATCGCGGCCCGCTGGTCGCCGATGTGGTGCAGGGAGTTGCTGGCGAAGATCAGGTCCGCGGTGCCCAGGGAGCCGAAGTCGCCAGGGAGTTCGGCCCGCAGCGTGCCGACCCGGTCGCCGAGGCCGCGGGCCTCGGCCCGCTCCCGGGCGAGCGCGAGGAGTTCCGGGGTGGCGTCGACGGCGACCACCTCCGCCTCGGGGAAGGCCTCGGCGAGCAGTGCGGTGACGACGCCCGGCCCGCTGCCGACGTCGAGGACCCGGCGGACCGCACCGTCCGGGAAGAGGGAGGCGAGCCAGGCCGCGGCCGCCGCGTAGAGGGGGCTCTGGGTCTCCGCCTGCACGGTGAGGAGGGGTGCGAGCTCGGCCCAGTCGAGGTGGGTGTGGTCGTGCCCGTGGGAACCGTGGCCGTGGCCATGTCCGTTCCCGTAGGAGCCGTGGTCGTGGTCGTGGGAGCCGTGGTCGTGCCCGGAGTGGTGGTCAGCGCTCATGGGGACAGCGTGCGCGCCCGGTGCCGTACACGCGAGAAAACTTGCCGGACCGGCAAAACGCGCTTCCCGGATCTCCGCATCCCCACATCCGCCGATCTCCGCGGCTCGGCCGCGCCCGGCCCGGACGTTCGGTCAGGCGTAGCGCGCGGCGAGGGTGCGCACGGTGGCGGCGATCCGGTCGCGGAGCTCCTCGGGGGCCAGGACCTCCACCTCCGCGCCGAGCGCGAGCAGGGTGGCGTGGGCGTGGTCGGGGCCCTCGACGGGGAGGGTGGCCCGGGTCCAGCCGTCGGGTTCGGGGGTGCCGTTCTCGGCGAGGGCGCGGGCGGCGGCGCCGGTGAGGGCGGCCGCGCCGCGCGGGGAGATCCGTACGACGGCCTCGCCCTGGTGGAGGCGGGCGTGGAAGTCGGCCTGGGTGGCGCGCCAGTGCGCGGCGAGGTCGAAGTCCTCGGGGATGTCGGCGTCCTCGTCGGTGACGGTGAGGTCGAGGATCTGGTCGACCCGGTAGGTGCGGGGCCCCGGCCCGGCGACCAGGTACCAGCGGCCGGCCTTGAGCACCAGTCCGTACGGGGCGAGCCGCCGGTCGACGTCGGTGGGCTCCTTCCAGCGCCGGTAGCGCACGGCGAGCACCCGCCCGTCCCGTACGGCGTCGGCGACCTGCGGCAGGAACGGGGTGCCGGTGTCCTCCGCGTACCAGCCGGGGGCGTCGATGTGGAAGCGGCCGCGCAGCCGGTCGACGTGCTCGCGCAGCGGCGCGGGGAGGGCGGCGCGCAGTTTCAGCTGGGCGTCGGCGAAGTGTCCGCCGAGCCCGAGCTCGTCGGCCGCGGCCGGAAGCCCGGCGAGGACGAGGGCCTCGGCCTCCCGCGCGTACAGGCCGGTGAGCCGGGAACGGTGGCCGGCGAGCAGCCGGTAGCCGCCGCGGTGCCCGGCGTCGCCGTAGAGCGGGACGCCGGCGGTGTGCAGGGCCTCGACGTCGCGGTAGACGGTGCGGACGGAGACCTCCAGCTCCTCGGCGAGCTGGGCGGCGGTCATCCGGCCGCGGGTCTGGAGCAGCAGCAGGATCGTCAGGAGTCGGCTGGACTTCACTGACAGAAGATGTCAGTGAACCGCTCCTACAGTCCAGCCATGGCTTTCACGGAGAAGAATCTGTTCGTCCTGCCGCCGGTCGTGGTCGCCGGCCGGCAGCTGAAGCGCTACCACGTCACGGCCGACCCGGCGGGCATCGAGCCGGAGGTGGAGAAGGCGGCGTACGCGCTGCTGCCCGAGCTGCTCCCGGAGCCGGACGGCGCCACCCCGGCGGCGGGTTTCGTGGTGCTGCACCGGGGCGGCGACACCGGTGCGTATCTGAACGTCTACAGCTGGGTGTGGGACAACGTGCTGCACTTCGCGGGTGCGGCGGCCGGGCAGCCGGCGCTCGACTGCCCGGACCTGGACCCGGCCCGTTTCGTACGGATCGAGCCGGGCGCCCGCAACTGGATCGGCTGTGTGTGGGAGTTGGCGCCGCTCGGGCACGAACGGGCGGCCTGGGTACGGCACATGCTCGCGCCCGACGCCCCGGACCTGTCCGGCTATGTCGCGGACGCGCTGACCACGGGCACCACGGGGGTGTGCGCGTGAGCGGCGGGGACTTCGACTTCCTGGACGGCCGGTGGACCGTGCGCAACCGCCGGCTCGCCGACTTCCTCGATCCGGACAGCGGCTGGGAGGAGTTCGACGGGCACACCACCGGGCGTCTCTTCTGGGACGGCCGGGCGCACGCCGACGAGATCGTGTTCCCGTCGAAGGGCTTCAGCGGGCTGACGCTGCGGCTGTACGAGCCGGAGACCGGCGAGTGGACGCTGAACTGGTCCAACAGCCGCACCGGCCGGCTCGAGCCGCCGGTGCGGGGCCGGTTCGGCGCGGACGGCACGGGGCTGTTCCTCGGCGACGACCACTACGCGGGGCGGCCGGTGCGGGTGCGGTTCCGCTGGACCGGGATCGGTCCGGACACGGCGCGCTGGGAACAGTCCTTCGCGCCGGCCGGCACCGAGGGCGCGGACGGCACGGAGGAGGAGTGGGTGGTGAACTGGGTGATGGAGTTCAGCCGCGGGGAGCAGCCTTGACGTAGCGGGCGAGCCGGTAGACGGGGTCGGGGCGCGGCCGGTCCTGGTCGGGCAGGGCGGCGAGCGCCGCGTCCAGGCTGTCGGTGTCGGCGGGCGTGCCGCGGTACCAGGAGGCGTAGTAGCCGCGGCGCAGCTTCCGCGCCGTACCGCGCGGGGTGGCACCCTGGCCGTGGCCGGTGAACTCGGTGCCGGGCGCCTGGTCGAGGCCGTGGACGGCGGCGTACGCGGTGATGCGCGCCGCGCCGTCGGAGCCGGAGTCCGAGCGGGAGCCGGAGCCGGCCGCGGCCGGCCGGTGCGGGCGGAGGAGGGCGTCGATGTCGCTGCCGACGTCGTGGCAGGCGTCCTTGTCGACGGTGGTGAGGAACACCCCACCGGGCCGGAGCACCCGGGCGGCCTCGGCGACGACCTCCTCGGCGAACGGCACCAGGTGGAGCAGCCAGATCGCACTGACCGCGTCGACCGACCCGTCCGGCAGCGGAAGCCGGCGGGCGTCGGCGCGCACCGCCCGGCCGGGGAGCCGGGCGGCGGCGGTGCGCAGCATCGCGTGGGCGGCGTCGGCGCCGTACGCGGTGAGGCCGGGGCGGGCGATCCGTTCGGTGACGAGTCCGGTGCCGCAGGCGACGTCGAGGAGGGTGCGGGTGCCGGGCGGCAGCAGCCGCAGGACGGCCTCCGCCGCCGCCTCGGCCCGCGGGACGCCGCCGCGGGTCTCGTCGTAGCGCGCGGCCTCGGCCTCGTAGTCGAGAATCGTCTCCCCCATGCGGGGATGGTACGGCGGGGGCGTCAGTGCGCGCCGTGGCCGGGGGCCACCGCCTCGACGCGTTCGGCGAGTTCGAAGTCCTTCTCGGTGACCCCGCCGGCGGAGTGGGTGTTCACGGCGACGGCGACCGTGTTGTAACCGAGCGTCAGATCGCTGTGGTGGTTCAGCTCCTGCTGGATCTGGGCGACGTGGACGACGAGCGCGGTGGCGGCGAAGTGGTCGGCGAGCTCGTAGCTCCGGGTGATGCGGTCGCCGTCGAGGGTCCAGCCGGGGAGCTCCCGCAGGCGGTCCTCGATCTCCTTCTGCGACAGGGGCTCAGTGGGCACGTGGTGCTCCCTCCGGTAGGTGTGCGGGGTGGTGACGGAGCGGTCCCGGGGAGAACGTACCCGGGTCCCCCTCTGGGATACCGTCTGCCCATGACGACTGTCGCGACCGACACGGGTGTGGGGCCCCTGCTGCGCGGATGGCGCGAGCAGCGGCGGCTGAGCCAGCTGGAGCTGGCGCTGCGGGCGGATTCGTCCGCGCGGCACATCTCCTTCGTCGAGACGGGCCGCTCACGGCCTTCGGAGGAGATGATCCTGCGGCTCGCGGAGCACCTGGAGGTGCCGGTGCGCGACCGCAACGCCCTGCTGCTCGCGGCGGGTTACGCGCCGCGCTACGCCGAGTCGGCGCTCGACGCGCCCGAGCTGGAGACGCTGCGCGAGGGCATCGAGCGGCTGCTGCAGGGGTACGAGCCGTTCCCGGCGCTCGTGGTGGACGGCTCGTACACGGTGGTGGCGGCCAACCGGGGGATCCAGCTGCTGCTCGCGGGGCTTCCGGAGCATCTGCTGACGCCGCCGCTGAACGCGATGCGGATCACGCTGCACCCGGAGGGCCTGGCGCCGCGGATCCGCAATCTGCGCGAGTGGCGGGGGCATCTCCTTGCCCAGATGGAGCGGCAGATCGGCCTGGCCCGCTCGGCGGCGCTGCGGGCGCTGTACGAGGAGGTGGCGGCCTATCCGCTGCCGGAGGGGACGACGGACCCGGACGACCGGGAGGACCCGGAGCCGTATCCGTACTTCGCGCTGCCGATGCGGATCGAGCACGACGGGCACGTGCTGTCCTTCGTGTCGTCGATCTCGACCTTCAACACGCCGATGGACGTGACGGTCGCCGAGCTGGCCATCGAGACGCTGCTGCCGGCCGACCCGGCGACGGTCGCCTATCTGCACGCGCTCAGCGGCTGATCAGCGGGTGGTATCGGCGGCGTCGGCAGCGTCGGCACGCAGGGCGGACCACTGGAGGGCCGCGAAGCCGGCGACGGTGCCGGCCTGGAGCAGGGTCCACACCGTGCCGGCGGTGGTCGGCTCCAGCCAGGCCACGAGGGCGACCACGCTCAGCACGGTCCACAGCAGGTTGATGCCCACGACGGCCTTCACCCCGCCCGCCGCGGGCCGCGTCCGGCTCGCGAGCCAGGCCACCCCGGCGGCGTACGCGACGAGGAGGAGCCCGAGCTCGAAGAGCAACCCCCGGTCGACGCCGAGGAGTTCGCCGAGCGGTCCGGGGACGGCGGCGTAGGCGAGCCCGTTGGCGCCGGTGACGACGGCGTCGAGCGCGAGGAACCGGCGGACCATGGACCGCGGCTCGGTGGTGCGGGAGAGGCCGGTGAGCAGGGCCTGGGACATGGGAGATCACCTTCCTGGCAGGGCGGTTGAGTGGGTGGGGGCGGCGTGGGTGTCCGGTGCCCGGTTCCCGGACGGAGTGCGCCGCCCGGGAACCGGTGCCTTGAGCTTGCCGGGGGCGGGCCGGTGCGTCGATTACGTCGGAGGTAATGCGGGACGGGGAGCCGCCCCGGGCCGGTAGGGTGCGCGCCGGGACGGCCGGCGGGGGCGCGGCCGGGAGACGAGGGGGCGCGGGATGGCGGCCGGGAATCGGTCACGCATGGTGGCGACCGGGGGCGATCACAAGGTGACGCCCGCGGAGTTGTTCTTCGATCTGGTCTTCGTCTATGCGATCACGCAGGTCACGGCGCTGATGGCGGCCGCGCCGTCGCCGACCCGGGTGGTCGAGGGGATGGTGGTGCTCGCGCTGCTGTGGTGGTGCTGGTGCTGCTTCGCCTGGCTGGGCAATGTCGTACGGGCCGACGCCGGCGCGCTGTTCGGGGTCCTGGTGACCGTGATGGCAGTGGTGTTCGTGGTGTCCCTCGCGGTGCCGGAGCTCTTCGCGGACGCCACCGGCGGGCTGCCGCTGCCGCTGGTGTTCGTGGCCTCGTACGGTCTGGTGCGGGTGCTGCACCTGGTCTCGTACCGGATCGCCAGCCCCGGCGACACGGCCCTGCACCGCACCCTGCGCCGCACGGCGCTGCTCTCGGTCGCGCCGCCGCTGGCGCTGCTGCTCGCGGGCTGCGCGTACGAGGGGACGCCGCGGCTGCTGCTCTGGCTGGGCGCGGTCCTGATCGACTACGGCGGCATCTATGTCACCGGCGCGTCCGGCTGGCGGGTCAACTCCCCCGGCCACTTCGCCGAACGGCACGGTCTCATCGTGATCATCGCGCTCGGCGAGTCGATCGTGGCGATGGGTGTCGGCGTGGCCGACTTCCCGCTGACGGTGGCGGTGATCGGCGCGTGCGCGGCGGGGCTGCTGCTCTCCGCCGGGCTGTGGGCGCTGTACTTCCGCCGCTTCGGCGAGCCGGCCGAGCACCGGCTCGGCGCGCTCGACGGCGACGACCGCACGCGCTTCGCCCGCGACGTCTACACCTTCCTCCATCTGCCGCTGGTGGCCGGCGTGGTGCTGTGCGCCCTCGGCATGAAGAAGGTCCTCACCCAGGTCGCCGACACCGGCCACTACGCCCTGGCCGAGCCCCTGCACGGCACGGTGGCCTGGTCGCTCGCCGGCGGCGTCGGCGTGTTCCTCCTCGGCGCCGCGGCGATCGTCCTGCGCTCCACGGGCCGCCGCCCGACCGCCCTCCTCGTCGGCGGCGCGCTCGGCCTCGCGGCCGGCCCCCTGGTGCAGCACATCCCGGCCCTACTGGCCCTCGCGCTCCTCGCGGCGGCGATCCTCGCCCTGGTGCTGGTGCACGGACGCGGGGCGGCGGCCCGGCCGGAACCGACGGCAGAGGCGTAGCCGCGCGGCGGTACGGCATGGGGCATGAGTCCGGCCCGCCGGGCGGGGCAGTGGCCCGGCCGGAATCGCCGCGACGGCGCGAGCCTGACCCGCAGGCGCGGCAGCCGAGTCACCGGGCAGCGGTACGGCAGGCGGCCAGGCGGACCGGGCGGGTACGGGCATCCGCGTGCCGGTCCGCCGGGGCGGGGGTCACTCGGGGCGGGGCTCCCGGCGGGGCGTCGGTTCGGTGGGGACGCGCTCCGGCGTCGGGGCCGATTCCGGGGTGGGGGGTTCGGGGCTGCGGTTGCGGGCGGCCTCGGCGCGGAGCAGGGCGTTGAGGACGGCGAAGGGGTCGACGGGCATGGCGGTGCGCTCCTTGCGGTGGGGGGTGTGGGGTGCTGGGAGGCAGGGCCTCTCAGCACCGCATCACCGCCGACCGGGGAGCGGCGCCACGCGCGGCGGGTACGGGGACGGGTGCGGGCGCGGTGGGACGGACCGGGCAGGGAGGCGGCGCGGGCCGCCGGTGCGTGCGCCGGAGGGGCGCGGTGGCCTGGAGCTCGGCGGTCTCGTGGGTCTCGCCGCCGGGGTCGGCCGCGGCGGACACGGACCGGATCTCGCCCTCGCCGAAGGCCGCCGCCCCGCCGGCGCCCGCGCCGAGCAGCGCGGCGAGCACGAGCAGCACCGCGAGCGCGAACCGGGCACCCCGGCCCGGGCCGTGCCCGGATCGCCCGCCCCCGGGGCTGCGCCCGGGCGGGGGTACGACCCGCGGCACGGGAGGAAATGCCTCCGGGCCACGGGCTCCGCCCGGGCGGTGGTGCCCGCGGCGCGCAGCGCCTGCCGCACCCCCCGTAGCCCTTCGGGCACGAGAGACACCCCGGTCCGAAGATGGCTCTCCGCCAGGCCCGGGCACGCGCCCGACACCCCGGGGCGAGGCGGAATCGCCCGGGTGCGCCCGGTACGAAGACGTCCCTCCAGCCTCCCCGGACACACGCCCGACACCCCGGCGCGACGCCGAATCACCCAGGTGCACCCCGTACGAAGACGGCACTCCGCCCTCCCCGGACACACGCCCGACACCCCGGCGCGAGGCCGAATCACCCAGGTGCGCCCCGTACGAAGACGTCCCTCCAGCCTCCCCGGACACACGCCCGACACCCCGCGCCCCGCCCCCAGGGGCAGACGGCGCGACGCTCCGGACACGGGCTCGGGGGCTCACGGTGATCCGTACTGCCCCGCCTCGGCCGGGACCTGCCGGGCCGGGGCGAAGATCCGCCCGGCCGGCCTACGTCGCCGGGGCGCTTTTCACCCCTCGGGGGTGACGCCCGCGGCGCCCGCGCGGCTCTTGCGGGCCGGCATCACCGCGTACACCAGGACGCCGACGAAGAGGAACAGCACGCCCTGGTAGACGGCGGCGTAGCCGGCGCCGGCGACCAGCCAGATCGAGAAGCCGAAGGCGGCGAGGGCGAGGACGCCGTCGCGGGCGAGACGGGCCTTGGAGACCTGATCCGACCGGCCGGAGAGGAGGAAGTGGATCTGGGCGGCGGTGGACAACAGATAGGGCACGGTGGCGGTGAAGGTGGTGACGAGCACGAGGATCTCGAAGACGCCCTCGGTGCCGGCCGTGTAGTTGTAGACCGTCAGGAGCGAGGCGAGGGCGACGGTGACGACGACACCGACGGTCGGGACGCCGCGCCGCTTGACGGTGAAGGCCTTCGGGAACAGGCCGTCGCGGGCGGCGGCGTAGGGGGCCTGGGCGCTGAGCAGGGTCCAGCCGTTGAGCGCGCCGAGGATGCTGATCATGGCCATGACGGCGACGGCGGCGCCGCCCCAGGAGCCGCCGAACATGATGTTCGTGGCGTCGGAGAAGGGCGCCGTGGAGCCGACCAGCTTGTCGTGGGCGACCGTGCCGAAGACGGAGAGGGTGCCGAGCAGATAGACGGCGGCGGCGCCGAGCGTGCCGAGGACGGTGGCGCGGCCGACGTTGCGGCGCGGGTCGCGGACCTCGCCGGCGCTGACGGCGGCGGATTCGACGCCCAGGTAGCTGAAGAGCAGGATCGCGGCGGAGGCGGAGACCGCGCCGAGCGCGCTGCCGCCGCTCGCCTGGAAGGGGCCGAGGTTGTCGGGGTCGAAGAAGAACAGTCCGCCGACGGCGACCAGGATCAGCGGCACGAACTTCAGCACGGTCGCGACGATCTGCACCGCGCCGACATAGCGCGTGCCGGCCAGGTTGGCGAGGCCGGGCAGCCACTGGAAGGCGAGGGCCGCGGCGATGGTGGCGAGCGTGGACTCGTGGATCGGGACGAGCACGTCGAGGTAGCCGACGGCCGCCACGGCGAGGGCCGCGTTGGAGACCCAGGCGGTGATCCAGTACGACCAGGCGGCCAGGAAGCCGGCGAAGTCGCCGAAGGCGGCGCGGGCGTAGACGTACGGGCCGCCGGTCTGCGGGAGTCGGCGGGCGAGCCGGCCGAAGACCAGCGCGAGGGCGATCGCGCCGAGGGTGAGCACGCCGAAGGCGAGCAGGCTGATGGTGCCGAAGGGGGCCACGGAGGCGGGGAGCAGGAAGATGCCACCGCCGATGATGTTGCCCATGACCAGGGCGGTCGCGACGGGGAGCCCGAAGCGCCGGGCGTGCTTGCTGGACCGCGGTTCCCGTGCGTCCTGGGTGGGGGCCGGGGCGGGGGGTGCGGTGGTGGCCGTGCTCATGGGGGGTGGTGCGCCTCTCGTCGTACAAACGCCACCATGGTCCGGATGGCGGGACGACGCTCCAAATCACCCGTTTTTGTCCCGCACGGCGGGCCCCTCGACCGGAAGAAATGCTTCCGTATCCGCGCTGGACGGGGAAATCTCCAGCGGCACCTGCGGTCCCTCGCCCTCCCGCAGCCAGCCGCGCAGCACCTCGTGCACCCGCTCGGCGCCGGCCACATCGGCCGGCGGCGGCGTCAGCTCGCGCGGCCACAGCAGGAAGGGACGGGACTGGTCGCCGCCGAGTCCGCCGTGCGAGCCGATCTGCTCCTCGAAGGCGTGCACGGTGCCGGCGGCCGGATCGTGCATCGAGTTGACCATGATGTCGGCGACGTGCGGGAAGCCGTCGGTGCGGCGTACGGCGTCGGCCGCGCCCGGACCGAAACCGGTCAGCGGCCCCTCGTCGTCGGCCAGGCGCGCGACCGGCACCTCGGCCCCGTCCCCGCCGAGCACCACCGAGCCGTGCTGCTCGCTCGCGACGAGGAGGAAGCCGATCCCGGGGTGGTGGGCGAGGGTGCGCAGCAGGGCCGGGTGGAGGCGGTCGATCTCCTCGCGGGTCATCCGGTGCGGCACGCCGGGGAAGGACACCAGGCCGAGGTTGCCGGAGGCGAGGACGACCGGTTCGGGCGCGCGGGCCGCGGCCACGGCCGCCGCCTCCGCGCCGTCCTTCCCGGCCTCCCCCGCCTCGTCGACGGGACGGTGCAGGGCGCTGCGCAGCGCGTCGCGCGCGGCGTCGCGGGCCTCCGAACCACTCCGAGTCCTGCGCACCCGGCGCGACACCGGCAGCCCGCATCCGGCCCGTACGAGATCCTTCAGCGTCAGCCCGTAGGCCGACTCGAAGGTCTCCCCCGGGCTCTGTCCGTGGTCGGAGAGCAGCACGATCCGGTACGGGCGGGGCGCGTGCTCGGCGACCTTGGCGATCAGGCCGAGCGCCCGGTCGAGCCGGGCGAGCACCTGGTCGGTGTCGCGTCCCCGCGGGCCGGAGTGGTGGGCCACCTCGTCGTAGGCGACCAGGTCGGCGTAGACGGCGGTGCGTCCGGCGAGCATGTCGCCCATCACGGCGGCGACCACGACGTCCCGCTCGACGACGGTCGCGAAGGCCCGGACGAAGGGGTAGAGCCCGCCGCGCGAGACCCGCGGGGTGTCGCGGCGCAGCCGGGCGCGGACCGACTGGGCGAGCTCGCGGAAGACCTCGGCGACGAGGGAGCCGGCGGTGCGGACCGCGTTGGCGGGGTCGGAGAAGTACGCGAAGTAGCCGGCCCGGGAGCGGTTGCGGCGGCCCCGGCGGGCGGCCATCGAGAGCACCAGGGCGAGCTGGTCGGCGCCGCCGCTGAACAGGTTGCCGCGCGAGGCGCCGTCGAGGGTGAGCAGTCCGCCGTCGCCGGTGCGCTCGACGGCCCGGCGCTGGAGCTCGACCGCGCTCGCGGGCCGGTTGGACACCATGAGCCGGCCGGTGTCCTTCTCGTACCAGCGGAAGGCGGGCACGTCCTCGTTGGAGCCGTGCAGGATGCCGAGCTGGCTGGCGCCGGTCTGGCTGGACCAGTCGGTGCGCCAGGGGGTGAGGGTGTGGGTGGTGGCCAGCCACTCGGCCACGGTCGGCATCCGGCCGGCGGCGACCGCGTCGGTCAGCACCCGGTGGCCGACGCCGTCGAGTTGGAGGAAGACCGTGCCGGGCACCGGCTCGACGCCCGCACGGGCGGTCCGGGGCCGCTTGCGGTCGGCGAGCCGGTAGAGGCGGCGCCGGTACGCCTCGTCGTCCCGGACGGCGAGCGCGGTGGAGGTGGCGGAGGCGACGGCCGACATCACGGCGGCCACCACCACGGCGGTCTCCGGCGCGGCGGCGGCCCGTCCGTCCGTGCTGAGCCGCAGCGCGAGGAGCAGCAGCGAGCCGTTGAGGAAGAACACCAACAGGCCGAGCACCAGGGCCGGTACGAGCAGCAGCGCGCGCACGATCAGCGGCCAGACGAGGGCGCTGAGCAGACCGAAGGCGCCCGCGCACCAGGCGGCGGTGAAGGCGACGGTGGTGAGGCTCTCGCCGTCGGCGGACTGCAGCTGGAAGTCGGGGAGGAGGGCGGCGAGCAGGAGCAGGGTGAGGGTGGAGACCGCCCACACGGTGATCACCCGCAGGACGGCGCGGCTCGCGCTCCGCCAGCGGATCCGGTCCAGGACCCGGCCTCGGACCCGGCCTCGGACCCGGCCCCGGTCCGGGCCCCGGTCCGGGCCCCGGTGCGGGCCCGCGGCCGCCGGTCCTCGCCGTTCACCCACGCCTCGTTCGCCTTTCGCCCGATTCCTGCCCCCAGCGTGGCACAACGGCGGCGCGGCGGGGCGGGCGAGCGGCGTTCGGGCGGTGCGGCGGCCGGCAGGGTCCCGGTGCGGCCTCAGGAGCCGTCGTACCCGGCGGTCGGCATGGAGAGCCGGCGGTGCACCCCGGCCTTCTTCGGCGCGTCGTACGCCGGTTCGGCGAGCCCGGCGGTCTCCAGGCGCACGCCGCGCCGCCCGCACTCGGCGCGGAAGCCGGGCACGTCGGTCAACGCCCGGGCCAGGACGCGTTCGTTGGGGGCGACGAAGAGGTCGACGGCCCCCTCCTCGACATCGGCCCACAGGGCGTCGTGGTCGGGCCGGATGCCGTAGAAGAGCAGCTGCCTCGTCACCACGTAGCCGCGCTCCCGGGCCCAGCGGACGCACATGGCGTGCTGGCTGCGGGTGTCGACCAGGAACGGGTCTTCGTCGAGCTCTTCGAGCGGGGTGAGGCTGGCGATCGCCGCCACCCGAACGTCGTCCATGGGGCGACCCTACTGCGTCGGAGGGCCCGGGAGGAGGGTCCCGGTATACCAAGAGGGGTCGTTCCGGTGAAGTCCCGCCCCTCCCGGACCCTCGGACAATTACCCTCGATACGGATGGCCGGTCCCGGTTGCGGGCCGGCGGCGACGGGAGAGGGCGGCGGACCGGTGGAAGTCACCTGGTGGGGCCACGCGACGTGCACGGTCGAGGACTCCGGGGTGCGCCTGCTCACCGACCCGCTCTTCGCACGCCGGCTGGCCCATCTGCGGCGCCGGCGGGGCGCGCTGCCGCCGCCCGAGGCGGCCCGCGCCGAGGTCGTCCTCGTCTCGCACCTGCACGCCGACCATCTGCATCCGCCCTCGCTGGCCCGGCTCGCGCCCGGCACCCTCCTCGTCGTCCCGGCCGGCGCGCCGGAGGCCGTCCCGGCGCTGCGCCGGCTCGCCCGGCGGGGCCTGCTCCTCGCCGAGCTGGCGGCCGGCGAGGAGCTGTCCGTGGAGGGCGTGACGGTACGGGCGGTGCCGGCGCGGCACGACGGGCGCCGGCTGCCGTACGGGCCGCACCGCTCCCCCGCGCTCGGTTACGTGGTGGAGGGCGAGGCCCGCACCTACTTCGCGGGCGACACCGGGCTCTTCGACGAGATGGCGGAGGCGGTCGGGCCGGTCGATGTGGCCCTGCTCCCGGTCGGCGGCTGGGGGCCCTACCTGGGCCACGGCCATCTGGACGCGCACCGTGCCGCCGAGGCGCTGGCCGCGCTGTCGCCGGCGGCCGCGGTGCCGGTGCACTACGGCACGTACTGGCCGATCGGCCTGGACGCGGTCCGTCCGCACGAGTTCCACGCCCCCGGCGACGACTTCGTCCGCCATGCCGCCCGGCTCGCCCCGAAGGTCACGGTCCACCTCCTCGGCCACGGCGAGCGGGTCCGGCCGGAGGTCGCCCGGTGATCGACCGGGTCATGGCGGTGGTGCGGGAGCTGCCGCCGGAGTCGACGCAGCAGGCGGTCGGCTATCCCTCGCTCTTCCTCCTGGTGGCGTTCGGCGCGCTGGTGCCGGTGGTGCCGACGGGGGCCATCGTGTCGTCGGCGGCGGTGGTGGCCTTCCACCAGTCGACGCCGTTCTCGCTCCTCTTCGTCTTCCTGGTGTCGTCGTGCGCGGCCTTCCTCGGCGACCTCGCGCTGTACTGGCTGGGGCAGCGCGGGGTCAGATCGCGCAACGGCTCGCGCTGGCTGGCGGCGCTGAGCTCCCGGGTCACCCCGGACCGGCTCGCCCACGCGCAGGAGCGCCTGGAGAGCCACCAGGTGCCGGTCCTGGTGCTCTCCCGCCTCGTGCCGGCCGGGCGGATCCCGGTGATGCTGGCCTGTCTGCTCGCCGGGATGCCGCTGCGCCGGTTCGCCCGGGGCGATCTGCCGGCGTGTCTGGCGTGGGCGGCGACGTACCAGCTGATCGGGATCCTGGGCGGTTCGCTGTTCCCCGAGCCCTGGCAGGGCGTGGTGGCGGCGGTGGGCCTGACGGTGCTGATCAGCGCGGTGCCGGCGCTGTGGCGCCGGCTGCGCGGAACGCGCCGACCGCGCCGGGACACGCCGGAGCGCTCAGGGAGCGAGCAGCCGGGGAGCGGGCAGCCGGGCAGCGGCCGGTCAGGGAACGAGCACGCCTGAGGCGCCGACCGGCAGGTCCCAGAGGTCCTCGCGGGGCAGTCCGGCCTTGGTCCAGGCGTCGCGGACGCGGGTGAGGGGTTCGAGCACGGGCTCGGAGGAGAGCACGAAGGTGGCCCAGTGCATGGGGGCCATCCGGCGCGCGCCGAGGTCCTGGAAGGCGCGGACCGCCTCCTCGGGGTCGGTGTGGACGTCGCTGAGCCACCAGCGCGGGTCGTAGGCGCCGATCGGCAGCAGCGCGAGGTCGATGCCGGGATGGCGGCGGCCGATCTCGGCGAACCAGTGGCCGTAGCCGGTGTCGCCCGCGAAGTAGAGCTTGCGGCCGGCCCGGTCGGTGAGCACCCAGCCGCCCCAGAGGGAGCGGCAGGTGTCGAGCAGGGTGCGTTTGGACCAGTGGTGGGCGGGGACGAAGTCGAAGCGCAGGCCGTCGAGTTCGGCCGCCTCCCACCAGTCGAGTTCGGTGACCCGGGTGAAGCGGCGGCGGGTGAACCAGCGGCCGAGTCCGGCGGGCACGAAGACGGGGGTGCGGCGGGGCAGTCGCTTGAGGGTGGGCGCGTCGAGGTGGTCGAAGTGGTTGTGGCTGATGACGACGGCGTCGACCGGCGGCAGGTCCTCCCAGCGGACGCCGACGGGGGTGAGGCGGGCCGGGGTGCCGAAGATGCGGCGGGACCAGACGGGGTCGGTGAGGACGGTGAGTCCGCCGGCCCGGACCACCCAGCTGGCGTGGCCTGCCCAGGTGACGGCAAGGGTGTCGGGCCCGGCCTCGGGCAGCGGTCCGGGGGCGAACGGCAGCAGCGGGATGTCGCGGAGCCCTTCGGCCGCAGGGCGCACGGCGCCCTCGCGGGCGAGCCGGGCCATGGCGCGGACGCCGGGCAGCGGCGCGGTGAGCCGGTCGGCGAAGCTGCGCGGCCAGTCGTGGCGGACCCGCCCGAGGGGCTGGAGCGCGGGCGCGGGGTGCGGGGCGCCAGGGGCGTCAGGGGCGTGCGGGGTGCGGGCGGAGTGCGGGGCCCGGGCCGGCCGGGCCGTCTGTTCCGTCATCTCTGCGGCCTCCGTGTGTTCCGTCAACCGTCGGTGCCTGTCGAGGGGTTCAGTCGGTGCCTGTCGTGGGGTTCGGTCGCTGCCTGTCGTGGGGTTCAGTGGGCGAGTTCGTCGAGGGCGGCTCCGAAGGCGCTCAACGCGCGGTCCACGTGGGGCAGTTCCTCGGGGCGGGCGGCGGTGAGGGTCTCCATCCGCTCCGCCTCGGTGGCGCCGAGGAAGGCGGCGGTGTCGAACCGGGCGCGCAGCGCGCCGAGTTCGTCGCCGAAGCGGTGGCCGCCGGGGACGGGGGTGCCGAGCCGGGCGGTGAGGTGGTTCTCGAGTTCGAGGGAGTCGGTGACCCCGCGGGCGGCGAGCCCGGCGCGCAGCGGTCCGAGGTCCGCGTAGAGGTGGCGGCCGGCCTGCGGGGGCCGGGCGAGGGCGCCGGCGGCGAGCACCGCCCGGTGGGCGGCGGCCGCGACCCGGCCGTGCGCCTGGGCGGTGAGCCGGGCCCGTACGGTGACGTCCTCGGGTTCGTCGAGGGCGTGCGCCGCGGCGGGGGCGAAGGGGCCGGGGACCAGGGCGCCGAGGGCGGTGAGGATGTCGAGGGTACGGGCCCGGTGGTCGCCGTAACGGTCGGTGCGCGAGGCGGCGGAGGGCGGGAAGCGGGCGACCGCGCACGGCCAGGCGGCGGGGGCGAGGGCGCCGGCGAGGTCGGTGAGCACGGTGACGTCGTCGGGGCACATCTCCGCGGGGCTGAGCAGCACGGTGTCCTGCGGGCGGTGCAGGGTGTCGCGCCAGGTCTCGTCGCTGATGATGTGCAGCCCCTCGGCGACGGCGGCCTCGCAGGCCTCGCGGAGGATCTCGGGCGGGGCGACGGTGGCGGTGGGGTCGTCGGCGACGGAGAGCAGCAGCAGCCGGGGGTGGCCGCCCTCGGCGCGGACCCGGCGGACGGTCTCCAGGAGGGCGTACGGGTCGGGGACGCCGCCGCACTCGGCGGGGGTGGGCACGTGGTAGGCGGGGCGGCCGAGGAGCCGGGCCTGCGGGGTCCACCAGGCGGGGCAGGGGCGGGGCAGCAGCAGGTCGCCGCGGTGCGCGGCGATCAGGGCGAGCAGCAGGGGCTGGGCGCCGGGGGCGGCGACCACGTCCTCGGCGTGGGTGCGCAGTCCGCGGCGCCACCAGTAGCCGGCGGCGGCCTCGCGGAGCACGGGTCCGCCACCGGGCGGTTCGGGTCCGGTGCGGTCGGCGGCGGCGGCGAGCAGGGCGGCGAGGCCGGGCAGCACCGGGAGACCGGGCTCCGGTGCGGGCGGCCCGTAACGCACGGGTCCGCGGCTTTCCGGGGCCGTCTGCCGCATCACCCGAACCTCCTCCTGCCCACGGCTGCACCGGGGCGCCCGCGAGCGGCACCCCAGTGACCTTTATACGGAGGTTTGCCGGGTTCCGCCGCTCGCGCGGCGCGCACACGGTGGCCACGCCGGCCCCGTCCGTGCTCAGGCCGGTGATCGGGCCGTTGCTCCGGCCGGTGGTCACTCCACGGTGACGGGGTGCCGGACGACGGCGTTGAAGAGGTAGCCCTGGGTGTTGTGGACGGCCCGCTCGGGCTGGACGTTCCCGGCGGTGTCGGTGACCCGGGAGAGCAGGGTCGCAGGCCCGGCCGCGGCGGGCCGCCAGGAGGCGGTCCAGCGCACCCAGCCGCCGGAGCGCGGCCGGTCGAGGAGCCGGGCCGGGTGCCAGGCGGCGCCGCCGTCGGCGGACACCTCCACGGCACGCACGGGCGCGAGCGCGGACCAGGCGCGGCCGGTGAGGTGGTGGGGGCGGCCCGCTTCGAGGGTGGCGCCGAAGGGGAGTTCGTAGGCGCTCTTGAGGGTCTGCGGGCCGAGCGGGGCGCTGCCGCCGGCCGGGTACGCCTCGCCGAAGAACCGGTAGTAGTCGGTGGACCAGGGCGAGGAGAGCGGGCTGCGGGAGACCTCGATGTCGCCGAGCCATTTGACGGAGGCGACGCCGACCCAGTTCGGCACGACGAGGCGTACCGGGTGCCCGTGGTCGTACGGGAGCGGCTCACCGTTCATCTCGTACGCGAGGATCACGTCGTCCAGCGCCTTGGCGACGGGCAGCGGGCGGCGCACGTGCCCGAGGTCGGCCCCGCCGGTGACGTACGGGGCGTCGAGCCCGCGCGGTTGTACGGCGACGGCGTCGGCGGCGATGCCGGCGAGCCGCAGCACGTCGGAGAGCCGGGCGCCGCGCCAGTGGGCGGCGCCGACCGCGCCGAGGGTCCAGGGCGTGCCGCTGACGGGCTCGCCCTGCTGGGTGGCGTAGAGGCTGCGGCCGTTTCCGGCGCATTCGATCAGGGCCGTCCGGGTGACGGCCGGCAGGTCGCGCAGCTGTCCGTAACCGATCCGCACGGACGGGCGGCGTCCGTGCAGTCCGTCGCCCCAGACGGTGAGCCGCCAGTCGGCGGCGTCGAGGACGGGTGTGGAGGTGTGGTTGCGGACGAAGAAGCGGTCGGTGGGCGTGACCCGGCCGGTGTCGCGGAAGGTCTCGAAGCGGGACTCGGCGTTGGTGCCGCGGACGGTGAAGTACGCGGGCGGGAGCGGCTTGACGATGCCGGGGGCCGGGTCGGGGGCGGCGGCCCCGGCTGGCGACGTGCCGAGGGCGGAGAGGACGGGGGCGGCGGCGAGCGCCTTCAGGAGGGTGCGGCGGGCGGGCACGGTGGTTCTCCTCGGCGCGTCGGGGACGGGGCGGACGACGGACGGGCACACCTTGGCACGGGACGGGGCCGGCGCGGGGTGCCCGCGGCGGTTCCTTCACGCGCCCGCAATATCGGGCCTGCGGGCGTGTCAGTGCCGGCCTGTGGGCCTGCGGGCTGTGGGCCTGTGGGCCTGCAAGGACGGGCCTCTCCTACCAGGATCCGCCCGGCGGGCGCCGTGCGCGGGGCCGGTCCCGCGACACTGGGCGGATGAACACCTTCGACCCGGCACACTTCGCCGCCGTCCCGCTGCGCGGCGCCCGTCTGGACCTGGAGCCGCTGCGGCTCGACCACGCCGCCGAGACGGCCCCGGCCCTGGCCGATCCGGCCCTGCACGTCTTCATCGGCGGTGCCCCGCTGACCGGGCCGGAGCTGACCGCCCGCTACGCGCGGCTGCTCGCCGGTCCGCCGGACCCGGCGACGACGGTGTGGTGCAACTGGGTGCTGCGGCTGCGCGAGACCGGGGAGGCGATCGGCACCGTGCAGGCCACGGTGGTGGCCGGGGGTGCCGAGCTCGCGTGGGTGCTCGGCACGCCCTGGCAGGGCCGCGGGCTGGCCCGGGAGGCGGCGGTGGTCCTGGCGGACTGGCTGCGGGAGCGCGGCGCGCCGGCGCTTGTGGCTCATGTGCATCCGGAGCACCGCGCGTCGGCGGCCGTGGCCGCGGCGGCGGGTCTGGCGCCGACGGAGGTGTTCGAGGACGGGGAGCGGCGCTGGGAATGGCGGGCCGCCAACTGACCCCCGCTGACCGCCCGTTCAGCCACCATGTCCACATCATGAGAATGGGGTCTCAGAATACGAATGCTCGGCGTACGGTGAGCTCACGGCAACACGGCAACACAGCAGCACAGCAACCGCTCATCCGAAGGAGTCCGGTCATGTCGTCGTCCACCCCTGCGCACGAGACCGCCACGTACACCCACGGCCACCACGAGTCCGTGCTGCGGTCGCACAGTTGGCGCACCGTCGAGAACTCCGCCGCCTATCTGATCCCCGAACTGGCCGCCGGTCTCGACGTCCTGGACGTCGGGTGCGGTCCCGGCACCATCAGCGCCGACCTGGCGGAGCGGGTGGCGCCGGGGCGGGTGACCGCGGTGGACGCCGCCGAGGACGTGCTGGACAAGGCGCGGGCCGTGGCGGCCGAACGGGGTCTGACCAATATGGAGTTCGCGGTCGCCGACGTCCACGCACTGGACTTCCCGGACGACTCCTTCGACATCGTGCACGCCCACCAGGTGCTGCAGCACGTCGGCGACCCGGTGCAGGCGCTGCGCGAGATGCGGCGGGTGTGCCGGCCGGGCGGAGTGGTGGCGGCCCGGGACAGCGACTACGGCGCCTTCACCTGGTTCCCGCAGACGCCTGGCCTGGACACCTGGCAGGAGCTGTACCAGCGGGTGGCCCGGGCGAACGGCGGCGAGCCCGACGCCGGCCGGCGGCTGCTGTCCTGGGCCCACGAAGCCGGGTTCACCGACGTCACCGCCTCCGCCGGGGTGTGGTGCTTCGCGTCCCCGGAGGAGCGCGCCTGGTGGAGCGGTCTGTGGGCGGACCGCACCACCGAGTCGGTGTACGCGCGCCTGGCGGTGGACGGCGGCCACGCGACGCCCGAGGAGCTGACCGCCGTCGCCGAGGCCTGGCGGGCCTGGGGCAAGGACGACGACGCGTGGTTCCTGGTGCCGCACGGCCAGATCCTGTGCCGGCCGTGAGCCGCCGCCCGGCACCCTCACCCACCATGACGCTCCGTCAGCTGGGACGCATGCGGAACTCGTAGGCGTCCGGCAGTGGTTCGTCGGTGAGCCGGGACCACAGCTCGCCCAGCTCCTCTGCGCCCTCCTTCAGGTCGGCGACCTCGAAGCCCGCGTCGAAGACCGCGCGGGCCGCGTCCGGACGGCCCTCCGCGAGCAGCAGCCGGGCCTCCAGACAGCGGAACGCGCCCCGGGCGCGCACCTCGCCGGGGAGCCGGGAGAGCACGGCCCGGGCCTCGGCGGGCCGGTTCGCGCCGAGCAGGACGGTCACCGTCTCGCGCCCGAGGGCGGCGGTGACCAGCGGATCGCCGCCGTACTGCTCCTCGAAGGCCTCGGCGTACCGGTCCGCGGCCCGTTCCCGGTGCCCGTCCTCCCGGTCGGCCACGGCCAGGCAGTAGAGCAGCGGCCAGCGCTCGGCGGCGTTCTTCAGGCCGCGCTCCCAGCTCCGTACCGCCTGGGCGAGATCCCCGGCCGCCCACTGGGCGACGCCCAAGTGGTATTCGGTGACCGGCTCGGCGGGGGCGGTCTCCAGCATGTCCCGCCAGGCGTCGGAGACCGGCGTCGGCCAGGGCGCGGCGCCCGGCTCCGGCGCGGCACCCGGATCGGGCGCGGGCAGGGCGCCGGTGCGCAACAGCTCGACCCACGGCCGCTGTTCGTCCCCGAGCAGCGCCGGGTCGAACGGCGTGCCGGGCAGCACATGGCCCCCGCGCAGCACTTCGAGCGCGCCCCAGCCCGAGCCCTGCGCGAGCAGCGGCCCGGGCTCGGTGTCGGCGGCGGTCGCCAGCCACCGCTCGTACGCCGTGTCGACCTCGGCGCGCGGCAGCGCCTCGGCGAGCGCGGTCTCGACGCCCGCGCGGGCCGCCGCCCAGTCCGCGCCGTGCACGGTCGCCGGGTCGGCGCCCAGCGGCCCGTACACCTCCAGCCAGGAGGCCTCCTCCCCCGCCTCCAGGACCGGGTGCTCCAGCTGGGTACGGGCGAGGCCGGCCTGGATCTCGGCGTAGCCGGGGGTGCCGGGCTCGGTCAGCCACTCCTGCCAGCGGCGCCCGCCGCGCCCGGTGCCCCACACGAAGAGCTTGCGGCCGAGCAGCCGGTCCGTGGAGGTCTGCACCAGGCCCTCGCCGTGTGCGTCGAGCGCGGCGATCCAGCGCCGCTGCCCGTCCGGCAGCGCGTAGAACCAGTCGCCGGCGTGGGTGCTCTCCAGCGGGTACGTGCGGTCCGCGCCGCCCTCGTCGCACGGCACCGGGACCCGGCGCAGGGCGCGTTCGTATCCGAAGTGCCAGGCGGTGTCGGCGGGTGCGAGGATCCGGCGGTCCTCGGGAACGGCCGTGTTGGACCACCAGTAGCAGGGCACGGCCCGCTCGTGCGGATTGCGGATCCGGACGCCGACGCGCAGATACGGGGAGTCCGCCGGCAGCCACAGGTCGACCTGGAACGGCAGGTCGCGCAGCCGCTCCCACTCCCACAGGCGCAGCATCTCGCCGCCGTCGGGCGCCGGGACGACGGCGGCGTGCAGCGGGCCGCAGGACAGGGTGGTGTGGCCGCGGGCGCCGATGTTCCATTCGATGCCGCCGGAGAACCAGGCGCCGTTGAGGGCGAAGGCGGCGGGCTGCAACACCGGGTTGCGGTAGAGGAGTTCGCGGTCGAGGAGTTCGCGGTCGGCGCGGCCGGTCGACTTGTGCACGAGCGAGTGGATCCGGCCGCCGAGTCCGGGGAGCACGGTCACCTTGAGGTGGTCGTTCTCGATCTCGATCGTGTCGAGGGTGGCCGGGGTGCGCTCGCGCCCGTATCCGTCGCGCATCCGGGTGGGGAGCAGGGTGCGCAGCGGGGCGTGCCCCAGTTGGCGGACCATGTCACGGGGCAGCCCGGCGCGGTCCCGCTCGTCGACCGAGGGCGCGGCCGCGCCGAGGCGGTGGAGCGCGGGCAGCGGGTTGTCCGGGCCCAACGGCGCCGCGGGCAGGGTGAGTACGGCACGTCGTACGGTCGTCATGCCGACCATGGAACACGCCGGAACCACTGCTGGCCAGAGGGTGTACAAGCGCCCGCGGCGGCTTGACCGGGAAATTCCGTTGCGCGGCGCGGGCGCCTCCGTAGGGTTGATCCGTTGTCGAGCAAGTCGTGAGGGAATGAGCGAGCAGTGAGCGAGCAGCACACCTATCGGGTGATCGTCCGGGGTACGTTCGAGAATCTCTCGGAGGAGAGCCGCACGCGCCTCCTCGCCGAGGCCGACGACCACGGGCTCGCCGCGATGCAGTTCACCGAGGACGGCTCGCTCGCCTACGACCGGACCCTGAAGCACTTCTCCTACCGCCTGGTCGTGCTCTCCGACGCGGCTGACGGCGAGGAGATGGCCGGCGCGATCGCGGAGGACCGCGTGGAGCGGGCGCTGGGGGCGCTGGGGCACGGCTTCGGGGGCCTGAAGTCCAAGGTCACGGACATGGACACGATGAAGATCAACTACAAGCGCTAGTCCCGGGCCTGGCCCGGCCGGTCGGCGGTGATCGCCCAGCGTTCGTGGTCCCGCCAGGCCCCGCCGATGAACAGCATCGCGGGCGAGAACCCTTCCAGGCGGAAGCCGGCCCGCCGGACCAGGGCGCGGGAGGCGGTGTTGCCCGGCTGGATGTTGGCCTCCAGCCGGTGCAGACCGAGCGGCCCGAAGGCGTGCCCGAGAACCAGGCCGAGCGCCTCCGTGAGCAGTCCGCGCCCGGCCGCGTGCGCGAAGGCGCCGTAGCCGAGGGCGCCGGAGAGGAAGGCGCCTCGGACGATGTTGTTGATGTTGACGAAGCCGGCGATCCCGCCGCCGTCCCGCTCGTACACGAGAAAGCCCTCGCGGGCCGGGTCCTCGATCAGCGGCCGGCTGTAGGCCGCGTACGTGTCGACGGTCTGCGGCGGATACAGCCAGGGCACATGCAGCTCCCGGCTCTCCTGCGCCCGCGCGGTGAACTCCTCGGCGTCCTCCGCCGTGAAGGGCCGCAGGCCGACACGGGACCCGGTGACGAGATACCGACCAAGATCGCCAGACATGACACCAGGCTACCGGCGGGCCGCGCCGAGCGCGGCCGGCGAGGGGCGCGCGCGGGCGCTGGGCGCCGGGGGCGTCAGCGGCGGGCGGCTGTCACTCGGGGTGGGCAGGCTTCGCCCTTCTTCACCACGCCGACCACGACGCGGCCGCGCGGGGCGCGCTCGGCGCCGGGGGCGGGGTGCTGGGTGCAGACCCACCAGTTCGGGGGCCAGAGGACGCGGCGGTCGCCGCCGCCGACGTCGATGACGTCGAGCCGGGTGCGCGGCGCGAGCGCCGTGAAGACGCGCCACAGGCTGCGCCCCAGCAGGTTCGGCGTGGGCTGGCGGACGGGCGGATGCTCGGCGTCCTCCGGCTCCGCGACCGGTTCGGCGGAGCTGACGGCCACGGCCGCGAGCGCCAGGACCGCGCCCGCGCCGACCAGGGTGGACCGTCTCATTTGCGCCTCCGGGCCGCCGCGTAGTAGCCGCAGACCGCGCCGAGCAGCGCCGTCACGAGCAGCGCGACGTACAGCGGCATGGTCACCTCGGGGATCAGCAGCCTGATCCGCACTTCTCTCGTGTTCTCGAAGATGAACACGAGCAGCAGGATCGCCACGACCCCGATCGCGATCCGGCCGGGGGTGAGGAATCCGCCCGCCCGGGCTCTGCCCGTGCTCGATGTCTCCTTGGGACTCATCGCCGGCCCTCTCCTCCGTCGTGCGTCCCCCCAGGATGGGCCGTTTCGTCCGTTTCGGCCGCGCGAGCGGGAGCCGTCCGAGTGACTTGTCAGACAAGGATGGGCGGTTACGGTAGACATCCCAGACCTGAACCGCGTGTGAAGGAGGACCGATCCGTGGCAGCCGGCGGACCGCAGCGACGCCCCGTGGTCGCGCTCTACGAACGGATCGCGGACGCCATCCACGACGGCACCTACCCGCCCGGCTCCACGCTGCCCTCCGAGCCCAAGCTCGCGTGCGCGCTCGGCGTGAGCCGCCCCGCCCTGCGCGAGGCGCTGCTGCTGCTCCAGGAGGACGGGCTGCTCACGGTGCGCCGCGGGGTCGGGCGCACGGTCAACGCGCATCCGCCACGGCGCGGTTTCGAGCAGGTCAGGGCCCTTGAGGAGCTGCTCGGCGGGGCCGCGCCGCTACGGGTGCGGGGGCTGCTCCGTACGGTCGAGGAGCCGACCGACTTCACCACCCAGCACCTGCTCGCCCCGGCCGGCGCCGAGCTCCGTTTCTGGGAGTCGGTCCTGGTCGGCGAGGCCGGTCCGGCGGTCCTGAGCCATGAGTGGGCCGCCGCCGACGGGGTCCTGGAACGCACCCACCCCGCCTTCGCCGAGGCCCTGCGGACACCGGCCTCCGGAGCCGAACGCACCTCGATGCTGGCCGTGCTGTCCGCGGCCTCGCGGGGCGTGCCGCTCGCGGCGCACAGCGCTGTCACCGCGACCCTGCTCGGGCGGCGCCGCGGCGAGCAGCTGGGCCGGTCGGCCGACACCCCGGCCGTGCTCGTCACGCAGGTGGTACGAGTCGCGGAGACCCCGGTCCTGGCCGCCAAGCACATGCTGCCGACGGGCGCGCCCGCGCTGCCGGTGCTCCAGTCGAACTGAGCCGGCGGGCCGTGGGGGCGGGGCCCGCAGCGGCCTGTCACCGGCGTCGCATCACCCCGCTCCCCGGGTGGCGTACACTTCCCCGCCATGCACTTGTCTGACAACTCTGCCGCCCCCTCCGTCACCACCCCCGTGGCCGAGTGGATCCGCCACGCCCCCAAGGCCGTCCTGCACGATCACCTCGACGGCGGGCTGCGTCCCGCGACGATCGTCGAACTGGCGCGGGCCTGCGGCTACACCGGGCTGCCCACCGAGGACCCGGCCGAGCTGGCGGTCTGGTTCCGGGACGCCGCCGACTCGGGGTCCCTGGAGCGGTATCTGGAGACCTTCGCCCACACCTGCGCGGTGATGCAGACCCGCGAGGCCCTGGAGCGGATCGCGGCCGAGTGCGCCGAGGACCTGGCCGCCGACGGGGTCGTCTACGCCGAGATCCGGTACGCCCCCGAGCAGCACCTGAACGGCGGGCTCACCCTCGACGAGGTGGTCGAGGCCGTGAACGACGGCTTCCGCGAGGGCGAGCGCCGGGCCGGCGGCCGGATCACCGTCCGCACCCTGCTCACCGGCATGCGCCACACCGACCGTTCCCTGGAGATCGCGCAGCTCACGGTGGCGCACCGGGACAACGGCGTCGCGGGCTTCGACATCGCCGGCGGCGAGATCGGCAACCCGCCGGCCCGCCACCTGCCCGCCTTCCAGCACCTCAAGCGGGAGAACTGCCACTTCACCATCCACGCGGGCGAGGCCGTCGGCGCGGAGTCGATCCACGAGGCCGTGCAGGTCTGCGGCACCGAGCGGATCGGGCAC
This sequence comes from Streptomyces fradiae, assembly GCF_041270065.1. Lineage (NCBI taxonomy): Bacteria > Bacillati > Actinomycetota > Actinomycetes > Kitasatosporales > Streptomycetaceae > Streptomyces > Streptomyces fradiae. The sequence goes on along the minus strand of NZ_CP065958.1, from coordinate 6,801,869 downwards.
GGGGTGCGGATCACCGACGACATCGCCGAGGACGGCACGCTGGGCCGGCTCGCCTCGTACGTCCGGGACAACCGGATCGCGCTCGAGGTCTGCCCGACGTCCAACCTCCAGACGGGCGCGGCGAAGGACTACGCCTCGCACCCGATCGACGAGCTGCGCCGGCTCGGGTTCCGGATCACCCTGAACACCGACAACCGGCTGGTCTCCGGCACCACCATGAGCGAGGAGTTCCAGCACATGGTGGACGCCTTCGGCTACGGCCCGGAGGTCTTCGAGGAGTTCACGGTCGCCGCCCTGGAGGCCGCGTTCCTGTCGCTGCCCGAGCGGCAGCGGCTGATCGAGGAGATCGTCCGTCCGGGGTACGCGGCGCTCTGACCCGTACCCGTACGGGCCTGGGGGGTGAGGGAGGGCAGGCTGTGGCCCGGACCGCCCTGCCCTCTCCCGCCCTCCCCCGGTGGAAGAATGACGGCATGACAGCTGCCGAGGAGTTCAGGCCCGAGTCCGATCGGATCACGCGCACCCTGCGCGACCAGATCATCGACGGAACCCGGGCGCCCGGCAGCAAGCTGGTGGAGCGCGAGATCGCCGCCGAGCTGAACGTGAGCCGGCTGCCGGTCCGGGACGCGCTGCGGGACCTGGTGGCCGAGGGGCTGGTGACGCCGCGCCCCCGTACCTGGGCCGTGGTGCGCGAGTTCAGCGCCTCCGACATCTCCGACCTCATCGAGGTCCGCTCGGCCCTGGAGATCCTGGCGTTCCGGCTCGCCGCCCAGCGCCGTACCCGCGCGGGTCTCGCCAAGCTGCGCGCGGACCTCGACGCCGAGCAGTCCGCGGCGGCCCGCGGCGACGGCGCCACGGCCCGGCGGGCGGCCGCGGACTTCCACGAGACGGTCACCGAACTCGCGGACAACGCGCTGCTCACCGAACTGGAGGGGACCCTGCGCAGCCGGATGCGCTGGCTGCTCGGCCAGCACGACGCGTTCTCGGCCGTCGCCGAGGAGCACGAGGAGCTGTACCGGGGGATCGAGGCGCGGGACGCGGAGCGGGTCGAGGAACTGGCGCTGCGGCACCTGGAGACCAGCCGGAACACGGCCGCCGAGCACCGGCGGAGGACGGCGCCCGAGTAGCCCCCGGCACCCGTCCGGGCCTGCCCCGCCCCGCTCAGCTCAGGGCGGGTACGTCGAGGGTGAGCGTGCCCGCGTCGGCGTCGAGCACGCCGGGTATGCCGAGCGGGACGGTGAGCGCGGTGGAGGCGTGGCCGAAGCCCAGCTCCTCCACGACCGGGACGCCGAGCCCGCCGAGCCGGTCGGCGAGGACCGCGCGCACCTCCTCGTAGGGCTCGCACTCCGCCCACGAGCCGAGGCCGATGCCGGCCACCCCGTCCAGCCAGCCGGAGCGCAGCAGTTGGGTGAGGATCCGATCGAGGCGGTACGGCTCCTCCCCCACGTCCTCCAGGAGCAGCAGCCCACCGCGGGCGGAGCCCCGGGCGTGCGGGGTACCGAGGTCGGCGGCCAGCAGGCTGACGCAACCGCCAAGGGTGACCCCGTGCGCCCGGCCCGGCACCAGGGTGCCGGCGCTCTCCAGGCCGAGGGGGCACACCGATTCGGGCTCGAAGAGGGTGGCCCGCAGCGACTCCTGGGTGCGGGCGTCCTTCAGGAAGACCTCGGTGGCGACCATCGGGCCGTGCAGGGTGGCGAGGCCGAGCCGGGCGGCGAAGGCCTCGTGGAGGGCGGTGATGTCGCTGTAGCCGACGAGGACCTTCGGGCCGGCGGCCCGCATCGCGTCCCAGTCGAGCAGGTCCACCATCCGCTGCGCCCCGTAACCCCCGCGGGCACAGAGCACCGCGGAGATCTCGGGGTCGCACCAGGCCTCGGTGAGGTCGTGGGCCCGGTCGGCGTCGGTGCCGGCGAGGTGTCCGATCGTGGGGTGGGTGTCGAGGACGTGCGGGGCGACGACCGGGTCGAGGTCCCAGCCGCGCAGGATGTCGAGCCCGGCGCGCAGCCGCTCCTCCGGTATGGGGCCGCTCGGCGCGACCACGGCGACCCGGGCACCGGGGCGGAGCCTCGGCGGGCGCAGGAGCGCGGGGACGGGTCCGGGCGTCATGAGCGCAGCTCCAGCTCGGCGAGGTCGTCCCGAACGATGCCGAAGGCACGGGCGTACAGGGCGAGTTCGGCCTCCAGGGCACGGATCATCGTCTCGGCGAGGCGGAAGCCGTGGCTCTCGCCGGCGAAGGCGAGGTAGCCGTGCGGGATGCCCCGGCCGGCCATCCGGGCGAGGAAGCGCTCGGCCTGCGCGGGCGGGCAGACCGGGTCGTCGAGGCCCTGGAGCAGCAGGAAGGGTGCGGAGATCTTCTCGGCGTGCTCCAGCGGGGAGCGGTCCCGGTAGCGGGCGGGCACCTCGTCGGGCCGGCCGATGAGGGAGTGCATGTACTGCGATTCGAAGTCGTGGGTCTCGCCGGTGGTGAAGGCGGTGGGGTCGAGGACGGGGTAGATGATGGTGCCGCAGGCGTAGACGTCGGTGTGGGCGAGGGAGGCGGCGGTGGTCCAGCCGCCGGCGCTGCCGCCGCGGATCGCGAGGCGGTCGCGGTCGGCGGTGCCCTCTTCGGCGAGGGCCCGGGCCACGGCGGCGCAGTCCTCGACGTCGACGACGCCCCACTGCTCGCGGAGGCGTTCGCGGTACTCCCGGCCGTAGCCGGTGGAGCCGCCGTAGTTGACCACGGCGACGCCGATGCCCCGGGAGGTGAAGTAGGCGATCTCCAGGTCGAGGACGAGCGGGGCGTGGCCGGTGGGGCCGCCGTGCGCGGAGACGACGTAGGGCGGGAGCTCGTCGGCGGGGGCGGTGCGGTCGGGGTTGTGCGGCGGGTAGACGTGGGCGTGGATCTCGCGGTCGTCGGGGCCGGTGAAGGTGCGGATCTGCGGTTCGGGGTAGTAGGCGGGGTCGACCGGGTCCTGGTGCGGGGAGCCGATGACGCGGGTGCGGCCGGTGCGGGTGTCGAGCTCGACGACCTCGTAGGAGCTGCGCGGCCCGGCGGCGACGCCGACCACCCGGGTGCCGTGCGCGGCGAGGGTGGCGGACCATGCGGTCCGGGGTCCGGTGACGTCGACGAGTTCGCCGCTCTCCGGGTCCAGTATGCCGAGGGTGGTGGCGCCGCGGCCGTGGACGACGGCGACGAGGCCGCTGTCCAGCGGCCGGAACCAGCTGAGGCCGACCTGCCACAGCGGGCCGGCGAACTCCTCGGGGCGCGGGCAGAGCGGGACCGGTGCCGTGCCGGTGCCGGGCGCGGGGGTGCGGTAGAGGTTCCACCAGCCGGTGCGGTCGCTGACGTGGAGGAGCTGTCCGTCGGCGGTCCAGCCGACCTGGGGCACGGACTCCTCGGGTCCGCCGGCGACGGTCCGCGGGGCGCCGAGGGTGCCGTCGGCGGTGATGTCGGCGAGCAGGACCTCGGTGCCGTCCCAGGGCATCCGGGGGTGGTCCCAGGCGATCCAGGCGGCCTGCCGGCCGTCCGGGGAGAGCTGCGGTCCGGTGACGAAGCGGTGGGTGTCGTCGGTGAGTTCGCGAATGCGGCCGCGGTCCTCGGCGGCGGAGCCGTCGAGCGGCACGGCGGCGATCACCCGGCGCACGTCGGTGGGCGCGGGTCCGGTGAACTCCTCCAGGACGCACCAGACCTCACCGCGCTCGGGCAGCAGCACCGGGTCGGCCCAGCGCAGTCCGCCGCCGACCTCGGAGGTCGGGGTGAGCGGCCGGGGCACCGGGCCGCCCGGGGCGTCCGGCTCGCACACGTACAGCCGCTGGTCGGGGTGGTGGCAGAAGACGACGAACGGGGTGCCGTCCGGCCGTACGGTGCCGGCCCAGGCCTGTCCGCCGTATTCGAGGACCCGGCTGCGCACGTTCCAGGGTGCGGGCAGCACCGACTCCTCGGTGCCGTCCGGGCGGCGGCGCACCAGGGCGCGCCGCCCGCCCTCGGTGGGCCGCGGCGCGGTCCACCACACTTCGTCACCGACGAATCCGACGGAGTCGGGCCGTCCGTCGTGTGCCGCGGCGAGCGCGGCGCCGATGGGTGACGGCCAGCTGCCGTAGGCGGCCGTGGGTGCCATCAGGATTCCCCCCTGGTTGTGGTCGGGTGTGCGGGCTTTCAGGCCGAGCGCAGGTAGTGGTCGAGGACGCGGACGCCGAAGTGCAGGGCGTCGACCGGGACGCGTTCGTCGACGCCGTGGAACAGCGCCCCGTAGTCGAGGTCCGGGGGCAGCTTCAGCGGCGAGAAGCCGTAGCCGGTGATGCCGAGGCGGGAGAACTGCTTGGCGTCGGTGCCGCCGGTCATGGAGAAGGGCACGGTGTGTCCCTCGGGGTCGAAGCGCTCGACCGCGGCGCGCAGTTTGGCGAAGGTCGGCGAGTCGACGGGGGCCTCCAGGGGCACCTCGCGGTGGTGGAACTCCCACTCCACATCGGGTCCGGTGAGCCGGTCCATGGTCTCGACGAACTCGTCCTCGCCGCCGGGCAGCATCCGTCCGTCGACGTAGGCGACGGCCTGGCCGGGGATCACGTTCACCTTGTAACCGGCGTCCAGCATCGTCGGGTTGCTGCTGTTGCGCAGGGTGGGTGCGACGAGGGCGGCGGCCGGGCCGAGCTTCTTCAGGAGCGTTTCGACGTCGAAGCCGGGGGCGTCCACGTCGGCCTCGATGCCGTAGAGCGCGGCGAGTTCGACGAGTGCGGCGCGCACGGTCTTCGTGATCCGCACCGGCCACTCGTGGGCGCCGATCCGGGCGACGGCGGCGGCGAGCCGGGTGACCGCGTTGTCCTTGTTGATCTTCGAGCCGTGTCCGGCCCGGCCGTGCGCGGTGAGCTTGAGCCAGGCGGTGCCGCGCTCGCCCGCCGCGATCGGGTACAGCCGGGTCCGCGGGTCCGGGTGGAAGCTGAACGCGCCGGACTCGCTGATGCCCTCGGTGCAGCCCTCGAAGAGCGGGGCGTGCCGCTCGGCGAGGAACGCCGAGCCGTCCTCGGCGCTCGCCTCCTCGTCGGCGGTGTAGGCGATGACGATGTCCCGGCGCGGCCGCACGCCCTGGCGGGCCCAGGAGCGCACGACGGAGAGCACCATCGCGTCCATGTTCTTCATGTCGACGGCGCCGCGCCCCCACACGACGCCGTCGCGGACCTCGCCGGAGAAGGGGTGCACGGTCCAGTCGGCGGCCTCGGCGGGCACGACGTCCAGGTGGCCGTGGACGAGCAGCGCGTCGGCCGTCGGGTCGGTGCCGGGGATCCGGGCGACGACATTGGTGCGGCCCGGGGTGCGCTCCAGGAGAGTCGCCTGGAGGCCGGCGTCGGCGAGGCGCTCCGCCACGTACTCGGCGGCGGGGCGCTCGCGGCAGTCGCCGCCGCCCCGGTTGGTGGTGTCGATCCGGATCAGCTCGGACGTGAAGGTGACGACCTCGTCGAGGGCCGTCGCGTCCGGACCGGGTTGCTGCTCAGCCATACTGCTCCTCCACGGCGGCCGACACGATCGTCGTGACCGCCTTGAACGTGCGAATTGCCTCGTACATCGTCTCGCTGGTGTAGGCGGTGCGGCGCTCGCCACTCCGCTCGGCGCCCGGCACCACCGTGGCGGCGGCGGCCAGGTGCTCGGCGTCGAATTCCAGCTCCACCGTGAACGGCCCGCCGCTGACCGGCTCGCGCCGGACCGCGAGCGAGGCGGCCGCCTTGGCGGCGGCGCGGATCTCGGCGGCGGTGCGGGCCGGGGTGCGGCACACCGCCGCGTACCGCGACACGTAGTCCTTGACCGCGACCTTGGGTGCCTCCGGCGCGTACCCGAGAGCGTCCTCGCAGGTCAGGTCGTCGCCGGTGACGAGCACGACGGGGACGCCGAACTCGGCCACCACATGCGCGTTGAGCAGGCCCTCGCTCGCGCGGACGCCGTTCAGCCAGACGCCGGTGATGGAGTTGGCGAGATAGGTGTGTGCGAGGACGCCCTCGGCGCCGGCCCCCGTGTGATAGCCGACGAAGGCGATCCCGTCCACGTCGCCGTGCTGCACGCCCTCGACCATGGAGAGCGACTTGTGGCGGCCGGTGAGCATCTCGGCGCGCTCGTCGAGCCGCTCCAGGAGCAGATTGCGCATCGACCAGTGCGCCTCGTTGATGAGGACCTCGTCGGCGCCGCCGTCGAAGAAACCGAGCACCGCCGCGTTCACGTCGGACGTGAACATGGAACGGCACCGCTCCCACTGCGGGGTGCCGGGCAGCACGTCGGCGGGCCAGGTCACGCCCGTGGCGCCCTCCATGTCAGCACTGATCAGGATCTTCATGTCTGGCACCGTACGCGTCGGGCGGCGGGCCCCACCACCCCTGTGGATAAGTGTCGAAGGCGTGGACCGGTGACGGCGGTTCGGGCGGCGGCGTGTGCCGGTGATTCGGGCGAATCCTTTCATCTCGTGCGTATAGGCTGTCGGGCGCAGATTTTCCCTCCCGATCCGCAGGAGACCTCTCGGTGACCACGTCGCTCGCCCCGTCCGAAACCCCCGCCGAAACCCCCGCCGAAACGTCCACGTCCGTCGAGGTGCCGGCGCAGGCGCCCGCCGAGGCGACTGCCGACGTGACCGCCGAGGCGACCGTCGACATGGCCGTCGACACCGGTGAGTGGGTCGAGCCCGCCGCGCAGGCCGTGGCCGAGGCCGTGGTCCGCGACGCCCGCGACTTCGGGGTGTACGCGCGGACCGGCGGCTGGGCCTTCGCGCTCAAGGTGGCCCGCAGCGTGCGGCCCGGCGGCCAGCCGGCCGGGGGCTCGGACAAGGTGTCGGCGAAGGCCTTCGCGGAGCTCGCCGGGTGCTCGCCCGAGCGCGTGATGCGCTACTACAAGGCCTGGGACATGGCCGCGGACGACGGCCTGGTGCCGCAGTTCGAGGCGCTGGTGCCCGGCGAGGACGTCGAGCTGCCCGAGGCGGACGTCTGGCTGTCGTACTACTCCTCCCGCAACAGCGCGACCTCCGTGCGCGGCCACGCGATCAGCGCGGCGGCGGAGGCGGAGGGCATCAAGCCGACGAAGGCGCTGGAGGTCGCGGAGAACCCCACGGCCCTGCGCGCCGCGATCCTCGCCGACCCCGGCACCGCGGAGGCGGCGCGCGGCGCGCTGCTGGACCGGATGAAGGAGGACCCGGCACTGCAGACGGAGATGGCCCGCGCCATCGCCCGCACCGGCGACCTGAAGAAGGCGGTGGCCCAGGAGGCGAAGGCCGCCGACCGCATCGAGTACGTCCGCCAGATCGCCGAGGGCGGCCAGATCAGGACCCCGGCCGGCCAGACCGTCGCCGCCCCGCCGGAACTCCGCGCCGAGGCCGAGCGCCACCTGTCCCTCATCGACGAGCTCGACGACTCGGAGGAGGCCGGCGAGTGGGCCGGCGAGGCGTACGAGACGGTGCGCACGATGGTCGTCAAGGCCGTCGAGGACAACCCGGAACTGCGCGTCCAGGAACGCCGCACCAAGTTCTACAACAGCCTCCAGAAGGCCACCAAGGTCTTCGAGGAGCTCACCCTCGACGAGGTCCTGGAGGAAGACGTCGTCGAGGCCGACATGCTCCAGCGCCTGGAGGCCCTCCAGGACGCGATCGGCGCCTGCATCAGCGCCCTGCGCAAGGCGACGGCGTCGCCGGAGGCGGCCGAGGACTGAACCGGAGCGGGGCCGGGGCACGCCCCTGTCCCACCCGTTTCACCGGCCCGAGGCCGGGGTCGGGACGGAGCCGGGCGGGTGGCTCGGCGCATGCCGACGGCAGCGCCGGCCGGGGACTGACCGGAGCAGGCCCCGGACGCCGGGCAAGGCGCGGGCGCGCCATTGCACGGCTCTCCCGTATCACCGCCCCGAGGCCGGGGCCCGGCGGCTCCGCGCCCGCCGACGGCAGCGCCGGCCAGGGCGACCAGGGCGTCGCGCACGGCGCGGCCACTCCGATCACGGCACCCCTGGCCCGAAGCAGGGCCGGGCCGACCGAGGAGCGTACGGCCAGAGGCCGGGCCCGGGGCGGGCGGCGTCAGGCGCGTCCCGCCGGGGGCGGGGACCTGGGTCCCCGCCCCCCTCAGTCCTCGTGGCCCAGTTGCAGGTCGCGTTCCGTGCGGCCGCCGCGGGCGACCTGGAGGACTGTGGCGACCGGGGGGTAGCCGGCGGCGATGACGGTGTATTCGCCGGAGGAGAGGTCGACGAAGCGGAAGGCGCCGTCGGGGCCGGTGGTGAGGGTGTCGACGACATTGCCGGCGGCGTCGAGGAGGGTGACGCGGGCGTCCTCGACGGGGCGGCCGGCGCCGGCGCGGACGGTGCCGCGGAGGACCGCGCCGCCGGCGAGTTCGATGTCCTGGCGGGTCTCGCGGGAGGACTGGACGGTGACCGGGAGGGCAGCCGGGCGGAAGGCGGGGGCGCTGGCGGCGAGGGTGTACTCGCCGGCGACGAGTTCGCCGATGACGTAGCCGCCCTCACGGCCGCTGCGGGTGGAGGCGACGACCTCGCCGCGTACGTCGGTGAGGGTGACGGCCGCGTCCCCGACCGGGGTCCCGTCGGCGGTGACCACGGTGCCGGCGAGGCGGCCCGCGCCGCCGAGCACCACGTCGAGTTCGACCGGGCGCTCGCCGACGGTCACGGAGACCGCCTGCGGCTGGTGCCCGCCGGCGGCGGCGATCAGGACGTACGAGCCGGAGCCCGGCACGCTCAGCGCGTACCGGCCGTCGTCGCCGCTCGCGCCCCGGCCGATCTGCGTCCCCGCGACGTCGATGAGGGTGAGGGCCGCGCGCGGCACGCTGCTCCCGTCCGGGTGCTGCACATGGCCGCAGACCGGCACCCCGGGTGCGGGAGCCGTCCGGGCGGACGGGATCGGGGTGGTGGCGGGGGCCTCGGTGGTGGGGGTGTGGTGGGACACCAGCGGTTTCTCCTTGAGGAAGAAGGCGAGGACGAGGCCGAGCGCGAGGACCGGCACGAGGTAGAGGAAGATCCGGGGCATCGCGTCGGCGTACGCCTGGACGAAGGCGTCCCGGAGGGCGGGCGGCAGCGCGTGGACGGTCTGCGGGGTGACCGAGTCCGCCGGCGGCAGCGCGGCGGCGGCACCGTCCCGGGGCAGCCGTTCGGCGAGCGCGTCGTCGAGGCGGGCGGCGAAGAGCGTGCCGAAGACGGCGGCGCCGACGCTGCCGCCGATCTGCCGGAAGTAGTTGTGGGCGCTGGTCGCGGTGCCGAGGTCGGCGGGCCGCACCGAGTTCTGCACGGCGAGCACCAGGACCGGCATGATCAGGCCGATGCCGGTGCCGAGGACCGCCTGCCACAGGCTGTGCTGGAGACGCGGGGTGTCGGTGTCCATCCGGGAGAGCAGCCACATGCCAAGGGCGGCGACGGCGGCGCCCGCCACCGGGTACGCCTTGTAGCGGCCGGTGCGGCTGATGAGCTGTCCGGAGACGACGGAGGCGACGACGATGCCGCCCATCAGCGGGAGCATCAGCAGGCCGGACTCGGTGGCGCTGGCGCCCTCGACCATCTGCAGGAAGGTGGGCAGATAGCTGGCGGCGCCGAAGAGGGCGATGCCGACGACCGCGCCGACCAGGCTGGTGACGGTGAAGACGGAGTCGCGGAACAGCCGCAGCGGGATGAGGGGTTCGGCCGCGAAGCGCTCGACGACGAGGAACAGGACGGCGGCCGCCGCGGCGCCGATGCCCAGGCCGAGGATGACGCGCGAGCCCCAGGCGTACTCGGTGCCGCCCCAACTGGTCAGCAGCACCAGGCAGGTGGAGGCCGCGGCGAGCAGCAGGGTGCCGAGGACGTCGAAGCGGGCACGGGCGGCCGGCTTGGGGAGCTTGAGGACGAGCGCGACGACGACCAGGGTGACGAGCCCGAACGGAACGTTGAAGTAGAAGCACCAGCGCCAGGAGACGTGGTCGGTGAAGAAGCCGCCGAGCAGCGGTCCGGCGACCGAGGCGAGGCCGAACGCGGCCCCGATGAGGCCCATGTAGCGGCCGCGTTCGCGGGCGGGCACGATGTCGGCGATGATCGCCTGGACGCCGATCATCAGGCCGCCGGCGCCGACGCCCTGGAGGGCGCGGAAGGCGATGAGCTGGTCCATGGTGCGCGACCAGCCGGCGAGCCCGGAGCCGATGACGAACACGACGATCGCGAAGAGGAAGACGCCCTTGCGGCCGAGGAGGTCGCCGAGTTTGCCGTAGACCGGCAGGCCGATGGTGGCGGTGAGCAGATACGCGGTGATCGCCCAGGACATCCGGTCCAGGCCCTGGAGTTCACCGACGATCTTCGGCAGGGCGGTGGCGACGATCATCTGTTCCAGCGCGGCGAGGAGCAGCGCGAGCATGAGGCCGACGAAGACCAGCCGGACCCGGCGGGGGTCCAGGGCCTGCCCGGCATCGGGCCCGGCATCGGCACTGCCTCCGGGACCGGGACCGTCTTCGGAACCGGGAGCGTCTTCGGGACCCGTGGCGGCCGGTTCCGCGACCAGGTCCGGGGGCGGCTCGCCCACGAGGGGCGGCACCGCGCCCCCAGCCGCTTCGGCGTCCTTCACGCTCGTGATGGCACCCACCTGTCACTCCCCTCGCCACGCCCTCTGCGCGCGTCATTCTTCGCATTGCGCGCGAAGCGGGAGCAAGTCGGGCGGTACGGGGGACGGGTGGGGCCGGTGTGGTTGAACGTCCCTGCGCGGCGGCGCACTTGGGGCGCTCATCAGCGCGTTTACCGGGTGGTGCGCGACCCCCGGGTGCGCCGGGCACTCTTGCGGGGGTCGCGGGGAAACCACTCGAATCGGTGACGATTCGGAGCGTTACTTCGGGGTTCCGGTTTCCCGAGGCTACTTCCCGCCCCGGGGGCTCACGCTCGGGACTACTTCTCGACCTCGGTGGCCAGGTTGGCGAGCACGGCGTCGTAGATCCGGGCGAGGCCCTTGGGCGCGAAGGTGCGCTCGAAGAAGCCGCCGATGCCGCCGGCACCGTTCCAGACGGTGGTGACCACGGCCTTGGACCTGCCTTCGCCGGCCGGGGTGACGGTCCAGGTGGTGACCATGGAGGAGTTGCGGTCCTTCTCGACCAGCTGCCCGTCGGTGGGCTCGCTGACCTCCAGGAGGCAGTCGCGGACGCGCTTGCTGGTGGCCTGGAGCTTCCAGTGGACGAGGGTGCCCTCGCCGTCGCCGCCCTCGCGCACCTCGTACTCGCTGAAGTGCTCGGGGAGCAGCTTCCCGCGCGTGCCGGTGTAGTCGGCGAGCGCGTCGAACACCGTCTCCGCGTCGGCGGCGACGATCCGCTCCGTCGTGGCCTCGACCTGCGCCATGGCACTTCCTCCAGCTGTTCTCGTGGTGCTCACGGGGATGTGGGTCAAGCCAATCACCTGGGCGCCGGGGCCCAAAATCGGGGTTGCGGCGATCAAGGGAACACGTGTTCTATTCTGGCACTCACCACCGCCGACCGAGGAGGCGTCCATGCGCTGGGACCATCTGGCCGACACCGCCGGCGACACCACGCATCACACCGGTGCCATCGCTCCCGCCGCGCCCGCCGACCTCGCGCTGTTCGGCCGGGACGCCGTCACCACCCGTACCTTCGACACACCCGAGTTCCAGGGGATCACCTTCCACGAGGTGCGGGCCCGGTCGATCGTCAACCGGGTGCCCGGCGCCTCCCGCATGCCCTTCGAGTGGACGGTCAACCCGTACCGCGGCTGCACGCACGCGTGCGTGTACTGCTTCGCCCGCAAGACCCACAGCTATCTGGACCTGGACACCGGCATCGGCTTCGACTCCCAGATCGTGGTGAAGTTGAACGCCCCGGAGCTGCTGCGCGCCCACCTCGCCTCGCCGCGCTGGCAGGGCGCGCACATCGCCATGGGCACCAATGTCGACTGCTACCAGCGCGCGGAGGGCCGCTACCGGCTGATGCCCGGGATCCTGGAGGCGCTGCGGGACCGGGCCAACCCGTTCTCGATCCTCACCAAGGGCACGCTGATCCTGCGCGACCTGGAGCTGCTGCGGCAGGCCGCCGAGGTGACCGAGGTCGGCGTGTCCGTCTCCGTCGGCTTCACCGACCGGGAGCTGTGGCGCACCGTCGAGCCCGGCACCCCGGCCCCCGAGCGGCGCCTGGACGTCGTCCGCACCCTCGCCGGGCACGGCATCGGCTGCGGGGTCCTGATGGCCCCGGTCATCCCGTTCCTCGGCGACCGGCCGGAACAGCTGCGCGCCACGGTCCGCGCGGTCGCCGAGGCCGGCGCGACCTCGGTCACACCGCTCGTGCTTCACCTGCGGCCGGGCGCCCGCGAGTGGTTCCTCACCTGGCTGGGCCGTCACCACCCCGAACTGATCGCCCGTTACGAGCGGATGTACGCGGGCGGCGCCTACGCGCCCACCTGGTACCAGCGCCGGATCACCCGTCAGGTGCACGAGTTCGCGGCCGAGTTCGGTATGGGCCCGGGCGGGCGCGCGACCCCCCGCCCGGAACGGCGACGCGCGGCCGGCCCCGTACCCGACCACCACGCGCGCGTGCCGGCGGCCGAGCAGCTCAGCCTCCTGACGACGGCGGTCTCACGCCGGTCGCCGTAAAGCGAGGTCCCTGACGGCGTGTCACGTACGCCGAACGGGTCAACTCTCCACCGAAACGGTCCTTTCGCGCCCGCCACGGGGCACGGAGGCCGTATGAAACCCCGCGCAGGAAAACTGATCGCCGCTGGGGCGCTGGTCGCCGGGACGGTCACCGTCCTGCCCGCGCCCGCCACCGCCGCGAGCGAGCCCGGCCCGACCACCCGTCCCGTGGCCCCGCTCACCTGGACCGACTGCCCGACCAGGGCATATCCGAAGCTCCAGTGCGCCACCCTCCGGGTGCCGCTCAACCACGACGACCCGGCCGGCCGGAGCATCTCGCTCGCCCTGACCCGGGTCGCGCACACGGCGAAGATCTTCCAGGGCCCGCTGCTCGTCAACCCCGGCGGACCGGGCGGCAGCGGTCGCGGGATGGCCGGTTACGTCGCGGCCTCGCTGCCGCCGAAGCTGGCCGCGCAGTACGACGTCATCGGCTTCGACCCGCGCGGCGTCGGCAAGAGCGAGCCCGCCCTGAACTGCCGCCCCGGCCACTTCGATCCGGTGCGCCCGGACTCCGTGCCGCACGGCGCCGAGGGCGAACGGGCCGGTGTCGAGCGGGCCCAGGCGTTCGCGAAGGCCTGCGGCGACAAGTACGCCGACGTGCTGCCGTACATCGACACCGTCTCCACCGCCCGCGACATGGACTCCATCCGCGCCGCCCTCGGCGCGCCGAGACTCAACTACCTCGGCTACTCCTACGGCACCTACCTCGGCGCCGTGTACGCGCGGCTCTACCCCGAGCGGGTCCGGCGGATGGCCCTGGACTCCGTGGTCAACCCGCACGGCGTCTGGTACGAGGACAACCTCTCGCAGGACTACGCCTTCGACACCCGGCACAAGGACTTCGCCGCCTGGGTGGCCCGCAACGACGCGACCTACCGGCTCGGCACCGACCCGACGGCGGTCGAGGCGGCCTGGTACCGGATGCGCGACGAGCTGGCGACCACGCCGGCGGGCGGCAAGGTCGGGCCGGGCGAGCTGGAGGACACGTATCTGCCGGGCGGCTACTACAACGGCTACTGGCCGCGGCTCGCGACCGCCTTCGCCGCCTACGTCAACGACCAGGACAGCGCACCGCTGGTGAAGGCGTACGAGGACTACGCGGCGGCGGACGCGTCGGCCGAGAACGGCTACTCGGTCTACGCGAGCGTGCAGTGCCGGGACGCGGCCTGGCCGCGCGACTGGAGCGTGTGGCGCAAGGACAACTGGGAGACCCACGCCAAGGCGCCGTTCTCCACCTGGAACAACGCCTGGTACAACGCGCCGTGCGCCTTCTGGCCGGTCGAGCCGCTGTCCCCGCCGGACGTGCACAACGACCAGGTGCCGCCCACGCTGATCCTCCAGGCCACCGACGACGCCGCCACGCCGTACGAGGGCGGGGTCGCGCTGCACCGGATGGTGCGGGGCTCCAGCCTGGTCGTCGAGGAGGGCGGCGGCAACCACGGCGTGACGCTGGCCGGCAACGACTGCATGGACGAGCACCTCACCGCCTACCTCTCCACCGGCAAGGTGCCGCGCGCCGCGAACGCCGGCGCGGAGGCGGACGCGGTCTGCGAGACGCTCCCGGAGCCGGAGCCCGCCAAGCCCGCCGAGACCCGCGGCGCGGCTCCCGAGGCGGGCATGACCCTGCACGGACTGCTCGGCCACGTCCGCTGACCCGCCGCGCCCGGCGCTCAGCTCCTAGGGGGCGCCGGGCGTCCCGGGGGTGCCGGTGGGGGCGGCGGGCTTCGGGCAGGCGACCGTGCCGGGCTTCACGGCGACGCTCAGTCTCGGGGTGGTGAGCAGACCGGGGATCTGCATGTCCTGGGCGGTGCCGGTGATGGCGTCGAACTTGGCGTAGCGGGCCTGGATGCCGAAGCGGTGCTGCGGGCTGTCCAGCGGGTTGGGGAGGTAGGCGCCGGTGGCGTCCTTGACGGTCTTCACGTCGGCGCCGTTGACGTTGAGGTCGACGATGCCGTCCATGTCCAGCTCGCCGGTGGCGTCGCGCAGGTCCAGGACCGTGTTCTTGGTGCGGATCTCCCAGGTGCCGGGGTCGGTGTCGCCGAGGGTGAGGAGCAGGGTGTAGGTCACGCCGGCGATCTGCTGGCGCTGGCTCAAACACAACCCGTTGATGACCCCGTCCGCGAAGCCCATGCGCAGCACGCGCAGCGAGCCGGTGGTGCCGTCGGGCCGCACCACGGTCTGGTCGACGACGGCGGCGCCGTACTGGGTGCCGTACAGACTGCTGGTGGTGAAGTCCACCGGCCGGTCCTGGATGCGGAGGTCGACGGCGAGCGCGCCGCCGGTCATCGCGGCGGCCAGGGAGCCGGCCGCGAGCAGGGCGGGCAGGGCGACGGCGAGCGAGCGCCGCCAGTGCGTGCGCCCCTCCTCGAGGCCGGGGGCGGCGGTCATGGGCTGGTCACCGTGATCGTGCCGGGCAGGTGGACGGGGTTGTCGGTGGAGTTGAGCGCGGCGTGGTCGTCGACGGTGCGGATCGCGTAGATGGTGCCGCGGAAGTCGGTGGCGCCGGAGGTGAGCGGGATGAACTGACCGAAGAAGTTGAGCAGGTCCTGGATGTGGCAGGCGATGAGCAGGACGCAGATGTTGTCGATCGTGCCCCACATGGTGGTGGTCTCGGGGTTGCCCGCGCTGTCGTAGCCGCCGAGCGAGCCCTGGTTCGGCACGTCGATGGTCAGGGTGTGGCCGTCGGCGCGCTGGGTCACCCTCATGTGGCGGCTGACCTTGAGCTTGGTGAAGGTGTACTTGTTCGTCTGCACCGTCGAGCCGTCGGACAGACGGATGGTGACGCCGAGCTCCGCGGTCAGGGAGGTGGCGACCAGGCTGTCGATCCGTACGTCGAGGGGGTACGGGGACGGGAGGAAGGGCACGCCCAGCGGGACGACCTCCGCCGCGGCACGCGGGGCGGCGTTGCCGGCCCGGTCCGGCAGGACGGCCGTGGCGACGGCGACGAGCAGCACAGCGGCGACGGCGAGTGTCCGGCGCATCAGCTCTCCTCCGCAAGGCGGCGGGCGGGGCGGCCCGGGCGCTTGGGGCCCCAGCCGACCGTCATCGCACCGCCCAGCACGCCGAGGGCCATCCCCACCAGGAAGCCGCCCAGGTTGGACACGACCAGCGAGACCACCGCGAGCACGGTGCCGATGAGACCGAAGGTGTAGCGCTGGCGGGGTGCGGCGATCGGGATGAGCCCGCACAGGATCATGCCGCCGCCGGTGAGGTAGCCGGCCACTCCCCCGAAGCCGGTGTTCACGATCAACTGCACCGAGCTGAGCGAGAACTTGAGCACCGTCCAGCCGCCCGCGACCAGCCAGAGGCCGCCCCAGAACGGCCGGGTGCGCCGGAAGGCCCGGAACCAGCGCCGGGCGTCGCTCAGCATGACGTCGCCGTTCCGCCGACGATGCGGATGTCCAGCTGGGGCAGCACGAGGGCGCCGGCGATCTCGGCGTCGTACGCGGTGGCGTTGAGGCCGTGCAGATTGACGGAGCTGCCGCCGGGGCCGCCGGCCGAGCCGAGGCCGAAGCCGCCGGGCACGGCGCCGGTGAGCGGTCGGCCGTCGACGAGGACCTGGTCGGCGGACTGGCCGATGACCGCGTTCTGCAGGGTGGTCGGTCCGTACGACTGGAGTTCGGTGGCCTGGATGTAGAGGTTGGAGGCGTCGATGTCGGTGGTGAAGGTGGCGGGCGGGGCTGTGGTCACCTGCTGGCCGGCGGTCAGGAGCAGGGAGTACGGCAGGCCGGCGATCGACTGATGGACGATGCCGCACAGTCCGGCGAGCCCGGCCTGGGCGAAGCCGACCCGGGCCATGCCGGTGGTGGCGGTGGAGGTGCCGTCGGGCTTTCCGACCGGCGGGGTGTTGACGATGGCGCCGAAGCCGGTGCCGGAGACTCCGTTGGAGGTGAGGGTGAAGGGCTGGCCGGTGACGCTGAAGTTGGCGGCGAGGGCGCCCTGCGACATGGCGCCGCCGAGCGCGCCGACGGCGAGCGCGGCCGGGACGAGGGCGAAGGCGCCGCGTCCCCACCGGGTGCCGCGGCGGGTGCCGTCGGCGGCCTCGGCGAGCATCTCGGCGTTCCAGCGGGCGCCGGCCCGGGCCAGTGCGCGGGCGGTCTCGCGGGGGCTGGGGTACGCGCTCATGCGACGGCGCTCCCTTCCCGGGCGGGGGCGGGACGGCCGCGGCGCCGGCGGGCCGGCTTCTCGGGCAGCCAGGAGAAGGCCATGGCGCCGCCGAGCACGGCGAGGAACATGCCGAGGAACAGGCCGCCGAGGTTGGACAGCGGGAAGGAGGCGACGCCGGCGATCACCGCGATGACGCCCGCGGTGTGGCGCTGGCTGGGCAGGAAGAGGATCAGCAGTGCCATCGCCATCAGGAGCACTCCGCCGGCCATGCCCGCGATGCCGCCGACGCCGATCTGGAGGATCTTGCCGAGCGGCGCGAGCGGCAGGAAGAGGATCACGAAGCCGCCGAGTCCGGTCCACAGCGCCGCCCAGAAGGGCCGGGTGCGGCGCCAGCGCCGGAAGGCGAGCCGGGCGCGCGGCAGCGGACCGCCCGCGCGCGGTACGGGTGCGGGCGCGGCTCCCGGCTCGGACACGGGTGCTGCGCTTTCGGGCTCCGGGTCGTGCGTCATACGGACCTCGCAACGGTGAGGGGGCCGGGGGGGAGTCGGTGGTCCGGGGCGCCGCGTCCGGTGCGGGCGGCGCCCCGTACCCGTGGGGGGTGCGGAGGTACGGAATCAGCAGGTCGTCTCGCCGTGGGCGATGCCGATGGCGAGGTCCGGCAGGGTGATCGCGCCGGCGATGGTCGCGCCGTTGGCGTCGGCCTTCAGGCTCTCGATCGTGGTGCGTCCGCCGGTCGCGTCGAGGCCGAACTGGCCCGCCGAACCGTCGTTGATGCCGGTGCCCTTGATGCCGGCGCCGTCGGCGGCGGCACCGATCACGTTGGGCGTGGTGTCCGTGGCGTCGAGGGTCGCCTTGGACGCCTTGAGGGCCTGGGCGTCCAGGATGAGCTTGCGGGCCTGGAGGCCCTCGCCCGCCGCGAGCTGGTCCGGGGTGAGCGGGGTCGCGGCGGCCGGCGAGGAGATGTTGAGCGACCAGGTGCCGAGGCTGCCGATGACCGGGAGGTTGACCGACTGGGTCGCGTGCACGCACAGCCCGTCGAGTCCGGCCTGCGCGATGCCGACCTCGGCGGCGCCCTTGGGCCCGCCGGCGTCGACGGTGTGCATGACGGCGCCGATGCCGGAGGGCGCGGCGACCGTCTTGGAGCTGAGGGTGAAGGGGACGCTGGTCAGCGAGAGGTTCGCGGCCAGGGCGCCCTGGACCATCGCGGTCGCCATCCCGGCGACGGCCGCGGCGGCCGGCACCACCAGGAAGACGGATCTGCGCCAGCGGGTGACGCCCCGGGTCTCCCGGATCTCCCGGGTCTCACTGATCTCTTCGGACATGTGCCTTCTCCAACCGTCGTCCCGCGCGGTGCGCGGGTGGGGATGCGGGGATCGGTGTCACGGCCGTGACACTGCGTGGCCACTTGTTCGAGAATTGGACAGTATTAGAGGATGTGTCAACAGTCTGGACAGAGGGGATGGAAAATTCCTCTCCACTAGGCTGGGCCGATGGCCAGGTTCAGGGAGACGGTGCGCACGCTGCTGCGCGAGCGCCTGTTGGACGCCGCGTACGAACTCGTCGCGGACCGCGGTTTCGAGAAGCTGCGCATGGCGCACATCGCGAGCGCCGTGGGCGTGAGCCGGCAGACGCTGTACTCGGAGTTCCCGTCCAAGGAGGCGGTCGGCGAGGCCCTGTTCCAGCGCGAGCTGGAGCGCTGCCTGGTCGGCATCCAGGCGGCCCTCGACGCGCACCGGGACGACCTGCGGGCGGCCGTCACCGCCGCGGCGGACTTCACCCTCACCCTGGCCGCGCGCAATCCGCTGGTGAAGGCGATGCTCACGAGCGCCCGGGACGACGGACTGCTCCCCTATCTGACGACCCGCTCCCAGGCGGCGTTCGCCACCGCGTCGGCGATGGCCGGCGCGTACGTGGCCGAGGCCTGGCCCGCCGTGGACCCGGTCGCGCGCGAGCTCGCGGTCGACACCGCCGTACGCCTGACGGCCAGCCACATCGTGCAGGCGGCGGGCTCGCCGCAGGAGTCGGCCGGGCGGATCGCCGACGTCTTCCTGCGGATCGCGCTGAGCACGGGCGAGGAGCGCGTCCCGGGCTGAGGCCCGCTCAGGGTCCCGGACCCGGCCCCCCGCCCGCCAGGCCGCTCCCCCACCCCTCCTCCAGGACCGGCGGCGCCCCGAGCTCCGGCGAGGTCGGCACGAGGCCGCCGCGCAGACCGACCCGCCCCTCGACCCGGGCGATCTCGCCCCAGCCGTAGGCACGGGAGTCGTCGGAGAGATCGGGGTTGTCGCCGAGATAGAAGAAGGACCCGGCCGGCACCGTGCGCAGCTCCGGCCGGGCCGAGCGGGCGCCGTCGGCGGTGCAGCAGTTCCCGGTCCGCCGCGCCTGGCCGGTCCACTGACGTGCCGTCACACGGTAGACGGGGCCCCGGCCCTGTTCCT
Source organism: Streptomyces fradiae (assembly GCF_041270065.1). Classification (NCBI taxonomy): domain Bacteria; kingdom Bacillati; phylum Actinomycetota; class Actinomycetes; order Kitasatosporales; family Streptomycetaceae; genus Streptomyces; species Streptomyces fradiae. The sequence continues at coordinate 6,782,752 of NZ_CP065958.1, read as the reverse complement.
GGAGGAGCACCTGGAAGGGGTCCTCGGCGGTGGACACGATGGCGATCCGGTCGCCGGGCAGGCCGATGACCCGTTTGACCAGGAGCGCGTTCTGCCGCGGCGAGCGCAGCAGGACGACGTCGAAGCGGTGCACCTCGCCGGCCGAGCCGGGCACCGGGAGCAGCCGGTCGCCGTCGTGCAGGGTGGGCGCCATGCTCGATCCCTCGACCTTCACGCTGAGGGCGGTCACCGCGACGCCCGCGAGGAGGCAGAGCAGGACGAGCCCGGTGAGGGCGGCGGGCACCGCCCGGCGGGCGCTCATCTTCGGGGGCCCGGCGGCCGTGCGGCGCCGGGCAGGGAGTTCTCTTCCATGGCCGGGACGGTAGGCCCGGCGCTCCGGGCCCGCCGTGACCGTACCGCTCACGCTGCGCCCGTACGGACGCCGTCGCGCGAGCGCCCCGGTGGCGGAGCCCGTAACCCGTAGGACTCCGTACCCCCGTAAGGCTCCGTCCTCAGGGCACGTGCCGCAGGTACGCCCCCGGGGTCGCGCCGGTCCAGCGGCGGAACGCCCGGTGGAAGGCGCTGGGTTCGGAGAAGCCGAGCCGGCGGGAGAGGTCCTCGATGGAGAGCGCGCCGCGGGCGAGTTCCGCGAGGGCGTGGTCGCGCCGCACCTGGTCGCGGAGGCGTTGGTACGAGGTGCCCTCGGCGGCCAGCCGGCGGCGCAGGGTCTGCGGGCTGATCGCGAGCCGGCGGGCGACCTCCTCGGGCGGCGGCACGGGGCCGGCCGGGAGCGCGGCGGCGATCAGCCGGCGGACCCGGGTGGTGACCGTGACGGCGGTGACGGCGTCGCGGCAGACCAGGACGTCGAGGGTGATCCGGCGCAGCAGCGCGCGCAGGGCGGCGGCGTCGCGGCGGACCGGGGCGTCGAGGTCGGCGCGGTCGAGGACGACGGCGGTGCGCGGGGCGCCGAAGACGCAGGGGGCGCGGAAGAGCAGGGCGTACTCGTGGGCGTGCCGGGGTTCGGGGTAGCCGAACTCGACCCGGCGCAGCCCGAGTCGGCGGCCGATCAGCCAGCCGGCGAAGCGCTGGGTGACGACGACGGTGGTCTCGGCGCCGAAGCGCACGGGGTCGTCGTAGCCGGAGACGTCGAAGTCGATGCGCGCCTCGTCGGCGAACTCGCCCTCGGGCGCGGCGGGTTCGACGAGCCGGAAGCGGGGGCCGGCCGGGAAGAGGCGGTAGAAGGACGCGCCGCGGTGCAGGGCCTCGCGCAGGTCGCGGCTGCCGTGCACGACCAGGTCGGCCATGGTGGCGAAGGTCCCGAAGCGGCTCGGCGCCTCGCCGAAGCCGAGGAGTTCGTCGTCCAGGCGCCGCCAGAGCGTGCCGACGAGCCGGCCGAACTGCCGGGCGGGCACCCGGGCGGGGAGTTCCGCGGGCAGTCCGGCCCGGGCGAGCAGGGGCGCGGGCGCGATGCCGTGCCGTTCGGCGCCGAGCAGGGCGGCCCGCACATGATGGGCGCTCACCGACAGTGCGGGCACCGACAAGGCAGATACCGACAGGGCAGGCGCCGAGAGGGCGGGCGGGGTCGCAGGGGGCATGTTCCGCCTCCGCATCGACGGAAAACAGGGATGAGTGACCGGTGCCGGACACCGTAATAAAAAGTGTCAACAACGGACCCCGCCCGTCTCCCCGACGGGACGCACATCACAGCCGCCGCAACGCCTCCCGGGCCGCCTCCCCCAGCCTCGGGTGCGGCACCGCCGCGGTCAGGACCTCCCGGGCGTCCGGGCCGCCGAGCTCCCCCAGGGCCCCGAGCCCCTCGACGCAGGCGAGGCCGACGCGCCAGTGCGGGTCGCCGGGCGCGAGGCGGCGGCGCAGGACGGTGACGAGGGCGGGCGCGCTCTCCGGGGCGCGCAGGGCGGCGAGCAGCCGGACCGGCAGCAGGGCGTAGGCGACGCGGAGTTCGTTGGTGGCGAGCGCGGCGGCGGCGCGGGCGGTGCGCGGGTCGCCGAGCCGGGTGAGGGCGTGGGCGGCGGAGACACAGCGCCCGGGGTCGCGGTGGTTGAGCAGGAGGACCAGGGCCTCGAAGGCGCGGGGGTCGCCGGCCAGGCCGAGCCGGAAGGCGGCGATCTCGCGGGCCCAGAGTGGCTGCCCGGGTGCGGTGAGAGCCGCGTGCAGTTCCTCCGTACCGAGCGGTCCGGCGAGTTGTTCGAATGCCGCGGGAACCTCCCCTCCGTCATTCTCGATCTCTTCTCGCAAACGATCGATCATCGAGCAGAATTCGGGGTCCGCAGCGAAATTCATATTCCGCAGCCTATCCGCGACCCAGATCACACTTTCCTCAACTTCCCAGGACTGGCGTGCTCGTTACCGGGCAGTTAATCTCAGGTGAGCGGGCCACCCCCCGCACTCCGCACGACGGCCTGGTGACGCAGCCGTTGTGTTCGTTCGTTCGGTTCGGCAGTTTTCGACGTGACTCCGGGACAGGGTCCGTCGCCCGTTTTCCACGCCCTGCTGGTCTTTCCCTCGACCTCCGGGCCCACCGCGCCTTCCTTTCTTCGCGCGCTGCCTTCAGTCGTCACTCTTCTCCCAGGAGTCCCCTGATGGACACCCCTCTCTCCACCATCGCCGTCGTCGGTCTCGGCACCATGGGCACGGGCATCGCCGATGTCCTCGCCCGGGCCGGCCGCGAGGTCATCGGCATCGACATCGACGAGACCGCGGCCGCCCAGGCCGTCGCCGCCCTGGAGGCCTCCACCGCCCGCGCGGTGGCCCGCGAGCGCATCACCGAGCAGGAGCGGCAGGACGTCCTCGCCCGCTTCCGCACCTACTCCGACCTGCAGGCGGCCGCCGCGGCCGATCTCGTCATCGAGGTCGTGCCCGAGGCGTACGAGACCAAGCAGGAGGTCTTCCGCGCCCTGGACGGCATCGTCCGGCCGGACGCGATCCTCGCCACCGGCACCAACGCCCTCTCGGTCACCCGCCTCGCCGCCGACTCCGCGCACCCGGAGCGCGTGCTCGGCCTGCACTTCTTCACCCCGGTCCAGGCGATGAAGCTGGTCGAGGTGGTCTCCTCGGTTCTCACCGACCCGCGGCACGTGGACGCCGTCACGCGCCTCGCCCAGGAGCTCGGCAAGGAGCCGGTTGCGGTGGGCGACCGCCCCGGGTTCGTCGCCGACGGGCTGCTCTTCGGCTACCTCAACCAGGCCGCCGCGATGTACGAGGCCAAGTACGCCTCCCGCGAGGACATCGACGCCGCGATGCGGCTCGGCTGCGGTCTGCCGATGGGGCCGCTGGCGCTGCTCGACCTGATCGGCATCGACACCGCCCGTACCGTCCTGGAGGCGATGTACGCCTCCTCGCGGGACCGGCTGCACGCCCCGGCCCCGATCCTCAAGCAGCTCAGCGAGGCGGGTCTGACCGGCCGCAAGTCCGGCCGCGGCTTCTACAGCTACGCGTCCGCCGGCTCCGCCGAGGTCGTCGCCGACGCGCTCACCCCGCAGGACTCGGCGTCCGACGGCGTCGGCCGTGAGGTCCGCTCGGTCGGCGTCGCCGGCTCGGGCACCATGGCCTCCGGCATCGCCGAGGTCTTCGCCAAGGCCGGCTACCAGGTCGTCCTGGCCGCCCGCTCGCAGGAGAAGGCGGACACCGCCAAGGCCCGGATCGCCAAGTCGCTCGGCCGCTCCGTGGACAAGGGCCGGATGACCGGCGAGGCGCGCGACGAGACGCTGGCCCGGATCGCCCCGGCCGGTTCGCTCGACGCCTTCGCCGAGGTCGACCTGGCCGTCGAGGCGGTCGCCGAGGACCTGGCGGTCAAGCAGGACCTGTTCGCCCGCCTGGACAAGATCTGCAAGCCGGGCGCGGTCCTCGCCACCACGACCTCCTCGCTGCCGGTCGTCGCCTGCGCCAAGGCGACGAACCGCCCGCAGGACGTCATCGGAATGCACTTCTTCAACCCGGCGCCCGCCATGAAGCTGGTGGAGATCGTCCGTACGGTGCTGACCGCCGACGACGTCCACGCCACCGTCCGCGAGGTCACCGCCAAGATCAAGAAGCACGGCGTGGACTGCGGCGACCGGGCCGGCTTCATCGTCAACGCGCTGCTCTTCCCGTACCTCAACAACGCGATCAAGATGGTCCAGGAGCACTACGCCACCCTGGACGACATCGACGCCGCGATGAAGCTGGGCGGCGGCTACCCGATGGGTCCGTTCGAGCTGCTCGACGTGGTCGGCCTGGACGTCTCGCTCGCCATCGAGAAGGTCCTGCACCGCGAGTTCCGCGACCCGGGCCTGGCCCCGGCGCCGCTCCTGGAGCACCTGGTGGCCGCGGGCTGCCTCGGCCGCAAGACGGGCCGTGGCTTCCGCGAATATGCCCGCCGCTGAGCCGGGCTCCGGGCCGTACGGGGGATGGGGAGGGCTGCTCAGCCCGCCGGGCACCGCCGGTGCCGGGCCGGGCTCCCCTCCCCCACCTGGGCGCACTGCCGCTCCGATGCAGTACGTTCGGGACATGTCCAAGGCCGCGAAGACACCCCGTGCCACGTCCACGCCCGACGCCCCGGAGAGCGCGGCGGGGACCCGTGCCGCCGCGCAGCGGCTGAAAATGCGCCGGGAGCTCGCCAGCGCGGCCATGGAGCTGTTCGCCACCAAGGGGTACGAGGCGACCACCGTCGACGAGATCGCGGCGGCGGCCGGGGTGGCCCGGCGGACCTTCTTCCGGCACTTCCGCTCCAAGGAAGAGGCGATCTTCCCCGACCACGACGACACCCTGGTGCGCGCCGAGGCGGTGCTGAACGCCGCACCGCCGCACGAGCACCCGCTCGACACGGTGTGCCGGGGCATCAAGGAGGTCATGAAGATGTACGCGGGCGCGCCCGCGGTCTCCGTGGCCCGCTACCGGCTCACCCGTGAGGTGCCGACGCTGCGCGAGCGCGAGATCGCCTCGGTGGCCCGCTACGAGCGTCTCTTCACCCGCTATCTGCTCGGGCACTTCGACGAGCGCGACCACCACGACGGCAACGACGACCCGCTGCTCGCCGAGGTGGCCGCGTCGGCGGTGGTCACGGCCCACAACCACGTGCTGCGGCGCTGGCTGCGGGCCGGCGGCCAAGGCGATGTGGAGGCGCAGCTCGACCACGCCTTCGCGATCGTCCGGGAGACCTTCGGCAGCGGGATAGGCGCCCGGCCCGGGACCGTGCCGGCCGAGAGCGCCAGGGCCGCGGACGAGCCGGTCCGGCCGGCCGCCGCCACCGCCTCCACGACGGGCGGCGTGGTGGTCGCCGTCGCCCGGACGGACGCACCGCTGGACGAGGTCATGCGGACGATCCAGCAGGCGCTCAGGAAGAGCTGAACATCACGTCACGACGTGGGCCGCTCCCGGATTCCGGGGGTGGCCCTCGTCGTATCCGCCCAGTTCAGGGGCATTTTCGATCGATCATCGCTCATTCGTGACCACCAGATTGCATCTGAGTGAAATTGTTGGCACGCAGTGCCTTGTCACGTGACACGGCGTGCCATACGTTGAAGGTGTCCGGGCGGCCGGCGCGCAGAGATCACCTCGTGCGCCGGCTGTCCCCACAAGCGATCCTGCTCGTGCGCCCGGACGCCTGCGTCACAGGCACCTCCTGCGCCCCACCACGGCGCCGCCACCGCACCACCGCGCCGAACCGACGGCACACCTCCACAGCACCAACCCCGACGTAACCCTCAGCGCGTCCCCCGCAGGACGCCGCACCGCCGGAGGCATCCCGTGAAGGACATCCTGGACGCGATCCAGTCGCCCGACTCCACGTCGGCGGACTTCGCCAGCATCAAGCTCCCCGAGTCGTACCGCGCCGTGACCGTCCACAAGGACGAGCAGGAGATGTTCGCCGGGGTCGCCAGCCGCGACAAGGACCCGCGCAAGTCGCTCCACCTCGACGAGGTCGCCCTCCCCGAGCTCGGCCCGGGCGAGGCGCTGGTGGCCGTCATGGCCTCCTCCGTGAACTACAACTCGGTCTGGTCCTCGATCTTCGAGCCGGTGTCGACCTTCGCGTTCCTGGAGCGCTACGGCCGCCTGTCCGAGCTCACCAAGCGCCACGACCTGCCGTACCACGTCATCGGCTCCGACCTCTCGGGCGTCGTGCTGCGCACCGGCCCGGGCGTCAACGCCTGGAAGCCCGGCGACGAGGTCGTCGCGCACTGTCTGAGCGTCGAGCTGGAGTCCTCCGACGGCCACAACGACACGATGCTCGACCCCGAGCAGCGCATCTGGGGCTTCGAGACCAACTTCGGCGGCCTGGCCGAGATCGCCCTGGTGAAGTCCAACCAGCTGATGCCGAAGCCCGGCCACCTCAGCTGGGAGGAGGCCGCGGCGCCGGGCCTGGTGAACTCCACCGCGTACCGCCAGTTGGTCTCCCGCAACGGCGCCGGCATGAAGCAGGGCGACAACGTGCTGATCTGGGGCGCGAGCGGCGGCCTCGGCTCGTACGCCACCCAGTTCGCGCTGGCCGGCGGCGCCAACCCGATCTGTGTCGTCTCCTCCCCGGAGAAGGCCGCCATCTGCCGTTCCATGGGCGCGGAGGCGGTCATCGACCGCAACGCCGAGGGCTACAAGTTCTGGAAGGACGAGCAGAACCAGGACCCGCGCGAGTGGAAGCGCTTCGGCGGCAAGATCCGCGAGCTGACCGGCGGCGAGGACGTGGACATCGTCTTCGAGCACCCGGGCCGCGAGACCTTCGGCGCCAGCGTCTACGTCACCCGCAAGGGCGGCACCATCGTCACCTGCGCCTCGACCTCGGGCTACAACCACGAGTACGACAACCGCTACCTGTGGATGTCGCTGAAGAAGATCGTCGGCTCGCACTTCGCCAACTACCGCGAGGCCTGGGAGGCCAACCGGCTGGTCGCCAAGGGCAAGATCCACCCGACGCTTTCGAAGGTCTACTCCCTGGAGGAGACCGGCCAGGCCGCCTACGACGTGCACCGCAACCTGCACCAGGGCAAGGTCGGCGTGCTCGCGCTCGCGCCCGAGGAGGGCCTCGGCGTGCGCGACCACGAGCTGCGCGCCCAGCACATCGACGCGATCAATCGCTTCCGTAACGTCTGATTCCGCAACCTCTGAACCAGGGACCACAGATGACAGAGCGTCAGAAGGACCGGCCGTGGCTCATGCGGACCTACGCCGGCCACTCGACCGCCGAGGCGTCGAACGAGCTCTACCGGCGTAACCTCGCCAAGGGCCAGACCGGCCTCTCGGTCGCGTTCGACCTGCCCACGCAGACCGGCTACGACCCCGACCACGTCCTCGCCCGCGGCGAGGTCGGCCGGGTCGGCGTGCCCGTCTCGCACGTCGGCGACATGCGGCGGCTGTTCCAGGACATCCCCCTGGAGCAGATGAACACCTCGATGACCATCAACGCCACCGCCATGTGGCTCCTGGCGCTCTACCAGGTGGTCGCCGAGGAGCAGGGTGCGGACATCACCAAGCTCCAGGGCACCACCCAGAACGACATCGTGAAGGAGTACCTGTCGCGCGGGACGCACGTCTTCCCGCCCGGCCCCTCGCTCCGGCTCACGACGGACATGATCGCGTACACGGTCAACCACATCCCGAAGTGGAACCCGATCAACATCTGCAGCTACCACCTGCAGGAGGCCGGCGCCACGCCGGTCCAGGAGATCGCCTACGCCATGTCCACCGCGATCGCCGTCCTCGACGCCGTCCGCGACTCGGGGCAGGTCCCCGAGGAGCGGTTCGGCGAGGTCGTCGCCCGGATCTCGTTCTTCGTGAACGCCGGCGTCCGGTTCATCGAGGAGATGTGCAAGATGCGCGCCTTCGGCCGCATCTGGGACACCGTCACCCGTGAGCGGTACGGCATCGAGGACGCCAAGCAGCGCCGCTTCCGCTACGGCGTGCAGGTCAACTCGCTCGGTCTGACCGAGGCCCAGCCGGAGAACAACGTCCAGCGCATCGTCCTGGAGATGCTGGCCGTGACGCTCTCCAAGGACGCCCGCGCCCGCGCCGTACAGCTCCCGGCCTGGAACGAGGCGCTGGGCCTGCCGCGCCCCTGGGACCAGCAGTGGTCGCTCCGGATCCAGCAGGTGCTCGCCCACGAGTCCGACCTCCTGGAGTACGAGGACATCTTCGCCGGCTCGCACGTCATCGAGGCCAAGGTGGACGCCCTGGTCGCCGAGTGCCTGGCCGAGATCGAGCGGATCCAGGAGATGGGCGGCGCGATGGCCGCCGTCGAGTCCGGCTACCTCAAGGCGCAGCTGGTCTCCTCGCACGCCGAGCGGCGGGCCCGGATCGAGTCCGGCGAGGACAAGATCATCGGCGTCAACATCTTCGAGACCACCGAGCCCAACCCGCTCACCGCCGACCTGGACACCGCGATCCAGACCGTCGACCCGGCCGTCGAGGCCCGCGTCGTCGGCGCCCTGGGAACCTGGCGCGACACCCGCTACCAGCCGCCGTTCAACCACCCGCGGCCGTGCAAGGCCCTGGAGCGCCTGAAGGAGGCCGCCAAGGGCACCGGCAACCTCATGGAGGCCACCCTGGAGTGCGCCCGCGCCGGGGTCACCACCGGCGAGTGGGCCGGGGCGCTGCGCGAGGTGTTCGGCGAGTTCCGCGCCCCGACCGGCGTCTCCTCCGCCCCGGTGGCCGTGCCGGCCGAGGAGGGCTCCCCGCTCGCCGAGGTGCGCCGCAAGGTGGACCGCACGGCGGCCGACATGGGCGTCGGCAAGCTGCGCTTCCTGGTCGGCAAGCCGGGCCTGGACGGGCACTCCAACGGCGCCGAGCAGATCGCCGTGCGGGCCCGCGACGCCGGGTTCGAGGTGGTCTACCAGGGCATCCGGCTGACGCCGGAGCAGATCGTCGACGCGGCCCTGGAGGAGGACGTGCACGCGGTCGGCCTGTCGATCCTCTCCGGCTCGCACGCCCAGCTCGTGCCGGACGTCCTGGACCGGCTGAAGGACGCCGGAGCGGCCGACATCCCGGTCGTGGTCGGCGGAATCATCCCGAACGCCGACGCCGCGGAGCTCAAGGCCGCCGGCGTGGCCGCGGTCTTCACCCCGAAGGACTTCGGTATCACCGGGATCATCGGTCGTATCGTCGACGAGATCCGGAAAGCCAACCAGCTCAGCCCCCTTGAAAGTACGGAGGTCCCCGCATGACCAGCACGCCCGCTTCCCCTGTGAACCGGCTGCGCCCGCGCCGCTCCTGCCTCGCGGTGCCCGGCTCCAACCCGCGCTTCCTGGAGAAGGCCCAGGGCCTCGCCGCCGACCAGGTCTTCCTCGACCTGGAGGACGCGTGCGCGCCGCTGGCCAAGCCGGACGCCCGCCACACCATCGTGAAGTTCCTGAACGAGGGCGACTGGACCGGCAAGACCCGTGTGGTCCGCGTCAACGACTGGACGACCCACTGGACGTACCGTGACGTCGTCACCGTCGTCGAGGGCGCCGGCCAGAACCTCGACTGCATCATGCTGCCGAAGGTGCAGAACGCCGAGCAGATCGTCGCGCTCGACCTGCTGCTCACCCAGATCGAGAAGACCATGGGCTTCGAGGTCGGCAAGATCGGCATCGAGGCGCAGATCGAGAACGCCCAGGGCCTGAACAACGTCAACGCGATCGCGCAGGCCTCGCCGCGCGTCGAGACGATCATCTTCGGCCCGGCCGACTTCATGGCCTCCATCAACATGAAGTCCCTCGTCGTCGGCGAGCAGCCGCCCGGCTACCCGGCGGACGCCTACCACCACATCCTGATGAGCATCCTGATGGCCGCCCGCGCCAACAACCTGCAGGCGATCGACGGCCCCTACCTGCAGATCCGCAACCCGGAGGGCTACCGCGCGGTCGCCCAGCGCTCCGCCGCCCTGGGCTTCGACGGCAAGTGGGTGCTGCACCCGGACCAGGTCGCCGCCGCGAACGAGATCTACTCGCCCTCGCAGGAGGACTACGACCACGCCGAGCTGATCCTCGACGCGTACGACTACTACACCTCCGAGGCCGGCGGCAAGAAGGGCTCCGCGATGCTCGGCGACGAGATGATCGACGAGGCCTCCCGCAAGATGGCCCTGGTCATCTCCGGCAAGGGCCGCGCCGCCGGCATGCAGCGCACCACCAAGTTCGAGATCCCGGAGGCCTGAGTCCCATGCAGTTCGGCCGCACCTACGAAGAGTTCGAGATCGGCGCCGTCTACAAGCACTGGCCCGGGAAGACGGTCACCGAGTACGACGACCACCTCTTCTGTCTGCTGACGATGAACCACCACCCGCTTCACATGGACGTGAATTACGCGGAGAACACGACGGACTTCAAGAAGAACGTCGTCGTCGGCAACTACATCTACTCGCTGCTGCTCGGCATGTCCGTGCCGGACGTCTCCGGCAAGGCCATCGCCAACCTGGAGATCGAGTCGCTGCGCCACGTGGCGCCGACCTTCCACGGCGACACCATCTACGGCGAGACGACCGTCCTGGACAAGACGCCGTCGAAGTCGAAGAGCGACCGCGGCATCGTCTACGTCGAGACCAAGGGCTACAAGCAGGACGGCACCCTGGTGTGCGTCTTCCGCCGCAAGGTCATGGTCCCGACCGCCGAGTACATCGACGCGCGCGGCGGCGAGCAGCCCGGCCGCCCCGAGCTGAAGGAACAGGGGAAGTAGTCATGGCGCGACTCGCCCAGACCCACGGTCTGACCGACGTCCAGCAGGAGATCCTCTCCACCGTCCGGGACTTCGTCGACAAGGAGATCATCCCGGTCGCGACGGAGCTGGAGCACCGCGACGAGTACCCGCAGCAGATCGTGGACGGGCTGAAGGAGCTCGGCGTCTTCGGTCTGATGATCCCCGAGGAGTACGGGGGCCTGGGTGAGTCGCTGCTCACCTACGCGCTGTGCGTGGAGGAGATCGCCCGCGGCTGGATGTCGGTCTCCGGCATCATCAACACCCACTTCATCGTGGCGTACATGCTGAAGCAGCACGGCACGCAGGAGCAGAAGGACTACTTCCTGCCGCGGATGGCGGCCGGCGAGACGCGCGGCGCGTTCTCGATGTCGGAGCCGGGTCTCGGCTCGGACGTGTCGGCGATCACGTCGAAGGCGGTCAAGGACGGCGACGAGTACGTCCTCAACGGCCAGAAGATGTGGCTGACGAACGGCGGCACGTCAACGCTGGTGGCCGTTCTCGTCCGAAGTGACGAAGGACACCCCGAGGGCACCGCCCCGCACAAGTCGATGACGACCTTCCTCGTCGAGAAGGAGCCCGGCTTCGGAGAGGTCCGCCCCGGCCTCACCATTCCGGGCAAGATCGAGAAGATGGGTTACAAGGGCGTCGACACGACCGAACTCATCATGGACGGACTGCGCATTCCGGCCAATCGGGTCCTCGGCGGCGTCACCGGCCGAGGGTTTTACCAAATGATGGACGGCGTGGAAGTCGGCCGCGTGAATGTCGCGGCCCGTGGCTGCGGCGTCGCGCAGCGTGCTTTCGAACTCGGCGTCCAGTATGCCCAGCAGCGTCACACTTTCGGCAAGCAGATCGCCCAGCACCAGGCGATTCAGTTCAAGCTTGCCGAGATGGCTACCAAGGTCGAGGCCGCTCATGCCATGATGGTGAACGCAGCACGCAAAAAGGACTCCGGGGAACGAAACGACCTCGAAGCAGGGATGGCGAAGTACCTCGCCTCCGAATATTGCAAGGAGGTCGTCGAGGATGCGTTCCGCATTCACGGTGGCTACGGGTTCTCGAAGGAGTACGAGATCGAGCGCCTCTACCGCGAGGCCCCGATGCTGCTCATCGGCGAAGGTACCGCCGAGATCCAGAAAATGATCATTGGTCGACGGTTGCTCGAGGAGTACCGCTTCCAGGGTTGATTGTCGGATTTGGGTCGGTTTGGCCGCGAAGAAGATCACACCCTGTGTTCGTCTTCCGGCCGCCGACTCGGCTTCTGGCTTGCCCAGTTGCGGCCCGCAACCGATAGCATCGCCCGAAAGCCGCCGTCCCCGATTCCAGCGCGGCATCATCCGCTACGAAGGTCATCCATGCCCCACAGCCAAACCTCTGCACACCGCGACCGCCTCAAGGGCGTACGCATCGCACGCGGAGCATCGCCGTGGCTTCTGCCGACCGTCGCCACCGCGGCGCTCAGCCTGGCGCGCTCGCGCAAGTCGTCGCGCGCCAAGGCGATCGCCGTGCCGGCCACCGCTCTCGCGGCCGGCATGCTGTGGTTCTTCCGCGACCCCGAGCGAGAGATCGCCCAGGGCCGGGTCATCTCGCCCGCCGACGGCGTGGTGCAGAGCATCATGCCGTGGAAGGACGGACGCACCCGCGTCGCCATCTTCATGAGCCCGCTGAACGTCCACGTCAACCGCGCGCCGCTGGCCGGCACGGTGACGTCCGTGGAGCACGTCCCCGGCGGCTTCGTGCCGGCGTTCAACAAGGAGAGCGAGAACAACGAGCGCGTTGTCTGGCACTTCGACACCGAGCTCGGCGACATCGAGATGGTGCAGATCGCCGGCGCCGTGGCCCGGCGGATCGTGCCGTACATCCCGCAGGGGACGAAGGTCGAGCAGGGTGACCGGATCGGGCTGATCCGCTTCGGTTCGCGGGTCGACATCTACCTCCCCGAGGGTGTCGAGGTCGCGGTCGAGGTCGGTCAGCCCACGACTGCGGGGGTGACTCGCATTGACCGTGATTGATCCCGACACACGGGCGGCCGAATGGGTCGCCGAGTCGGAGGCGGACGCCGACGACGCCGAGGAGATGCCGCTGTCGCTGAGGCTGTCCATAGCGGACGCCCTCACGCTCGGTAACGCCACGTGCGGCTTCATGGCGGTGTACTTCACCACCACCGGCATCCTCATCCCGCACCTCACCGGGAGCAGCGAGACCGGCATGGCGCGCAACAGCGCCGCCACCGCCGTGATCCTCATGCTGGCCGCGGCGATCTTCGACCTCTTCGACGGCATCGTGGCGCGCAAGCTCCGCAGCTCGCCGATGGGCGCCGAGCTCGACAACCTCTCGGACCTGATCAGCTTCGGTCTCGCCCCGGCCTACTTCGTACTCGTGTACGGCATGGTCACGCCCGGCGCGCAGCAGAAGGTCTCGGCGGTGGCCGCGGTCCTGGTGCTGCTCGCGGTGGTGCTGAGACTCGCGCGGTTCTCCTGCGTGACGATGAAGGACGGCATGTTCCAGGGCATGCCGAGCCCCTTCGGCGCGCTGACCGTCGTGTCGATCGTCCTGCTCGAGCTGCCGTTCATCCCGACGCTGCTCGCGATCATCGGCGTCGCCTGGCTGATGGTGAGCCGGGTCGAGTACCCGAAGCCGCGGGGTGTCCTCGCGGTGGCCATGCTCAGCTGGATCGTCGGCGCCATGGCCATGCTGGCCGCATGGGCGTTCGACGCTCCGGGCGGACAGTTCCTCCTCCAGACCGGCTGCGCGCTGCAGGTGGTGATGGGCGCCGTGATCCCCCTCTTCGCGACGGCCCGGCGAGTGAACACCTTCCGCGACAACCGGCGTGAGAGCCGTGAGGCCCGCCAGGCGGAGGCCGCACAGCTGCGGTAGCCACGGCGGAGTGGATGGCACGAACGGAAGGGCCCGGACGCGGAAGCGTCCGGGCCCTTCCGTATGGTCTGGGCTTTCCGAATGGGTCTCCGAATGGGTCTCGGCGGCCGGGGCGGCCTACGCCAGGAAGTCCCGCGCGATGTTCGCCGAGACCTGCTCCAGGAGCGGGCCCGCGTTCGGGATGGACTTGGCCGGGTCCGGCTCCAGGTCCGTGAGCGGGTAGGCGCGGCGGATGCCGGCGGTGCCCAGGGCCACGGGAGTGAGGGCCAGGCGGCCGCAGACCGCGACGACCTCCTTGCCGGCCGCGCGGGCGGCCGCGGCGACGCCCGCCGGAGCCTTGCCGTGCAGGGTCTGCTCGTCGAGCGAGCCCTCGCCGGTGATGACCAGGGTGGCGCGCTCCAGGGCGGGGGCGAAGCCGAGCACGTCCAGCATCAGCTCGATGCCGGGGCGGAAGCTCGCGCCGAGCAGCAGGGCGCCGTAGCCGATGCCGCCCGCGCCGCCCGCGCCCGGGGAGGCGGCGAGCTCGGCGGCCTTGGCGCCGATCGCCTTCTCCAGGACCCGCGCGTAGTGCGCGAGGGCCGTGTCGAGGGTCTCGACGTCCTCGGGGGTCGCGCCCTTCTGCGGGCCGTACACCGCCGCGCAGCCCTTCGGGCCGGTCAGCGGGTTGTCCACGTCGCTGGCGAGGACGAGATCGACGCCCGCGAAGCGCGGGTCGACGCCCGACAGGTCCGCCGAGGCGAGGTCGGCGAGGGCGCCGCCGCCCGGGCCGACCGGATTGCCGTCCGCGTCGAGGAAGACCGCGCCGAGCGCGGCGAGCATGCCGGCGCCGCCGTCGGTGGTGGCGCTGCCGCCGACGCCGAAGACGATCGTGGTGGCGCCCGCGTCGAGCGCGGCGCGCAGCAGCTCGCCCGACCCGTACGTGGTGGCGGTGAGCGGGGCGAAGACCCCGGCGGGCAGCAGCTGGAGGCCGGAGGCCTCCGCCATCTCCACCACCGCGGTGGTCCCGCGCAGCGCGAACGCGGCCGTGACCGGTTCGCCGACCGGCCCGGTCACGGTGACCTCGCGCCGGTCGAACCCGGCCGCCACGGCCGCGGCCACGGTGCCGTCGCCCCCGTCTGCGACGGGCAGCGTCTCCACCTCGAGCTCCGGGACGACCCGTCGCAGACCTGCTGTGACCCGCTCCGCGACCTGTACGGCCGTGAGCGAGCCCTTGAACTTGTCGGCCGCGACGAGCACGCGTGCGACCTCAGTTACTGCTCCGTCCGTCACCTTGCATCCCTTGCTTTCGAACAGGCAGTCGCGCCAGGGCCGACCCTATCCGTACCGGAAGACGGCGTGCCACCCCCTGATAAGGGGATATTCCGCACCATAGTGGGGCCGGTGAGTACGGAACTGATCGATCAAAGCGGCGGACAGAAACCTCGGCCCGACCCGAAGGTCATCGGGATCGGCATGGCGGCCGTCGTCGCCGTCGTCGCCTGGGCGGCCCTCGGCAAGGACTCGTTCGCCGATGCCTCCGACACCGCCCTCGGCTGGGTCCTCGACAACTTCGCCTGGATGTTCGTCGTCGCCGCGGACGTCTTCCTGGTCCTGTGCGTGCTGATCGCGCTCAGCCGCTTCGGCCGGATCCGGCTGGGCGCGGACGACTCGGAGCCGGAGTTCACCAACCTGGCGTGGATCGCCATGATGTTCAGCGCCGGCATGGGCATCGGGCTGATGTTCTACGGCGTGGGCGAACCGCTTCAGCACTTCCTCGACCCGCCGCCGGGGAGCGGCGTGCAGCCCCAGTCGGGCGGGGCGGCCCTGCTCGCGATGGAGTACTCGTTCTTCCACTGGACGCTCACTCCCTGGGCGATCTACGGCATCGCGGGCCTCGCCCTGGCCTACGCGGGCTTCCGCAAGGGGCGCGGAAACCTGCTCAGCGCCGCGTTCGTGCCGCTGATGGGCGAGCGTCGGGCACGGTCCTGGCCCGGCAAGGCGATCGACCTGCTGGCCGTCTTCGCGACGGTGTTCGGCACGGCGACCAGCCTGGGCCTGGGCGCGCTCCAGGTGGCGAAGGGCCTGAACATCACCACGGGAGTCGAGGACTCCACGGCGACCGAGCTGGTCATCATCGTGTCGCTCTCGGCGGCCTTCGTGCTCTCCGCCTTCTCCGGGCTGCACAAGGGTGTGAAGTGGCTGTCCACGGTGAACATCGTGCTCGCCGCGTGCCTGATGGTCTTCGTCTTCCTTCTCGGTCCGACCGTGTACGTTCTGGACACCATCCCGGCCTCGCTGGGCGGCTACCTCCATCAGCTGCTGCCGCTGGCGACCCGCACGGGCGCCTTCTCGGACCGGACGTGGCTGGGGGCGTGGACGATCTTCTACTGGGCGTGGTGGCTGTCCTGGGCGCCGTTCGTCGGCACCTTCATCGCCCGGATCTCGCACGGCCGGACCGTACGGGAGTTCCTCATCGGGGTGCTGCTCGTCCCTTCGGGCGCCACGGTGCTCTGGTTCTGCGTGATGGGCGGCACCGCGATCCGGCTCCAGTCGACGGGCCAGGAGGATCTGGCGGGTGCCGTGGCGGACGGCGTGGAGGCCTCGCTGTTCGCCATGCTGGACGGGCTGCCGATCGGCACCGTCACCTCGTACATCGCGATGCTCCTGGTGATGACCTATTTCGTGACCAGCGCGGACTCGGCCTCCCTGGTGATGGGCTCGCTCACCAGCCACGGCTCGCTGCACCCGCCGACCTGGCTGGTGGTGACCTGGGGCGTGCTGATGGCCTGCGTCGCCGCCGTCCTGCTCGTCGTCGGCGGTCTGGACTCGCTCCAGACGGCGACCATCCTGGTGGCACTTCCCTTCGTCCTCGTCATGCTGGCCCTGTGCTGGGCGCTTCTGAAGGAGCTCCGCGAGGACCCGGGTGCGGGCCCGGCCCGGCACCACGCGCTGCACGGCGTCCGGGACGCGGTGCGGGCGATGGTCGGCGAGGCGATCACCGAGCAGGGCGCGGCCCGGCACCACCGGCTGCGCCGGGCGGCGCGGTCCCGTACGAGCGGGGACGGCGAGGAGTGAGGCCGGGCCCGGTGGGGCCTCGTGGGGGCCGAGTGGGCGGGTCGGCGCGCGCGGGCCCGGCCCGTCGGCTAGACCGGAGGCATGAGCGAAGTCATGGGCGAGGTCGCGGACGGCGTCACGGGCGGTGGCCCCGTCCGGCTCGGGCGCGGCGAGCTCGCCGACCGGATCCTCGGCGGCTGGACCGGACGGATCGCCGGGAACATGCTCGGCAAGCCGGTCGAGCGCGGCGACCACTGGACGCCCGAGCGGATCGACGCGTATCTGCGGCTCACGGACGCCCTGCCGCTCACCGACTACTTCCCGCCGCCGCCCGCGGCCGGCGCGGACGGCTTCGAGCTGCGGCCGGAGTGGCCGCAGTGCGTGCGCGGCCGGATCAACGGCAGCTGCCGGGACGACGACGTCGACTACTCGATCCTGGGCCTGCACCTCCTGGAGACCCGCGGTTTCGACTTCAGCACCGAGCAGGTCGGCGAGCTGTGGCTGCTGCGGCTGCCGTATCTGCAGACCTTCACGGCCGAGCGGGTGGCGTACCGGAATCTGGCGAACGGGCTGAAGCCGCCGCTGACCGCCACGTACGACAATCCGTACCAGGAGTGGATCGGCGCGCTGATCCGGGCGGACGTGTACGGCTGGACCTCGCCGGGTGATCCGCGCCGGGCCGCCTCTCTGGCCAGCCGCGACGCGGTGCTCTCACACACCGGGAACGGGGTGTACGGGGCGATGTGGGCGGCCGCCCTGGTCGCCGCGGCCTTCACCGCGCCCGACGCGCGGGCGGCGCTCGGCACCGCCCTGGAACGGATCCCGGCCAGCAGCCGGCTCGCCCGCGCCGTACGGCACACCGTGGCGCTGTACGAGGCGGGCGTCGCGTGGTCCGAGACGCTGGCCGAGCTGCGCCGGGAGACCGGTGGGTCCGGCTGGATCCACACCGTGCCGAACGCGGCGGTGCTCACCGCCGGGCTGCTGTACGGCGAGGGCGACTTCACCCGCACCCTGGCGCTGACCGTACGGGGCGGTCTGGACACCGACTCCAACGGGGCGACGGCCGGTTCGGTGGCCGGCGTGCTGTGCGGCGCGGCGGCGATCCCGCCGCAGTGGTCGGAGCCGCTGCGGGACCGGGTGCGCAGCGCGGTGACGGGTTTCGACGGGGTACGGATCAGCGAGCTGGCGGAGCGGACGCTGCGGCTGGCTACGCTGACCGGATGACGACCTCTGACTACGCCACGTACATCGCGAGCCTGCCGCGCGTCCTGGCCGGTGCCGCCGCCCTGTTCCGGGACGCGGCCGGGCGGGTGCTGATCGTCGAGCCCAATTACCTGGAGGGCTGGGCCCTGCCGGGCGGCACGATCGAGTCGGACACGGGCGAGTCGCCGCGGCAGGCGGCCCGCCGGGAGACGGCGGAGGAGATCGGCCTGGACGTGGAGCTCGGCGCGCTGCTCGCCGTCGACTGGGTACCGGGCGCGGACCGTCCGCCGCTGGTGGCGTACCTGTTCGACGGCGGGGTCCTTCCGGACGAGCGGTTCGCGGAGATCCGGCTCCAGGAGGAGGAACTGATCTCCTGGAAGCTGGTGCCCCCGGCGGAGCTCCCCGCCCACCTGCCGGGCAGCCTGGGCCACCGGGTCCTGGCCGCCCTCGACGCGCTGACGGCGGGCCGGGGCGCGGTGGAACTGGAGAACGGCCGCCCCGCCGCCCGGTGAACCGCGCGGCGGTGCGGGTGGTGGTCGTGGCGGTGTGGGTGCGCCGCGCGTTCAGCCCTGGTCCGGCTCCGGCGGGGTGAGACGGCCGGTGCGGAGGGGTTCCTCGCGGGAGGCGGTGCGGGCCTCGGTGCGGTGGCCGTGGGCGATGTAGTCGCGGACGACCGCCTCGACGGCGTCCTGGGGATTGCCGATGCCGGCGAGGACCATGACCTCGACCACGAGTTCGGCGTCGAGGGAGATGCTGACCTTGGGCATGCGGGGACGCTAGCAGCTCCAAATCCGTTCGCGGGAGGGCTTACGGCCCGCCTACGCTCGCCGCATGACCATGGTGGCGATTCTCAGCGGGGCGGGCATCTCGACGGACTCGGGGATTCCCGACTACCGGGGGCCGAACGGGATGTGGACCCGTGACCCCGAGGCGGAGCGGCTCGTCACCTACGGGCCGTACATGGCCGACCCGGAGGTGCGGCGGCTTTCGTGGCGGATGCGGCTGGACGGGGAGGTGCTGGCCGCGGAGCCGAACGTGGCGCACCGTGCGATCGCCGCGTTCGAGAAGAGCGGGCACGCGCTGCGGGTGATCACGCAGAACATCGACGGGCTCCACCAGGCCGCGGGGGTGTCCGAGCGGAAGGTGCTCGAACTGCACGGTTCCGCCCGGGCGGTGGTGTGCACGGCGTGCCACGCGCGCTCGCCGATGGCGGAGGCCCTCGCGCGGGTGCAGGCCGGTGAGGACGATCCGGCGTGCCGGGCGTGCGGCGGGATCCTGAAGGCGGCGACGGTGATGTTCGGGGAACGCCTCGACCCGGTGGTCCTGGGCAACGCGATGTCCATCGCGAAGGCCGCGGACGTCTTCCTCGCGGTCGGCAGCAGCCTCCAGGTACAGCCGGCCGCCTCCCTCGCGGGCATCGCCGCCGAGCACGGCGCCCGCCTGATCATCGTGAACGCCGAACCGACCCCGTACGACCCGGTCGCGACCGAGGTGGTCCGCGAACCGATCGGCACGGCGCTGCCCGCGCTGCTCGACCGGCTGCGCTAGGCCCGTCAGACCGGTCAGAACAGGGCGTCGGGTTCGGCGGCGCCCGATTCGAAGGCGAGCAGGCGCTGCTTGCGGGCGAGGCCGCCGCCGTAGCCGGTGAGGCTGCCGCCGGAGCCGATGACCCGGTGGCAGGGGACGATGATGGTGACCGGGTTCTTGCCGTTCGCGAGGCCGACCGCGCGGGAGGCGCCGGGGCTGCCGAGGGCGTCGGCGAGTTCGCCGTAGGTCCGGGTCTCCCCGTACGGGATCAGCCGGAGCTGTTCCCAGACGCGCAGCTGGAACGGGGTTCCGACGAGGTGCAACGGCAGGTCGAACTCGGTGAGCTCGCCCGCGAAGTACGCGTCGAGCTGGCGCATCGCCTCCGTGAAGGGGCGCGGGTCGGGCGCGCCGAAGGTCTCCTCCGGTGGACGGTGCCGCTGGTCGGTCATGTACATACGGCTGAGGACGCCGTCGACGGCGACGAGGGTCAGCAGGTCGTAGGGGCTGTCCACGACCGTGTGCGTCACGGTGGGCATGAGCGGGTTCCTTACGCGGGCAGGTGGTTGATGGGGTGGCTGTCGGTGGCCCACAGGTACTGGACGGCGTAGGCGCGCCAGGGCCGCCAGCGTGCGGCGCGGGCGGTGAGCGCGGCCGGGGCGGCGGGCAGGCCGAGGCCCTCGGCGGCACGCCGGATGCCGAGGTCGCCGGGGAGGAAGGCGTCCGGGTCGCCGAGCGCCCGCATGGCGATGACCTCGGTGGTCCAGGGGCCGAAGCCGGGCAGGGCGCGCAGCCGTTCGCGGGCCTCGGTCCAGTCGGTCTCCGGCCCGAGCGCGAGGCTGCCGTCGGCGAGGGCGGTGACGAGGGTGAGCAGGGTGGTGCGGCGGCTGCGGGGCAGCGCGAGGGTCTCGGGGTCGAGCCCGGCGAGTGCGGCGGGGGTCGGGAAGAGGTGGGTGAGGCCGCCCTCGGGGTCGTCGACGGGCACGCCGTGCGCGGTGACCAGGCGGGCGGCGTGGGTACGGGCGGCGGCGGTGGACACCTGCTGGCCCAGGACGGCGCGGACGGCGAACTCGGCGGCGTCGACCGTACGCGGGACCCGTCGGCCGGGCGCGGCGTCGACGAGCGGCGCGAGCAGCGGGTCCGCGCGCAACTGCCCGTCGACGGCGACGGGGTCGGCGTCGAGGTCGAGCAGCCGGCGGCAGCGGCTGATGGCGTGGGTGAGGTCGCGGTGGTCGGTGAGCGAGAGCCGGCACAGCACGTGGTCGGCGCGCGAGGCGAGGGCGACGATGCCGTGTCCGTACGGCAGGGCGAGGGTTCTGCGGTAGGCGCCGTCGCGCCATTCCTCGACGCCCGGCACGGCGGTGGCGGCGAGGTGGCCGAAGAGGTTGGAGGGTTCGAGCGGGGCGCGGAACGGCAGCCGCAGGGTGATCGTCCCGGGGGCCGGGGCGGGAGCCGGGGCGGGGGCGGGCGCCTTGCGGGGGCGGGTGGCGCGGGCGCGCAGCTCGCCGGGGGTGAGGGCGAAGACCTCGCGGACGGTGTCGTTGAAGGTGCGGATCGAGGCGAAACCGGCGGCGAAGGCGATCTCGGCCATGGGCAGCGGGGTGGTCTCGATGAGCAGCCGGGCGGTCTGGGCGCGCTGGGCGCGGGCGAGGGCGAGGGGTCCGGCGCCGAGTTCGGCGAGCAGCTGGCGCTCGATCTGGCGGGTGGAGTAGCCGAGCCGGGCGGCGAGCCCGGGAACGCCCTCGCGGTCGACGATGCCGTCCTGGATGAGCCGTACGGCGCGGGCCACGGCGTCGGCGCGGGCGTGCCAGGCGGACGAGCCGGGGCTGGTGTCGGGCCGGCAGCGCTTGCAGGCCCGGTAGCCGGCCCGCTGGCAGGACGCGGCGGTGGGGTGGAACTCCATGTTCTGCGCCTTGGGCGGCACGGCGGGGCAACTGGGCCGGCAGTAGATCCGAGTGGTGCGGACGGCGGTGAAGAAGACGCCGTCGAAGCGGGCGTCCTTCGACTGGACGGCCCGCACGCAGCGCTCGGTGTCGGTGTGCATGCCTTCAAGGATGGGTGATCGCGGGCGGGCCGGGCTGGCAGGAAAACGACATCAACGTGGGCCGCCGCCCGGCCGGTGTTCCGAGCCCGTCCGCTGTTCCGGCGCGAGCAGCTGGGCGGCGACGAGCTCGCGCAGCCAGTCCCGGTACGCGGCGGCCGACCAGCCGCGATGGCGCCGCAGGAGCTGGTGGACGTGCGGGGAGACCACGGCGAAGAGGATGTCGGCCGCCCGGGCGGGGTCGAGGCCGGGGCGCAGCGCGCCCCGGGCGTGCAGGGCGGTGGTGAGCCGGAGGTAGACGGCGTGGGTGGCGGCGGCCCCGGCGTCGGCGGCGGCCCGCATGTCGGGATCGGCGCCGGCCGCCTCCACGCTCACCATGATCAGGTCGCCGGCCCGGTCGAGCAGCTCCGCGGTGCGGGCGATCAGGGCGTCGACGGTCTCGGCCGGGTCGGTCTCGCCACCGAGCTCCGTGAACTCCGGGCGGTCCGCGACGGCCACCGGCTCCTCGTCGCCGACGGTGGCGACCCCGAGGGTGTGGCCGAACAGCGCGGCCTTCGTCGGGAAGGCGTCGTAGAGGGTCCGCTCCCCCACCCCGGCGGCCCGGGCGACCTCCCGCATCCGGGTCGCCGCGTACCCCTGCTCGACGAACAGCCGGCCCGCGGCCTCCCGGATCCGCGCACGGGTCCGGGCCGCGGCCGCGGCGCGCTTCGGCGAGGCGTAGGGCCGTTTACCGGGGTCCGCGCCCGGATCCGGCGGGTCCGTCTTGACGGGGTCTGTCATGAGGAGCAGTCTAGAAGCAATTCACCGCAGCGTCACTGCGACGAAATGAATCGGGTCCGAAGGGACCCGAGGCCCGAGAAGGCCCGAGGCCGAGGAGGCCCGCCATGCCGGAACTCGCCGGAATCCACCATGTGAAGATCCCCGTCACCGACCTCCCGCGCTCCCTCGACTGGTACGGCCGGGTCCTCGGCTTCCGGACCACGATCGAGTTCCCGGACGACGAGGGCGTGGTGCGCGGGGTCGGGGGCACGATGCCCGGCCTGGACGGCACGCTCGTCGCCCTGCGGGAGAACCCGGAGGCGGCCCGGGGCTGCGAGGGCTTCGATCCGGTGTCCTTCGCGATCCGGGACCGCGCGGACGCCGAGGCGTGGGCGGCCCATCTGGACGCCCTTGGCGTCGAGCACTCGCCGGTCATCGAGGCGAGCATCGGCTGGCTGCTCGTCTTCAGCGACCCCGACGGCCTGGTGCTTCACCTCTACTCGTGGGCCGGGCACGGCAAGGACCACTCGGACCGCCCGGGGTACGGGCGCCCGGCCTCCCCCGCCGCCCCGGCCTCCTAGAGCGCGGCCTCGAACTCGGCGTACGCGGCCGCGTCGTACAGCACGAAGCGGACCTCCCGCACCGAGGACGGGTGCGAGGCCCGGACCGTCTCGACGGCGATACGGGCGCCGTCGTCCATCGGCCAGCCGTAGATGCCGGTGGAGATGGCCGGGAAGGCGACGGTCTCGGCGCCCAACGCGTCGGCCACGCGCAGGGATTCGCGGTAGCAGGAGGCGAGCTGCTCTGAGCGGTCCTCCTGGGCGCTGTGGACCGGGCCGACGGTGTGGACGACCCACTGGGCGGCGAGGTTTCCGGCGGTGGTGGCGACGGCCTCGCCGGTGGGGAGGCCGCGGCCGTAGTGGCCGGCGCGGAGCGTGCGGCAGGCGTCGAGGATGGCGGGGCCGCCCTTGCGGTGGATCGCGCCGTCGACTCCGCCGCCGCCGAGGAGCGAGGAGTTGGCGGCGTTGACGATGACGTCGGCGTCCTGCTCGGTGATGTCGCCACGGACGAGAACGATCTCGGGACGGTCGGATCCGTCGGGTCGGTCGGATGCGGTGCTCATGGCTCCATCCTCGCGCCGCCGGGCCGCCGGGACATCCGGATTACGAGAGGGCTCAACGCCCGCCGGGCGTGCGCAGCCGGCGCCAGACGGCCTTGGCGGCGTTGTGGCCGGACATGCCGTGGACGCCCGGGCCGGGCGGGGTGGCGGAGGAACAGAGGAAGACCGCCGGGTGCCGGGTGTGGTACGGGAACAGGGAGAGCTTGGGGCGCAACACGAGCTGGAGTCCGCGGGCGGCGCCGCAGGCGATGTCGCCGCCGACGTAGTTGGGGTTGCGGGCGGCGAGTTCGGGCGGTCCCGCGGTGGCGCGGGCCAGGATCAGATCGCGGAAGCCGGGCGCGAAGCGTTCGATCTGCCGCTCGATGGCGTCGGTGAGGTCGCCGCGCCAGCCGTTGGGGACATGGCCGTAGGCCCAGAAGACGTGCTTGCCCTCGGGGGCGCGGCTCGGGTCCACCAGGCTGGGCTGGGCGGTGATGAGGAACGGGGTGTCGGGGGCGGTGCCGCCGGAGGCCTGGTGGAGGGCGGTGTCGATCTCGCCCATGGTGGGGCCGATCTGGACGGTGCCGGCCCGGCGGGCGGCCTCGCTGGTCCACGGCACGGGCCCGGACAGGGCGTAGTCGATCTTGAACGCGGCGGCGCCGTAGCGGTAGCCGTCGTAGGTGGCGCCGAGGCCGGCGATCCGGGCCAGGGCGGTGGGCGAGGTGTCGAAGACATAGGCGCGGGCCGGCGGGAGGTCGTCGAGCCGCTTGACCTCGAAGTCGGTGTGGACGGCGCCGCCGAGCTCCTTCAGATACCCGGCGAGGGCGTCGGAGATCGACTGGGAGCCGCCCCGGGGCAGCGGCCAGCCGGCCGCGTGCGCGGCGATCGCGAAGACCAGGCCGACGGCGCTGGTGGCGAGGCCGCCGAGCGGCGCGATGACATGGCCGACGAGCCCGGCGAACAGCCCGCGGGCCTTCTCGTCGCGGAAGCGGCGCAGCAGCCACGTGGCCGGCTGCACTCCGGTGAGGCCGAACCGGGCGAGGGTGACCGGGTCGCGCGGCAGCGCGGTGAGCGGCAGCTGCATGAAGTCCCGGAACAGGCTGTCCCAGTGCGGCAGGAACGGTGTGACGAGCCGCCGGTAGGCGCCGGCGTCGCGCGGGCCGAGGGAGGCCGCGGTCTCGGCGACGGAGCGGGAGAGGACGGCCGCGGTGCCGTCGTCCCAGGGGTGGGCCATGGGCAGCTCGGGGTGCAGCCACTCCAGGCCGTGCCGGTCCAGCGGCATGGTGTTGAAGACCGGCGAGCCGATGCCGAGCGGGTGCACGGCCGAGCAGGGGTCGTGGCGGAAGCCGGGCAGGGTGAGCTCCTCGGTGCGGGCGCCCCCGCCGACCGTCGGCTTCGCCTCGAAGACGGCGACCGAGAAGCCACGCCGGGCGAGCTCCACGGCTGCGGTCAGTCCGTTGGGCCCCGCCCCCACGACGACGGCATCGAGCATCGACGGCACCTTGGACTCCTTCGTCGGCCGGCCAAGGATCCCAGCATATTCCCGGCCCCGTACGGGACTTACCCGGCCCCGAGGAGTGACCGGATCCGGTCGGCGGTGGCCGCGTCGCGGGCCGCCGTGAACGGCAGGGCATTGCCGCCGGCGATCCGGAAGCGCTCGCCGGTGACGGTCAGGTCCGTGCCGCCGGCCTCTTCGAGGAGGAGCAGTCCCGCGGCGTGGTCCCAGGCGTACTCCCAGGAGAAGGCGACGGCGTCGAGCGCGCCCCGGGCCACCGCCAGGTATTCCAGGCCGGCCGAGCCGCAGGGGCGCGGGCGGACGCCCTCGGTGCGCAGACCGAGCAGGGCCCGCTTCTGGTCCGGGGTGGTGTAGTCGGGGTGCGAGGTCGCGACCTCCAGGACCGCTCCCGCGGCGGGCGCCCCGGCCCGTATCGGCGCGCCGTTCAGCGTGGCGCCGCGGCCCCGCACCGCGACGGCGAGCTCGTCCAGGGCGGGCGCGAAGGTGAAGGAGGCGAGCACCTCGCCGTGGAGCGCGAGGGCGACCAGGGTGCAGAAGCCGTCCTCGCCGCGGACGAACTGACGGGTGCCGTCCACCGGGTCGACGATCCACACCGGCGCGTCGCCCTTCAGCGCCTCGTAGGTCGCCGGGTCCGCGTGCACGGCCTCCTCGCCGACCACCACCGAGCCGGGCAGCAGCGCGGTGAGGGAGGCGGTCAGATGGGCCTCGGCGGCCCGGTCGGCGACGGTGACCAGGTCGTGCGGCCCGTTCTTCTGGTCGATCTCGGTGGCGTCGAGCTGCCGGAAGCGCGGCATGATCTCGACCGCGGCCGCCTTGCGGACGGCCTCCTCCACCTCGGCGGTGTCGCCGGCGAGCAGCCGGGCGAGGAAGTCGTCGTCCGTGGTCGCCCTCGTGTCCCGTGTCGTCACGCTTCGTTCGGTCATGCGTCCATCCCACCACACCCGTCTGACGTTCCGGGATCGCTGCGGCGACCTGTGGACAACCACGGGACGACCCTGCGGCCACGAGTACGCTTTGATCGCGTTCACCCCATGCATCCGTGTTGACTCAGGGAGGGCCCGTGCACGGCGAGTACAAGGTCCCGGGCGGCAAGCTGGTCGTGGTCGACCTCGACGTGGCGGACGGCGCGCTGCGCCGGGTCCGGGTCGCGGGCGACTTCTTCCTCGAACCCGACGAGGCGATCCTGGCGATCGACCGGGCCCTGGAGGGCGCGCCGGCCGACACCGACGCCGCCGGGCTCGCGGCCCGGATCGACCAGGCCCTGCCGCCGGGCACCCAGATGTTCGGCCTGACCACCGAGGGCATCGGGATCGCGGTGCGCCGGGCGCTCGCGCACGCCACGGACTGGACGGACTACGACTGGCAGCTGATCCACGAGCCGGCGCAGTCCCCCGCCCTGCACATGGCGCTCGACGAGGTGCTGACCGCCGAGGTCGCGGCGGGCCGCCGCCCGCCGACCCTGCGGGTCTGGGAGTGGGCCTCCCCCGCCGTGGTCATCGGCAGCTTCCAGTCCCTGCGCAACGAGGTGGACCCGGAGGCCGCCGAGCGGCACGGCATCGAGGTGGTCCGCCGGATCAGCGGCGGCGGCGCGATGTTCATCGAGCCGGGCAACACCATCACGTACTCCCTGTCGGTCCCCGACGCCCTCGTGCAGGGCCTGTCCTTCACCGACAGCTACGCGTATCTCGACGACTGGGTGCTCGGCGCGCTCGGCGACATGGGCGTCAAGGCCTGGTACCAGCCGCTGAACGACATCGCGACCGAGGCCGGCAAGATCGCCGGCGCCGCGCAGAAGCGGATGGTGGCCGGCGAGGGCGCGGTGCTGCACCACGTGACGATGGCGTACGACATCGACGCCGACAAGATGACCGAGGTGCTGCGCATCGGCCGCGAGAAGCTGTCCGACAAGGGCACCAAGAGCGCCAAGAAGCGCGTCGACCCGCTGCGCCGCCAGACCGGTCTGCCCCGCGAGGCGGTCATCGAACGCATGATCGCCTCCTTCCGCGCCCGCTACGGCCTCGCCGGGGGCAGCCTCACCGAGGAGGAGCTGACCCTCGCCAAGGAGCTGGCCGAGACGAAGTTCTCGACCCCGGAGTGGACGGCAAGGGTCCCGTAAGGGCCTTTTAGGCTGCCCGCATGCCGATACGGATCGATCACCCGGTGCGGCCGGGGCTGCGCATGGAGTGCGCGGACGACGGGCGGCTGCTGCTGACCCAGGGCGGGCGGCCGGTGCTGTTCGCGCGTCAGCGGGCGGCCCACCGCGGGGTGCACTACGCGCGCACCGGGCGGTACGTGTCCCCGCTCGCCCCGCCGCGCGCCGCCGACGACCGGGCCCTCGCCGCACTCGCGCCGCCCGGCTCCGAGGAGTGGACGGAGCGCTGGGCCGCGCGCTGGGCGGCGGAGCTGCGCGGGGCGGCCGAGGGGCCGCTGCACGAGGGCGACTGGCAGCTGGCACCGATGCTCCCGGGCTGGTTCGTCGAGGACCACTGGAAGCTGCTCCTCCCCCATGACACCGACCGGGGGCATCTCACCTGGTTCGGCTACGACGACCCGGTCGAGGACGCCCGCGACCTGCTGCCGCTGCGGGCGCTGTCCGCCCCGGACGCGCCGCGTGTGAAGGCGTACCGGCGCCGCTTCCGGGAGGGGCCGCTCGCGCCGGTGCTGCTGTGGTGGATCAGCGGGCTGAACGTGCCGGTGGTGCTCGACGGGCACGACCGGCTGGTCGCGGCGCTCGCCGAGGGCGGCCGGCCGCACGTCCTGCTGCTCTCCCGCGCGGTCGACGCCGGCTATGTGGCGGTGTGCTCCGAGCGGCCGCTCCGGGAGTACGAGGAGCGTATGGCGGCCCTGGAGCCCGGCCCGCTCGCCCCTGTGCGGGCCGGGGTGGCGAGCCGCCGCCTCGCGGACGCCCTGACGGCGATCGAGCGGGCGACGGAGATCACCCGAGCCTGGCCGCTGGCCGGCGGGGTCGCCGGGTGGGAGCGGGCCGCGGCGGCGCACGTACCGGGGTGGGCGCCGCCGCGTACTCCCTGAGACCGGGCCGTGCGGTCAGGCGGCGGCCGGGACGCGGGCGACGAGGACGAACTCGTTGTAGGGGAAGGCCTTGCCGATCGACCGGGCGAACGGGAACGAGTAGCTGCGCTCGACGACCAGACCCGCCTTCTCGGCGTGCGCGCGCAGCCCGTCGAAGTCGACGAAACGCACATGCGTGGCGTCCGTCTTGTAGCCCGCCTCCTGCGGACAGATCAGCACCACCGACCCACCCGGCTTCACCAGCGGCAGATACTGCTCCAGGACCGAGTTCCCCAGCGTCTCGTCCATGTGCTCCAGCACGTGCGCGCACAGCAGACTGTCGAAGGAGCCCGGGCCGCAGTCCGGGGCCGCGGCCAGCTCGTCCGGCGTGTACGCGTTCAGACCGCGCTCACGACAGGTCTCGACCGAGGTCGCGTTGTGGTCGACCCCCACACTCTCCGGCCCGCAGTTCAGCAGATTCCGTCCGATCCCACAGCCGACGTCGAGCACCCGCCCCAGACCCAGCCGCTTCAGATTCCACCGGTACGGCGCCTGAGTGGGCAGCAGACGTTTGATCCCCGAGTTCTCCAGCCGCGCGAGCCGCTGGGTGTAGTCGGAGGATTCCGTGCCGGACATCGACGACCGCCTTCTGTTGCGCTGTGTGAACGGAAAACGACACCGTGGGGGGTGGGTTACGGAGGCGTGCGTGCGTCCAGGCAGGCGTGAGGGCCCGCATGAGAGCCACGCCGCTCCGGTTTTCGGTGTCGTCGAGGCTAGGCCATCGTCGCCGTGCCGGTCCAGACCTGAGTGATCATCCGCGGTTCCGCAGCGTCATCAGACCGGTGTACAGGAGCAGCGAGGCGGCGAGGCCGACCGCCCAGCCGTAGTCGGCGAGCGGCTTCAGGAAGGGAATCAGGCCGTCCTCGGGGAACGGCCCGGTGCCGGGTGCGGAGTGGGAACCGCCGACCGCGAGCACCCCGCCGACCGCGAAGGCGAGCACGGCCGCCGGGTTCCAGCCGCCCCGGTACCAGTACGGCCCGTCGGCCCGGTAGAGGCCGCTCAGGTCGAGGCGGGTGCGGCGGACCAGCCAGTAGTCGGCGATGAGGATGCCCGCGACCGTACCGAGCAGTCCGCCGACCAGACCGAGCCAGGTGAAGATGTACAGCTCGGGGGTGGAGGTCAGCTTCCACGGCATGATCAGGACGCCGACGACGCCGGTGATCAGGGCGCCCTTGCGGAAGTCGACGAACCGCGGGGCAAGGTTGGCGAGGTCGTACGCGGGTGAGACGACGTTGGCGGCGATGTTCACCGACAGGGTCGCCACGAGCACGGTGACCAGGGCGAAGAGCAGTCCGAAGACGTTGTCGGTCTTGGCGGCGAGCGCCACCGGGTCCCAGACCGGCGCCCCGTACACCGCCTGCGAGCCGGAGGTCACCAGGACGGACAGCAGGGCGAAGAAGGTCATCGTGGTGGGCAGGCCGAGGGTCTGGCCCCAGACCTGGGCGCGCTGGCCGGCGCCGAAGCGGGTGAAGTCGGGGATGTTGAGGCTGAGGGTGGCCCAGAAGGCGATCATGCCCATGAGGGAGGGGAAGAAGACGGGCCAGAAGTCGGCTCCCCAGCCGAGTTCGGACGGCTGGTCGAGGAGCGGGCCGAAGCCGCCGGCCTTGACCGCGATCCAGACGAGCAGGGCGACGGCGCCGACGATCACGAAGGGCGCGGCCCAGTTCTCGAAGCGGCGCAGCGCGTCCATGCCGCGGTAGATGATCGCGAGCTCGAGCGCCCAGAAGAGGGCGAAGCACAGCCACAGGGTCCAGGGCTGTCCGGCGATCTTCGCGGCCGCGGCCCAGTCGCCGCCGAAGACCTTGTCGAGCAGGACGAAGACGCCCTGGCCGCCGATCCAGGTCTGGATCCCGAACCACGCGCACGCCACCCCGGCCCGGACCAGGGCCGGCAGATTCGCGCCGCGCAGCCCGAAGGAGGCGCGGGCGAGCACGGGGAAGGG
This sequence comes from Streptomyces fradiae, assembly GCF_041270065.1. Taxonomy (NCBI): domain Bacteria; kingdom Bacillati; phylum Actinomycetota; class Actinomycetes; order Kitasatosporales; family Streptomycetaceae; genus Streptomyces; species Streptomyces fradiae. The sequence goes on along the minus strand of NZ_CP065958.1, from coordinate 6,753,048 downwards.
GATGCCGTACTTCGGCCCGGCGTGCCCGGTGAGCAGCATCGGCAGCAGCACGATCACATTGGCGAGCGCAATGGTGAGCACCGCCTGCACCCAGTCCATGCCGAGCGCGACGAGCCCGGAGGCGAGCAGCCAGGACGGGATGTTGTGGGCCATGCCGACCCAGAGGGCGGCGAAGTTGTACGTGGTCCAGCGGCGGGCGCCGACGGGCACGGGCAGCAGGTCGTCGTTGACGAACCGCGGGTCGGTCCCGGCCGCGCCGGGCGGCAGCTCGACGCGGCCGGGGCCGGCTATCGCGGGGTCGGCGGGTCTGTCCGAGGGGGTGGTGGCGGTCATGGCGGCGGAACCCTTCCTGGGAGGAGTGGAGGGGCCGGGCGGTCGAGCGGTGGGGCCTTGGGGCGGTCAGGCGTTGAGCGCGGGGATGATCTCGGAGCCGTACGCGTCGATGGTGCCCTCGCGGTTGTCGTGCATGTCGTAGACGGCGAACTGGTCGACGCCGAGCTCGCGCAGCTGCCGCAGCTTCTCGATGTGGGCCTCGGCGGGGCCGACGAGACAGAAGCGGTCGACGATCTCGTCGGGGACGAAGGCGGTGTCGGGGTTGTCGGCGCGGCCGTGGTGGGAGTAGTCGTAGCCGTGCCGGTCCTTGATGTACGCGGTGAGCTCGTCCGGGACCATGGCGGAGTGCTCGCCGTACTTGGCGACCAGGTCGGCGACGTGGTTGCCGACCATGCCGCCGAACCAGCGGCACTGCTCGCGGGCGTGGGCCAGGGCCTCGGTCGAGGCGTCGGCCGTCACGTACGCGGGGGCGGCGACGCAGATGGTGAGCGCGTCGGGGTCGCGGCCGGCGTCCGTGGCGGCCTGGCGGACGGCCTTGACCATCCACTCGGTGAGGAAGGGGTCGGCGAGCTGGAGGATGAAGCCGTCGGCCTTCTGTCCGGCGAGGGCCAGCGCCTTCGGGCCGTAGGCCGCCATCCACACCGGCAGCTTGCCGTTCTTGATCCACGGGATGTGGATCGGGTTGCCGTCGACCTGGGCCTCGCGGCCCTCCGCGAGGTCGCGGATGACCTCGATGGCCTCGCCGAGCCGGGCCAGGGTGTTGGGCTTGCGGCCGGCGACGCGCATCGCGGAGTCGCCGCGGCCGATGCCGCAGACGGTCCGGTTGCCGTACATGTCGTTGAGGGTGGCGAAGGTGGAGGCGGTGACCTCCCAGGTGCGGGTGCCCGGGTTGGTGACCATGGTGCCGACGTGCAGCTTGGTGGTGTTGGCGAGGATCTGGCTGTAGATGACGAAGGGTTCCTGCCACAGCACGGCGGAGTCGAAGGTCCAGCCGTAGCGGAAGCCGTTGCGCTCCGCCCGGCGCATCAGGCCGACGACCTGGGACGCGGGCGGGTCGGTCTGCAGGACGAGTCCGAAGTCCAAGGGGGCGGCCTTCCTAGTTCAGGTACTGGCAGGTGGAGCGGGGGACGAAGCTGCCGTGTCCGGCGCGCCCGGTGAACTTGCGCTGCTCGATGACGGGTTCGCCGCGGGAGAGGACGGTCTCGACCTGGCCGGTGATCGTCTTCCCCTCGTAGGCCGAGTAGTCGACGTTCATGTGGTGGGTGGTCGCGGACAGGGTCTGGGTGGTGTGCGGGTCGTAGATGACGATGTCCGCGTCCGCGCCGGGCGCGATGGTGCCTTTCTGCGGATAGAGGCCGAACATCCTGGCCGGGGTGGCGCAGGCGATCTCGATCCAGCGGCGGCGCGAGATGTGCCCGTCCACGACGGCCTGGTGGAGCAGGTCCATGCGGTTCTCGACGCCCGGCAGACCGTTGGGGATCTTGGAGAAGTCGCCGCGGCCCAGCTCCTTCTGGCCGACGAAGCAGAAGGGGCAGTGGTCGGTGGAGACGACCTGGAGGTCGTTGGTGCGCAGGCCCCGCCACAGCGCCGCCTGGTGCTCCTTGGGCCGCAGCGGCGTGGAGCAGACGTACTTGGCGCCCTCGAAGTCCGGCTCGGCGAGGTTGTCCGTGGAGAGGAAGAGGTACTGCGGGCAGGTCTCGCCGAAGACCGGCAGTCCCTTGTCGCGGGCCGCCGCCAGTTCGGCGACGGCCTCCTCCGCCGAGACGTGGACGACATAGAGCGGGGCTCCCGCGACCCGGGCGAGCTGGATCGCCCGGTGGGTGGCCTCCGCTTCGAGGAGGGCCTTGCGGACCTCTCCGTGATAGCGGGGGTCGGTCTCGCCGCGGGCCAGGGCCTGTTCGACGAGGACGTCGATCGCGATGCCGTTCTCGGCGTGCATCATGATCAGCCCGCCGTTCTCGGCGCCGCGCTGCATGGCCCGCAGGATCTGTCCGTCGTCGCTGTAGAAGACCCCCGGATAGGCCATGAACAGCTTGAACGAGGAGATGCCCTCCTGGACCAGCCGGTCCATCTCCTTCAGGGTGTGCTCGTTGACGTCGGAGAGGATCATGTGGAAGCCGTAGTCGACGGCGCAGTTGCCGTCGGCCTTGGCGTACCAGGCGTCCAGGCCCTCGCGCAGCGGGTGGCCGACGCTCTGCACCGCGAAGTCGACGACGGTGGTGGTGCCGCCCCAGGCCGCGGCCCGGGTGCCGGTCTCGAAGGTGTCGGAGGCGAAGGTGCCGCCGAAGGGCAGCTCCATGTGGGTGTGGGCGTCGACGCCGCCCGGGACGACATAGCGGTCGGTGGCGTCGATCGTACGGTCGGCGGTCCAGCCGGCGGCGAGGTCGGAGCCGTGGGCGGCGAGGGCCACGACGCGGCCCTCCTCGATCAGGACGTCGGCGTGCAGTTCGTCGGCGGCGGTGACGACCAGGCCGCCGCGGATCAGGGTGCGGGTGCTCACGGGAATCTCCCCTGCGAACGTGCGGGATCGCGAACGAGCGGGACGCGAACTGGAGGGACGCGAACTAGAGGGATCGGAGGGCCTGTTCGAGGACGGCCGCGCCTTCCTCGGCCTCGGCGACGGTGAGCGACAGCGGGGGCGCGATGCGCAGGCCGGTGGTGTTGTGGCCGCCGCCCTTGCCGATGAGCAGGCCGTTCGCCCGGGTCTCCTCCAGGACGGCGGACGCGGCGTCGGGGTTGGCCCGGTCGGTGCCGGGTTCGGTGAGCTCGATGCCGATCATGAGGCCGCGGCCGCGCACCTCGCGTACGGCGTCGACGCCGGCGGCGACACCGCGCAGGCGCTCGAGGAGCAGACCGCCGACCCGGCGGGCGTTGCCCTGGAGGTCGTGTTCCAGGAGGTAGCCGAGGTTGGCGAGGCCGGCGGCCATGGTGACCGGCGAACCGCCGAAGGTGGAGATGGAGTTGGCGTCGAGACAGTTCATGATCTCGGCGCGGGCGACCACACCGCCGATGGACATGCCGTTGCCGATGCCCTTGGCGAAGGTCAGCATGTCGGGCGGTCCGGCCTGGCCGTGCGCCTGCCAGCCCCAGAAGTGCTCGCCGGTGCGGCCCCAGCCGGTCTGCACCTCGTCGGCGATCCACAGGATGCCGTGCCGGTCGAGGACCCGGCGGAAGGCGGCGTAGAGGCCGTCGGGCGGGGAGGTGAAGCCGCCGACGCCCTGGATGGGCTCGGCGATGAGGGCGGCGACGTCGCGGGTGTGCCCGAGGAGGTCTTCGAGGTCGGCGACGCACGCCTCGATGAACCGCTCGTCGGTGAGCCCGGCGTACGGGCCGCGGCCGCGCACGCCGCCGTGCACGTACAGGGTCTGCAGCGGGGAGAGGCCGGTGGGCGACCAGGCGCGGTTGCCGGTGATGCCGACGGTGGAGAAGGAGCGCCCGTGGTAGCTGTTGCGCATCGCCAGGATCTGGTTGGAGCGCCGGTAGGCGGTGGCGAGCAGCAGGGCGGTGTCGTTGGCCTCGGTGCCGGAGGTGGTGAAGAAGACCCGGGCGTCGGGGATGCCGGAGAGGGTGGCGATCCGCTCGGCGAGCTCCACCATGGGGCGGTTGAGGTAGAGGGTGGAGGAGTGGATGATCCGCGCGGCCTGTTCGGCGACGGCCTTGGTGACCTCGGGGAGGGCGTGGGCGGTCATGGTGGTGAGGATGCCGCCGAAGAAGTCGAGGTAGCGCCGGCCGTCGGCGTCCCAGACGTACCGGCCCTCGCCGTGGGTGAGCTCGATGGGCTCCTTGTAGTAGAGGGCGACCCAGTCGGGGATGACGGCGCGGTGGCGGTGGTAGAGGCTGTTCACGGCTGCACCAGCCCGTCGTAGGCGTCGGGGCGGCGGTCGCGGTAGAACGCCCATTGCTGCCTGACCTGTTCGATCAGATCGAAGTCGAGGTCGCGCACGACGAGTTCCTCCTCCTTGGCGGAGGCGACGTCGCCGACGAACTGGCCGCGCGGGTCGACGAAGTAGCTGGTGCCGTAGAAGTCGTTGTCGCCGTACTCCTCGATGCCGACGCGGTTGATCGCGGCGACGAAGTACTCGTTGGCGACGGCCGCGGCGGGCTGCTCCAGCTGCCAGAGGTAGGAGGAGAGGCCGCGGTGGGTGGCCGACGGGTTGTAGACCAGCTGGGCTCCGTTGAGGCCGAGTTGGCGCCAGCCCTCGGGGAAGTGCCGGTCGTAGCAGATGTAGACGCCGACCTTGCCGACGGCGGTGTCGAAGACCGGCCAGCCCAGGTTGCCCGGGCGGAAGTAGTACTTCTCCCAGAAGCCCTTCACCTGGGGGATGTGGTGCTTGCGGTACTTGCCGAGGTAGGAGCCGTCGGCGTCGATGACGGCGGCGGTGTTGTAGTAGAAGCCGGCGCCCTCGACCTCGAAGACCGGGACGACGATCACCATCCCGGTCTCCCGGGCGAGCTCCTGCATCCGGCGCACGGTGGGCCCGTCGGGCACGGGCTCCGCCCAGCGGTAGTGCTCGGGTTCCTGCACCTGGCAGAAGTAGGGGGCGTTGAACACCTCCTGGAACCCGATGACCTTCGCGCCCTGCCGGGCGGCCTCGCGGGCGTGCTCCTCGTGCTTGGCGATCATGGATTCGGTGTCGCCGGTCCAGGTCGCCTGGACGAGCGCGGCGCGTACGACGTCGGTCATGAGCTGCTCCTTCGGCGCGGCGTCAGAGAGCCTCTACGCACGTAGACGCGGTGCGTAGAGAGAGAACGTAAGCCCCGTCACACCCCGGAGCAAGACCACTGCCGTGAAGTAGCGGAGTCGATCATGTTTCATACCCGAGTGGTCCACGTCGGACACGTACCGACACGTACCGGCACGTCCGAGTCGTCTCGACCGGTCAGACGAGGCCCGCGACCCGCAGGGCGTGCAGCAGGTCGCGTTCACGGGCCGGGGAGAGGGCCCGGGCGGCGGCGCGCAGCTCGGGGACGAGGGCGGCCGGGTCGGCGGCGGCAAGCGCGGCGGCGTCCTCGGGCGTACGGCGGCCCAGGAAGGCGCCGAGCAGGGCGTGCGTCTCCGCGTCCCGGCGTACGGCGCGCAGCGCGGCACAGGCCCCGGCGAGATCGGCCACCGGACGGGCCGCGCCCTGACGGAGCAGCCGGTCACGGTCGTCCGTCCGGCCCGCGTCGGCGAGCGCCACGGCGACGGCGGCGAGCCGGGCGGGCGGCAGGTCCGCGGCCTCCCAGAGCAGGGTGGCCCAGTCGGCGGCGAGCCCGGCCGCCGCCAGCTCGTCCGCGAGCGCGGGCAGCCACCCGGGCGGCCCGGCGAGCGCCTCGCAGAGCAGGGCGTGGGCCTCGCCGGTACGCCCCTGGGCGCGGAGCCGGCGCAGCGCGTAGACCGCGTTCCCGGCGGCGCGCGCGGCGCGGGCGACCTCGTCCGGAGCCGGGGCCGGGGCCGGGGGTGATGTCGGCGGGCGGTGCCGGGTCGGCCGGGGCGGGGGCGAAGCGGGCGCCCCGGGGCGCGGCGAGCGGCGCCGCCGCCGGGACCGGCCCGGCGGCCGGCTCCCCCACCGGGTTCACCACGGGCTCCGGCTCCTCCGCCACCCAGGCATAGCGGGCCCCGCGCGGCCGGCGCCGTACCGGCTCGGGCGGTTCAGGCCGTTCGAGGCGTTGCAGGCGTTCGAGGCGTTCGGTCAGCTCGGCGACCCGGGCGGTGGCGCGGGCGTGGTCGTCCTGGGCCCAGTACAGGGCGCCGTCCGGGTCGGGCCGGCCGCTCAGCTCCCGGATGCGCTGCTCCGCGTACCGGATCTCCTCGGCCATCAGGGCGCGCCGTTCGGTCAGCGCCGCCGCCCCGCCGGGCCCTTGGTCGTGGGCGGCCGCGGCGGCCCGGTGCAGGGCCCGGCCGCGCAGCGCGCGCGGCCCGTCGACCGGTTCACCCAGGTCCTGGAGCAGGGACTCGGCGACGTCCCAGGGCAGGATGTCCGTACCGCCGAAGCAGGCGCGCATCCCCTCCGGGTCGCGGGCGGCGAAGACCCCGTACCAGCCCTGACCCGGTTCGAGCCGGCCCGCGAGCTCGCTGAGCCAGCCGGTGAACGCGGCGATGTCCGCCGGGAGTTGATGCACCGTCATTCCACTGCCCCTTTGGTCCAGGGGCAGTGGACCACACGAGTGTTACGGGACGACTACGCAGAGTTTTCGGGCGCCTCACGCGCGGGGAAGCTCACCACGACGCCGGTGTGCGGGCGCTTGCCGAGCCGGGCGATCGTCGCGGGCCAGTCGACGGCCCAGAACTGCCAGGTGTACTTGCGGGACAGCAGCTTGCGGACCCGCCGCAGCTCCTCCCCGGTGACCAGCCGGGCCGTGCCCTCGGCCGGTACGGCGTCAGCGGCCACGTTGCCGCGCACGTCGCAGACGGCGGCGACGACCCGGGGGTCGTTGCGCAGCCGCTTGACCTTCCAGGACTCGGTGCGGGTCCAGGCGTACAGCTCGTCGCCCTCGACCGCGTACCAGACGGGGGTGGCGACCCCGGTGCCGTTCTTCCGGAAGGTGGTGAGACTGACGTAGCGGCCGTGCCGCAGCTCTTCGGGCATCGTGGTGTCGGGGGTCACGGGCAGAGGCTACGCGGTGCTCGGGTTGGCCGCGTGGGTGAGGGTCTCCCAGGCGACGAAGAGGTCGTCGGTGCCGCCGGGCCGCTGGCTCCGGGCGAGCTTCGCGGTCTCCGGGAGGTCGCGGTGCATCCGGCCCTGCAGGTGGTTGAGGGCGACCTCGACGTCCGGGCCCATGGTGCGCTCGACCTTGCCGCCGCACAGCCAGCGGGGCGGGGTCGCGCCGAGCTGGTAGCGGGCGTGGAACTCCAGGGCGGCGGTGAGCCGGTCGGCCTCCTCGCGGTAGAGGTCGAGGCCCTGGTGCCAGGCGGTCTCGGCGATGTGCGCGGTGGCGGCGAGGGAGTAGCCGATGTGCATGAAGTTGCGGCAGGTCTCCTGGCCGAGGCCGTCGCGGTAGGTGCGCTGTCCGAACCAGTACGTGGCGAGCTGGTCGGCGGTCTTGATGGTGCCGCCGGGCGGGGGCTTGGGCAGGGCGCCGTCGGAGGCGAGGTAGAAGTAGGCGGGGACACGGGCGCGGTAGCGCCGTACCGAGTCCTCGAAGAGCGTGCGGTCCTCCAGGAACACGGCCATGCCCATGGCGGCGTCGGTCATCGCCAGTTCCCAATTGCCGTTGTAGTCGGGGACCTTGGCGGTGACGTCGGGCAGATAGGCCTTGCGCAGCATCCACTTGAAGCGCTGCACCTCGGGGCCCTTCCAGGCCGGGTAGCCGGCGTGCACGATGTCGGCGGCGCGCGCCCAGGAGGAGCCGGACCAGGCGGTCTGCAGGTCGGCGTCGTCGCGGGTGTGCCGCTTCACCGTCTTCGACCAGGCGTTCATGATCTCGACGGCCTTGTCGGCGTGCGCGCGCTCGCCGGTGACGGACCACATCAGGGCGTGGGTGTACGCGGCGATGGCGTCCGCGCGTTCGGCGACGCAGGCGTCGGTGCCGGCGTTGGACGCGCAGGCGACGACCTCGGCGGGGTGCGGGGTGTAGTCGAGCGCGGCGTACTTGCTGGCGCTCATCGCCTCGAACGCCGACTTCCACGGCTCCTGCCCGGCGGCGACGTGCTTGCGGACGGCCGCGAGCTGGGCGCCGCCGACGACGACGCCCGGGTGTCGGAAGTGCTCGGGGGCGGTGCCCGCGGGCGGCGCGGCGGCCTGCGGCGCGTCGCTGCCGGTGCCACCGCAGCCGGTGGCGCCGGCGGCGATCAGAAGCGTGGCGGCGAGGCCGGCGAGGGCCTTGGCCGCCGGGCGGGGTGCGGGGCGCGGCGCGAGCTGCTGACGACGGTTCACGCGTCCACGGTGGGGCCGGGCGCCCGGCGGCGCATCCGCTGCTAGGCCACGGGGCTGAGGCCGGCGGGCCTGGGGGCCAGGGCCGGGCTAGCGCTCGATGGCGCTGAGTCCCTTGCGCAGGTCGTCCGGGTTCATGACCGGCGAATAGTGGATCTTGGCGTTGAGCCCCATGAAGAAGGGCTCCGAGACGGCCGGCAGCTCCGACGGGTCGGCCAGGTCGAAGAACAGATAGCCGGTCCGGCAACCGTCCTCCACGGTGAAGTAGGCGGCCTCGGGGCGCAGCTTCTCCAGCGCGGCTTCCATGGTCTTCTGGAGGGTGCCCTGCTTGATGGCCTCGTTGGAGGCCTCCGTGTCCATCTGAACCTTCAGCAGCATACGCATGGCACGGCCTTTCCCGGCCGGGCGGAGGGCCCCGTGCGGTGCACCTCGGCACACCCGGACGCGCTCCCTTCCAGCGTCCTCCCTCCGCCACGCCGGGACCACTCGGCGGGGGTCATACGGGGACGAAGGCGCAGCGGGTGACGAGTTCGTCCATCGAGATGTGGAGGACGCCGGCGAGCGCGGCGACCGTGAAGAAGGCGGGGGTGGGGGCGCGGCCGGTCTCGATCTTGCGGAGGGTCTCGGCGGAGAGACCGGCGGCGGCGGCGATCTCGGCCATGGAGCGGTCGCCGCGGGCCTCGCGGAGCAGCCGGCCGAGCCGCTCGCCGCGTTCGCGTTCTTCGGGGGTGAGGGGTGTGCGCACCATGCGACCCATTCTAATACCGGTATAGTAATTGGCATGGTGGAGATCAAGACGGATGCGAACCTGCTGCTCATGCGCGAGGCCGGCCGGGTGGTGGCCCAGGCCCTCCAGGCGGTACGGGACAAGGCGGCGCCCGGGGTGACCCCGGCCGAACTCGACGGCGTGGCCCGGGAGGTGCTTGCGGCGGCCGGCGCGGGCTCGCCCTTCCTGGGCTACCGGCCGAACTGGGCCCTCGTGCCCTTCCCGGCCACGCTGTGCCTCTCGGTGAACGACGCGATCGTGCACGGCGTCCCGGACGCCACGCCGCTCGCCGACGGCGACCTGGTGAGCGCGGACTTCGGAGCGGTGCTCGACGGCTGGGTCGGCGACGCGGCGATCAGCTTCACCGTCGGCCGGGCCCGCCCGGCGGACACCCGGCTGATCGACACGGCCTACGCGGCCCTGGAGGCCGGCATCGCGGCGGCCGTCGTCGGCAACCGGGTCGGCGACATCGGCCACGCGATCGCCCGCGTCTGCCGCACCGCGGGGTACGGCATCCCCGACGGCATGGGCGGCCACGGCGTCGGCCGCTCGATGCACGAGGGCCCGGACGTCCCCAACGAGGGCCGCCCGGGCCGCGGCATGCCGCTGCGCCACGGCATGGTGCTCGCGATCGAGCCGATGCTCATCGCCGGCGGCGACGACGCCCACTACACGGCCCCCGACGGCTGGACCATCCGCACCCTCGACGGCTCCCGCGCGGCCCACACCGAACACACCATCGCCATCACGGACGCGGGCCCGCGCATCCTGACGGCGCTGTAGGCCGTCTGCGCTACAGAGCGGGCCGGACCACCATCGCCGAGCCGCCGCCGCGGCGGGTGGGTTCGGCGGCGGCCAGCCAGCGGCCGTCGGGGAGGCGTTGGACGCCGGTGGCGGCGCCGATTTCGGGGTTCTGACGGAAGGCGTGGCCGATCGATTCGAGGTCGGCCTTCAACGGGCTGTTCCAGAGGGCCGGTTCGAGCTCGGTCGTGGGCTGGTTGCGCTGGCTGGCGCGGGGGGCGGCGATGGCGTCGAGCAGGGGGAGGCCGCGGTCGACGACGCCGGTGAGGGTCTGCAGGACAGTGGTGATGATCGTGGCGCCGCCCGGGGAGCCGAGGGCGAGGACCGGGCGGCCGGTGCGGTCGAGGACGATCGTCGGGGAGATCGAGGAGCGCGGGCGTTTGCCGGGGCCGGGGAGATTGGGGTCGTGGACGGCGGGGTTGGCGGGGGCGAAGGAGAAGTCGGTCAGCTCGTTGTTGAGCAGGAATCCGCGGCCCGGGACGGTGATGCCGCTGCCGCCGGTGGACTCGATGGTGAGGGTGTAGGCGACGACGTTGCCCCACTTGTCGGCGACCGTGAGGTGGGTGGTGTTCTCGCCCTCGTACGTGGTGGGGGCGGCGGTGCCGCCGACCGCGCAGGGCGCCGGGTCGCGCGGGTCGCCCGGCGCGAGCGGGCTGGTCAGGGCGGCGTCGTCGCGGATCAGGCAGGCCCGGGAGTCGGCGTACCGCTGCGAGAGCAGGCCGCGGACCGGCACGTCCTCGAAGGCGGGGTCGCCGACCCAGCGCCCGCGGTCGGCGAAGGCGATCCGGCTCGCCTCGATGAAGCGGTGCAGATACGCGGCCTGGGAGGCCCGCGAGAGGTCGGTGGACTCCAGGATGTTCAGCGCCTCGCCGACGCTCGTGCCGCCGGAGGACGAGGGCGCCATGCCGTACACGTCGAGGCCCCGGTAGGACACCTTGGTGGGGCGCCGCAGCACCGTCTCGTAGCGCGCGAGGTCCCGCTCCGTCAGATCACCCGAGCGGACCACCCGGGTCGCCCCGGCCCGTACCGGCGGGTGCTGCACCGTGTTGACGATGTCGCGGGCCAGCGGGCCCCGGTAGAGCGCGCCGACGCCCTCCCGGCCGAGCTTCTCGTACGTACGGGCCAGGTCGGGGTTCTTGAAGACCGAGCCGACGACCGGCAACTGCCCGCCGGGCAGGAAGAGTTCGGCGGAGGCCGGGAAGTCGCGGAAGCGTGCCTCGTTGCCCGCGGTCTGGGCGCGGAAGGTGGCGTCGACGGTGAAGCCGTCGCGGGCGAGCCGCTCGGCCGGTTGCAGGAGCTTGCCCAGCGGTTTGCTGCCCCAGGCGTCGAGCGCCGTCTCCCAGGTGGCGGGGGTGCCGGGGGTGCCGACGCCCCGGCCGCTGGTCATGCCCTCCTCGAAGGGGATGGGCACGCCGTTCTCGGTGAAGAGGTGCGCGTCGGCGGAGCCGGGCGCGGTCTCGCGCCCGTCGACGGTGTGCACCGTACGGGTCTTGGCGTCGTAGTAGACGAAGTAGCCGCCTCCGCCGATGCCCGCCGAGTACGGCTCGGTGACGCCCAGCGCGGCGGCCACGGCGACGGCGGCGTCCACGGCGTTGCCGCCCTTGCGGAGCACCTCGACGCCGGCGGCGGAGGCGTCCGCGTCGACGCTGGCGACGGCCCCGCCCCAGCCGGTGGCGACCGGCACCTTGGCGAGGGCCGGGCCCGGCGGCGCGGCGGCCGGCGGGGCCGCGGCGCCCACCGAGAGCACCGTCACGGCGACCGCCAGGACCGATCCGTTGCGTACGGCGAAGCGCCGCGTCCGAGACTGCATGCCAACCTCCAGTCAACGCCCGTTTGCGCAGCGTAACTTCTGTCCGCGCCTCCCGTCAGGACCGCCTCTCGAACAGTCGACCGGTCGCCCAGTAGCATGCCCGCCCATGAACGAAGACCTGCGCAACGTCATCCTGGGCGTGCTCGCCACCGGCGTCAGCGGCTCCCTCGGCTGGCTGACCCGCACCTACTTCTGGCGCCGCCGGCTGCGCCGCAAGCAGGCCTTCTTCGGGCTGCCCGCCGGCTCGGAGTGCCTGCTCGTGGTGAACCGGCTGGCGGGCAGCGAGCGCGGGGTGCACGCCACCGACGTGTCGGCGCTGCTCGAACTGTCGGCGCTGATCAAGGACTGCGGGGCCCGGCCCCGGATCGTGCAGCACGACACGGCCCGTCAGGGCCTGGGCGAGATAGCCGAATTCTGCATCGGCGGGCCGTACTCCAATCGGCGGATGGCCGCCCATCTGCCGAATCTGCTGCCGGGGCTCACGATGAACGTCGAGCAGGACCCGCCAGAGGACCGCGGGATGTTCACCGTGGCGGGCGAGACCTACCGCCCGGAGTGGGGCGTCAGCGAGTACGTCGTCCTCGCCCGGCTCACCCGTGGTGAGGGCGGCCGGCCGGTGTTCCTGCTCTGCGGCCAGGCCGCGGTCACCAACCAGGCCGCCGCGCGCCATCTGGCCCGCCACCACAAGGCGCTGGCCGGCAAGTACGGCCAGGACGGCTCCTTCGTGCTGCTGCTGCGGGTGGTCAACTCCCAGGCGTACGGCCCCGATGTGGTGGAGCTGGTCGCCGATCTCACGCGCGTGGCGCGCACTCCGCAAGCCGCACCGGCAGCGACTTGATCCCGTTGATGAAGTTGGACACGAGCCGGCGGGGCGGCCCGGCGGGCGCCAGACCCGGCAGTACGGCGCGCGCCTCCTCGTAGAGGACGCGCAGCTGGAGCCGGGCGAAGTGCGCGCCGAGGCAGACGTGCGGTCCGTCGCCGAAGGAGACGTGCGGATCGGGCGTGCGGCCCAGGTCGAGCCGGTGGGGGTCGGTGAAGGCCCGCTCGTCGTGGTTGGCGGAGGCGTGGAAGACGACCACCTTGTCCCCGGCGGCGATCTTCACCCCGGCGAGTTCGGTGTCGCGGGCGGCGGTGCGGCGGAAGGAGAGCACGGGCGGGTGCCACCGGAGCAGTTCGTCGACGGCGGTGTCCATGCCGACCTCGCCGTGCCACAACGCCCGCTGCTGGTCCGGGTGTTCGGCGAGGGCGAGCAGCCCGCCGGGGGCGGCGCTGCGGACGGTGTCGTTGCCGGCGACGGTGAGCAGGAAGAAGAACATCTCCAGTTCGGCGTCACGGAGTTCGGAGGCGGCGAGGGTGGTCATCACGTCGTCGGCGGGATGCTTCCGCTTGTCCGCGGCGAGCTCCTGCGCGTAGGCGAACATCTCGGCCAGCATCGCGGGTGAGCGGGGATTGACCGGCCGGCCGTCGGGGCCGAGGACGGGCGGCTCGTCGGGGTCCTGGTAGGCGATGACCCGCTCGGTCCAGGTGTGCAGGAGGCCCCGGTCGGCGGCGGGCACGCCGAGCAGATCGGTGAGGTTGAGCAGGGCGAACTCGCCGGTGACGGCGGACACCAGGTCGATCTCGGGCCCGGACTCCCGTGCGGCGAGGAGGAGTTCGCGGGCTCGCGCGCGGGCGGTGACGGCGAACCGCTCGATCCGCCCGGGCGTGAAGGCCCGGCTGACGAGGCGGCGCAGCCGGCCGTGGTGCGGAGGGTCCTGGTTGAGCATCATCCGCCGGATGAACGGCAGGTCGGCCGGGTCGGGGTCGCGGATCTGGGTGGCGCCGAGGTACGAGGAGTATCCGGCGGCGTCCTTGAGGACCCGTACGACGTCGGCGTGCCGGGTGACGGCCCAGAAACCGGGCCCGGCGGGCCAGCCGAGGATCTCCGGCTCCCGCTGACGGGCGACCGGCCACCGGTCCCGGAGCAGCCGGAAGCGCTCGTGCGGGATCCCGGCGGCGTAGATCCGCGGGTCGAAGACGTCGGGTGTGGCGTCCGGCTTTTCCACCGACCCTCCCGTCGGAGTGAAGACGTCACCATCATGACAGGTCAGCGGCTGATTTCGTAGGACGGAACGCACAGTTCGGGAGCCTTGTCCGGGGTGTCCTCCGACTCCCAGAATCTCCGTCGTGCATCACACGGAGAACAGGGGGCACATGGGGAAGATCGATCACGACGCGGTGTTGCGGGCACGGGTGTTGCTCCTGGGGAGCAAGCAACTGGGCGCGTGGGACGACATCTCGTGGGAGGAGGTGCTGGCGTACCGGGTGCTCGCGGAGGTGAGCCCGAGGGCGTATCTGCCGAAGCTGGTCGACGGGCTGCTGCTTGCGGCCGGCCGCAGCGGGGACCGGCGGGTGCGCCTCGACCTGGCGACCGAGGCGGTGGCGGCCGCGCGGCGGATCCCGGACGACGTGCCCGGCGGGGAGGGACGGCTGCGCCACGCACTGGAGGCGCAGCGGGCGGCCACGGCCCCGTGAGCCGGGCGGGGCGCCGGTGACCTCGGGGGCGAGGGCTCACCGCACTGACGCGAACCGGCCAATCGTTACCCATGCGTAACTTACCGACCAGTTACCTCCGGTAAGGCATCGCGGTTACCGTCGGGTCACTTTCACTGCCCCCCATTCAGTGAACCAGTGAGGAGTGACCCCGTGCGCACAGCCCTGACCTTCGCCGTCTCGGCGGCCCTCGTCGCCGGGACGGCCCTCGGGCTCGCCCCCGCCGCCCAGGCGGACTCCGCCGACACCGTCCGCTTCGTCGACATCGCCGGCGACGGCGGCACCGTCCTCAAGGCCAATGTCGTCACCCCGGCCGGTGCCGCCGCCGGCGCCCGCTACCCCGTGATCGTGCTGCCGACCAGCTGGGCGATGCCCCAGGTCGAGTACCTCGCCCAGGCCAAGCAGCTCGCCGACTCCGGCTATGTCGTGGTGAGTTACAACTCGCGCGGCTTCTGGCAGTCCGGCGGCGAGATCGAGACCGCCGGGCCGAAGGACGTCGCCGACGCCTCGCTCGTCATCGACTGGGCGCTGGCGAACACTCCGGCCGATCCCGCCAAGGTGGGCATGGCGGGCGTCTCGTACGGCGCCGGCATCAGCCTGCTCGTCGCCGCGCACGACAAGCGGGTCAAGGCGGTCGCCGCGCTCAGCGGCTGGGCCGACCTCATCGACTCCATCTACAGCGGCCGCACCCAGCACCTCCAGGCCGCCGCGCTGCTCGGCGGCGCCGGCTATCTCACCGGCCGGCCCGGGCCCGAACTCCAGCAGACGCTCAAGGACTTCCTCTCCTCCAACCTGGACAAGGAGGACGAGATGATCGCGTGGGGCCGCAAGCGCTCCGCCGCGACCCACCTCGACGCGCTCAACGCCAACCGGCCCGCGATCATGCTGGGCAACGCCTGGGGCGACACCATCTTCCCGCCCAACCAGTTCGCGAGCTTCTACGAGAAGCTGGCCGGGCCCAAGCGCCTGGAGTTCCGGCCCGGCGACCACGCCACCGCCGAGGCCACCGGACTGCTCGGGCTGCCCAACGACACCTGGACCAGCGCCCACCGCTGGTTCGACCACTACCTCAAGGGCGTCGACAACGGCGTCGACCGCGAGCAGCCCGTCCGGCTCAAGCCGCGCTCCGACGCCGGCTACGAGGGCTACCCGGACTGGACGTCGGTCAACGCCAACCGGCGCGAGATCCCGCTCGGCGGCTCCGAGCACCTGTGGGCCAACGTCGACTCCGGCGCCGACGGCGGCGTCGTCCTGCTGTCCAACCTCCTGGACCAGTTCTTCCAGGCCCCGCCCGCCGTCTCGGTCCCGCTGCTCCCCCGCGCCTTCGCGGGCGTGTGGCAGTCCGAGCGGTACGCCACCCCGCAGCGGGTGCGCGGCACGGCCCGGCTGCACACCACGGTCACCCCGACCGCCGAGAGCGGCACCTTCGTGGCGTACCTCTACGACGTGGGCCCGCTCGGGATCGGCAAGCTGGTCACCCACGCCCCGTACACCTTCCACGACCGGCAGCCGGGGCGGCCGTTCGCCGTCGACCTGGACCTCTTCTCCACGGCCTACGACGTACCGGCCGGCCACCGGCTCGCGCTGGTCGTCGACACCGTCGACCCGCTGTACATCGAGCACAACCCGACCGGCGCGCAGCTGACCTTCTCCTCGCCCGCGGCCGACCCGAGTCATGTGTCGGTACCGCTGCGGTCGGAGTGATCACGGCTGCTGCCGGGCGGGCAGGGCCCGGGCGGGGCTGGTGCGCCGTGCCGGGAGGCTACTCCCGGTCCGGCAGCAGCGTGGGCGGTTCCGCCGGAGCGACGTCGACGGCCTTCGTCCGGGGGCTGCGGCGCTCCCTCCGCGCCACCCAGGTGGCGAACCAGGACAGCAGCATGCACATGCCGATGTAGATCGGTGAGATCACCAGCACCACCGGGATGAACGGCAGGTCGTAGTCCAGGTTGGAGGCGATCAGCTTGCCCGCGTGCAGGAACTCCTCGTACGTGATGAGGAAGCCGAGCGAGGTGTCCTTCAGGGCCACCACCAGCTGGCTGATGATGGCGGGCAGCATGGCCCGCACCGCCTGCGGCACCAGGACATAGGTCATCACCTGGGTCTTCCGCATGCCGAGCGCGTACGCGGCCTCCCGCTGCCCGCGGGCCACCGCGTGGACGCCGGTGCGGAAGACCTCGGCGAGCACCGAGCCGTTGTAGAGAGTGAGTCCGGCCACCAGGGCGGGCAGCGGCTGGACCTTGAGCGCCACGAAGATGAAGAAGATCATCACGAGGACCGGCATGGCCCGGAAGAACTCGACGAGCAGGGTGGAGGTCCAGCGGAAGGCCCGGTGTTCGGAGAGGCGTCCGGTGGCGAGGACCGCGCCGAGCGCGAGGGAGAGCACCGAGGCGTACGCGAAGGCCTTGAGGGTGTTGCCGAGGCCCCGGAGGAGCAGTTCCTGGATGCCCTGGTACTCGAAGGGCGTCCACTTGGTGGCGGTGAACTGGCCCGTGTCGAAGAGGAGATAGAGGATCCAGGACGCGAGGCCGAGCAGGACGGCGGTCGAGATCAGACCGTAGATCAGATGGCGTCGGCGGGTGCGCGGGCCCGGGATGTCGTAGAGCGCGGAGGTGGCGGTGGTCATCGGGCGACTCCATAGCGCTTCTCCAGGAGGTGGAAGAGCGCGCTGATGGCGAGGGTGATGATGAGGTAGCCGACGGCGATCCAGACGAAGGTCCAGACGATGTTGTAGCCGAGCTCGCTCAACGTCTTGTAGGTGCCGAGGAGTTCGGTGACGCTGAACGCGCCGGCGATGGCGGAGTTCTTGGCGAGGGCGATGAGGGTGGAGCCGATCGGCGGGATCACCGAGCGGAAGGCCTGTGGCAGCACGACGTTGCCGAGGGTCTGGCCGAAGGTCATGCCGAGGCTGCGGGCGGCCTCGCCCTGGCCGAGCGGCACGGTGTTGATGCCGGAGCGCAGCGCCTCGCAGATGAACGCGGAGGTGTAGCAGCCGAGGGCGAGCACCGCGAACAGTTCGAAGGGCAGCACGAGGCCGAACCGGGGCAGGCCCAGCATCACCGCGAAGAACAGCAGGGTGAGCGGGGTGTTGCGGAGCACGGTGACCCACGCGGTGCCGAACACCCGCAGCGAGCGGACCGGGGCGACCCGGAAGGAGGCCACGAGGAAGCCGAGCACGAGGGCCAACAGGGAGGAGTAGACGGTGAGTTCGACGGTGCCGAGGAAGCCTTCGCCGTAGGTGGAGAAGTTCTGTGTCAGGACGTCCATGGCGGGGTGGTGCTCCTTCCTCAGCTCGCCGGGTAGCGGTCGATGGCGGGCGGGGCGGGCACGGGCACGCCGGACAGGCCGAGGGTCGCGTCGTACGCCTCCTTCCAGTCGCCGTTCTTCTCGTGGGCGGCGATCGCGTCGTCGAGGGCGAGGCGCAGCGCGGTGTCGGAGTGCGGCACGCCGATGCCGTACGGCTCCTTGCTGAACGGCTTTCCGGCCAGCTTGAGTTCGTCGGGGACCTTGGCCGCGTAGCCCATGAGGATGGTGTCGTCGGTGGTGACGGCGTCGACCTGGTAGGTGAGCAGGTTGTCGACGCAGACCGAGTAGGTGTCGTACGCGACGAGTTCGGCCTGCGGGTAGTCCTTCTGGATGCGCTGGTACGGGGTGGAGCCGGCGGCGGAGCAGACCCGCTTGCCGGCCAGGTCCTGGGGTCCGTCGATGTCGTTCTCGTCGGTGCGGACCAGGAGGGACTGGCCGGCCAGGTAGTAGGGGCCGGCGAAGCCGACGAGCTTCTTGCGGTTGTCGTTGATGGTGTAGGTGCCGACGTAGTAGTCGATCTGGCCGTTCTGCAGGGCGGTTTCGCGGTTGGCCGAGGCGATGGTCCGGAAGGAGATGCCGGCCGGGTCGAAGCCGAGAGAGGCGGACATCATCCGGGCGATCTCGATGTCGAAGCCCGAGTAGACGCCGGTCGCCGGGTCCTTCTCGCCCATGTAGGGCTGGTCCTCCTTGACGCCGACCACGAGCCGTCCGCGCTTCTTCGCCCGGTTCCAGGTCGCGGAGTCGGCCAGGGTGAAGCCGGACCGCACCTGGTAGACCGGGAGTTGGTCCGGCTGGGGGCCCTTGACGGGCGGGCTGCCCTCCTTGCCGCAGCCGGCGCCGGTGAGGGCGGCGGCGAGCAGCAGGGCGAGCGCGGCGAGGGTTCGTTTCGTTCGCTGCATGGGGGTTGCGCTGCTCCCGGTCCGGTCAGTGCTGGAGGATCTTGGACAGGAAGTCCTTGGCGCGGTCGCTGTTCGGGGTGGTGAAGAAGGCCTCGGGCTCGCGGTCCTCGACGATCCGGCCGTCGGCCATGAAGACCACGCGGTTGGCGGCGGAGCGCGCGAAGCCCATCTCGTGGGTGACGACGACCATCGTCATGCCCTCCTGGGCCAGTTGCCGCATGACCTCCAGGACCTCGTTGATCATCTCCGGGTCGAGGGCCGAGGTCGGCTCGTCGAAGAGGAGGGCCTTGGGGTCCATGGCGAGGGCGCGGGCGATGGCCACGCGCTGCTGCTGGCCGCCGGAGAGCTGGGCGGGGAACTTGTCGGCGTGGGCGGCGAGTCCGACCCGGTCGAGGAGTTCGCGGGAGCGCCGGTCCGCCTCGTCCTTCCCGCGCTTGCGGACCTTCACCTGCGCCAGGGAGACATTGGCGAGCACGGTCTTGTGGGCGAAGAGGTTGAAGGACTGGAAGACCATGCCGACCTCGGCGCGCAGCTTGGCGAGCGCCTTGCCCTCCTCGGGGAGCGGCTGTCCGTCGATGCGGATCTCGCCGGACTCGACCGCTTCCAGGCGGTTCATCGCCCGGCACAGCGTGGACTTGCCGGAGCCGGAGGGTCCGATGACCACGACCACCTCCCCGCGCCCGACGGTGAGGTGGATGTCCTGGAGGACGTGCAGGGCGCCGTAATGCTTGTTCACGCCCCGCAGTTCGATCAACGGATCGACGACGGCCATCTGCTGCCCTGCCCCCTGGTCTCTCAGCTGCTGTCGAGGTCAGCGCAAACTATCCGCCGAGAAAAGGGACTTCACACCCGACACGCATGAAACCGGGATAAGCCGTATTTACTGCAAAGGAGTCAGAACTCCGCCGATTCGGCGTAGATCTGGGACAGCTCGGGGATCCCGGTCGTGGCCCAGTCGAGGCCCGCCTCGACCACGTTGACCTCGCGCCCGGAGGGCAGCAGGACCACCGGCTGTCCGTCGGGCCGCAGCCGCCAGCCGGCGCCCGGCACGGTCCGGACGATCACCGTGCCGAGATAGAGGCCCGCGTCGTTGCCGACCCAGGGCAGCTCCTCCGGGTCGTCCCGCCAGCGCGGTGGCAGCTGGTCGAGCGCGGCGAGCGAGCGCGGGGTGTCGTCGAGCGCCACCCCGGCCTCCTGGGCACGGGCGCGCAGCAGCTCGCACTCGGCGAGCAGCTCGGCCGCCCCCTCCGGGTCCCGGTCGAAGACGGAGACCAGGGGGGAGCGTGCCGTGTCGTGCTTCTTGCGCCAGTTGTCCAGGAAAGGAATGTTCATCCGAACAGCGTCGCACCGCACCCCTGGGGGGCACCACCCGGCACGCGGGCACCCGGCGCGCGGGACGGCCGTACGACAGCCGGACGACGGTCAGACGACGGTCAGAGGTCGAGGTCGACGACGACCGGGGCGTGGTCGGAGGCGCCCTTGCCCTTGCGCTCCTCGCGGTCCACGTAGCTGTCCTTGACGGCGTCCGCGAACGGCTTGTTGCCGTAGACCAGGTCGATGCGCATGCCCTTGTTCTTGGGGAAGCGCAGCTGGCGGTAGTCCCAGTACGTGTAGGGGTGCTCGTACTTCAGCGGGCGCGGCACCACGTCGCCGAGGCCGGCCTCGCGCAGCGCGGCGAGCGCGGCCCGCTCCGGCTCGGTGACATGGGTGAGGCCCTCGAACTCGGCGATGTCCCAGACGTCGTCGTCGGTCGGCGCGATGTTGTAGTCGCCGAGCACCGCGAAGGGGCGCTCCCCCGCCGCGTCGTCGGCGACGGCCGCCTTCAGGGCCTCCAGCCAGCGCAGCTTGTACGCGTAGTGGTCGTGGGCGACCTCCCGGCCGTTCGGCACGTAGACCGACCAGAGGCGGACCGGGCCGCAGGTCGCGGAGATCGCCCGCGGCTCCTGCACGCCGTCGTAGTCGGGGCCGCCGGGCAGCCCGGTGACCACGTCGTCCAGGCCGACCCGGGAGACCAGGGCGACCCCGTTCCACCGTCCGGTGGCGTTGACCACCGACTCGTACCCCAGCTCGCGCAGCTCGGCGGCGGGGAACTGCTCGGCGGTGCACTTGGTCTCCTGGATGCACAGCACGTCGGTGCCGCTGCTCTCCAGCCAGGCCAGGAGCCGGGGCAGCCGGGCGGTGATCGAATTGACGTTCCAGGTGGCGATGCGCATGAGCGCAAGCCTAGGGCCTGTCCGGCGGATCAGGGTCGGATAGCCCGCGGCGTCTGGTGCGGTGCATGGCAAGGCGCCGGAGTGTCCTCATAGCGGAGCTATGGGGGCATTTCGGCAACGCAGCCAGGTGCCGTGCCAGGCGTCGCGGGCCCGGCCATGATCCGCCGGACAGGCCCTCGCCCCGGGGTCTGACAGGCCGGGGTCGCTCAGAGCTCGGCCGAGTCGCCCGGGGCGAGGCGGCGGTGATCGGTGCCGCCCAGGGCGCCGATCTGGCGGTCGTAGATGGGGCGCGCCAGGTCGGTGAGGAGCGCGTCGTGGATGTCGTACGCGCGCACCGGCTTGACCTCGCGGACGTACTCGATCACCTCGGAGATCTTGTTCCACGGGGCCATGACCGGCAGGAACAGGGTCTCCACCGGCCGGTCGGGCACGGTGAGGGCGTCGCCGGGGTGGAAGACGGCGCCGTCGACGAGGAAGCCGACGTTGGTGATGCGCGGGATGTCGGGGTGGATCACCGCGTGCAGCTCGCCGTGCACCTGGACGTCGAAGCCGGCGGCGCTGAACGTGTCCCCGTGCCCCACGGTGTGCACCCGGCCGGGGAAGGCCGCGGACAGCTGTTCGGCGACGCTGCGCAGCGTCCACACCTCGGCGGCCGGATTGCCGTCCAGGGCGGCGCGCAGCCGGGCCTCGTCGAAGTGGTCGGGATGCTCGTGGGTGACGAGGAGGACGTCCGCGCCGAGCGCGGCGTCCTCCTCGGTGAACATCCCGGGGTCGATGACGAGCGTGCGCCCGTCCTTCTCCAGACGGACGCAGGCGTGGGTGTTCTTCGTCAGCTTCACGGGACCGAGCCTACGGCCGGCACCGCTACCGGGGCGTGGTGTCCTCCTCGATCACCCGGCGGACCACCCGGAGGGCGCTCTCGGCGGCCGGGAGGCCGCAGTAGACGGCGGTCTGGAGGAGGATCTCGCGGAGCTCGTCGGGGGTCAGGCCGTTGCGCAGGGCGGCGCGGGTGTGGTCGGCCAGGGCCTCGTGGTGGCCGCCGGAGATCAGGGCGGCAAGGGTGACGGCGCTGCGGGTGCGCCGGTCGAGCCCCTCGCGGCTCCACACCTCGCCCCAGGCGAAGCGGGTGAGGAGGTGCTGGAAGTCGGCGCCGAAGGGGTCGGCGAGCGCCTCGTCGACGTGCGCGTCGCCGAGCACCTCGCGGCGCAGCTTGAGCCCGCTCTCGTACGGGTCGGGGCGGGTGTCCTCGTCCTCGGCGGGGGCCGCGGGGCCGAGCTCGCCGGCCGGGACGACGGGCGCGGAGACCGGCGGCATGCCGGGCACGGCGAGGGAGCCGGTGGACTCCTGGGCGAGCGGCGCGAAGTGGCCGGTGAGCAGTTCGGTGACGGCGGCGGGCTGCTCGACGGGCGCGAGGTGGGAGGCGCCGGGGACGACGGCGAGCCGGGCGTCGGCTATCCCGGCGACGAGGGTGCGGGCCTCGGCGGGCCCGGTGACCCGGTCGTCGGCGCCGACCAGGACGAGCGCGGGGACGCCGATCCGCTCCAGGGCGTCGCGGACGTCGAAGACGGCGAGCGCCTCGCAGGCGGCGATGTAGCAGCCGGGGTCGGTGGTGCGGACCATCTGCACGGCCCAGTCGACGATGGCGGGCTGGGCGCCGGCGAACGCGGGGGTGAACCACTGCTCGGGGGCGGTGCGGGCCATCGGTTCGAGGCCGTTGGTGCGGACGATCACGCCGCGCTGGCGGAACTCGTCCGGGGTGCCGAAGCGGGGCGAGGTGGAGACCAGGGCGAGGGAGGCCACCCGGTGCGGGGCGCGCAGCGCGAGGTCGAGGCCGATGGCTCCGGCGAGGGCGCAGCCCGCGTAGCCGAAGCGCTGGATGCCGAGCTCGTCGAGGGTGTCGAGCAGCCGGTCGCCGAGCTCGGCGACGGAGCTCGCCGGGTGCGCGGGGGCGCCGCCGTGTCCGGGCAGGTCGAAGCGCACGACCCGCCAGGAGCGGGTCAGTTCGGGGATCTGGCGGTCCCACATGTGCCAGGTGGTGCCGAGCGAGGGACCGAGCACCAGGACCGGTGCGTCGTCCCGCCCGTCGATGCGGTACTGCAGGGTGTTCGTCGGATTCTCACTCACGCCCTGCACGCTCTCACATCCTCCGCCGTCCGCCGTGCCCGGGTCGTCACCCCGCGCAACCCGTCCCGCGTTGTGGCGGCCCCGTGAAGATCTCAGGCGGCGGCTTCACGCCACTCCTCCCCGCTCGTGGGCGAGGGCAGCGGGAACACCGCGGCGGCCGGCTCGCCGAGCCGCGCGGCGGCCTCCCGCCAGGCGGCGGTGACGGCGCGGTGCGCCTGGGCGGTACGGGCCGGGGTGTCGCCGGTGAGCACGAGCGGGCGGCCGATGTGGACGTGGAGGTCCGGGCGGCGCAGCGGGGCGGTCGCAAGGCCGGCGAGCTGCTTCGCCGTACCGCCGGAGATCAGCCGGCGGGCGCCGGCCTGCCCGATGGGGACGAGCGGGGCTCCGGTGCGCCGGGAGAGCCGGGCGATGCCGCTGCGGAAGGCCTCCGGGGGCGCCTCGGCGGCGTCCCTGCGGCGCGGCAGTCCGCCCTCCGGGTAGAGCAGGACCAGGCGTCCCGCGGCGAGGGCCTCGGCCGCGAGGTCGAGGGCCTCGGCGGCCCGGGCGCTGCCCCGGTGCACCGGGATGTGGCCCTCGCGGGCCAGCGCCCGGCCGAGCCCGGGCACGCGCCAGAGGCCGGCGGTGGCGGCGACGACGGGTTCGACGCCGAGCCGGCGCAGGGCGGCGAGGACGACCGCCGGGTCGGCGAGCGAGGTGTGGTTGGCGACCAGGATGCTGCCGGGCGCGAGGGCCGCCCGCGGGTCGGCGGTGACGCCCAGGCGGGCCACGGTCGGCAGCAGGTGTCCGGAAAGGCGGCTCAGCATGGGGTCCCCCCGAGGTCGGCGACGTTCCTGACGCCATGCTCGGCCGGGGGCGCCCCGGGCGTCCTGAGTCGCGCTACTCAGCCGCGCCCCGCGCCGTACCCATCAGGGCGAGGTCGCCGACACCACGTACACGCGCGGGAAGGCCGGATCCGTCAGGTCGGCCGTGATGGTGGTGTGCGGGCGGGGCTGCTCGCGGGTGATCGTGGCACCGGACCAGGCCCGGTCGGGGGTGAACCGCCAGCCGACGATGTCGGCGTCGCGGTCGGTGATCGTCACCTCGCCCGGCTTCAGGGCCGCGCGGCCGGTGCCGCTGTCCGCGAGGAACGCGTCCAGGCCGGCGGCGGAGGTCGTGAACTGGACGTAGAGGCGGCTGGTCTTCCAGTTGCTGGTCTCGTAGTAGGCGACGTGCCAGGCGTCGGACGGGACCGGGATCTCGAAGACCCGGCGCTTCATCAGCGAGGGCCAGTTGTCCTGGAGGCCGACGGCGGAGGACTCGCGTTCCTTGTCGCGGCCGCTGTCGCGGCTCTGCCCGGCGGAGATCGCCAGATAGCCGGCGGGCACGCCGATGAGCAGCACGATGATCAGCAGGGTGAGCACGCGCCGGCGCAGCATGTGGCCGCGGTCCTCGGGGAGCCGGCCCTCGGGCGGCTCGGGCGGGCGCTCGGAGTGCTCGGGCGGCAGGGTCGGGTGGGGCACGGTCATGGCTGGGGGTCCTGGGTGGGGCGGGAGCCGCGTTCGGTGGTCGCGCCGCGCAGCACCTGCGCGTAGCGGCCGTACCGCTCGTAGCGCTCGACCCGCCGGCGGTTGGCGCGGCGGAACCGGCGGGCGACGAGCCGGGCGAGGTCGGCGGCGCCGACCATGCCGGCCTCGGGGCCGAGCTGGGCGCGGGCGATCCGCGCCTCGGGGCGGTAGCCGCGGCCGGTGAGGTGGCGCCGGAAGGCGTCCCGGGCGGGGCCGATGAGCAGGTCGTCGGCGGCGGAGACACCGCCGCCGATGACGAAGCAGGAGGGGTCGAGCGCGGCGGCCAGGTTGGCGAGGCCCACGCCGAGCCACTGGCCGATGTCCTGGAGCAGCTCGACGCACATGGCGTCGCCCTCGCGGGCGAGCTCGGTGATGAGCGGGCCGGTGATGTCGGGCACGCTGCCCTTGACCCGCTCGATGATGTTGTACGCGACCGGGGAGTCGGCGGCGGCCAGCTCGCGGGCCTCGCGGACCAGCGCGTTGCCGGAGCTGTACTGCTCCCAGCAGCCGCGGTTGCCGCAGGGGCAGCGGTGGCCGCCGGGGACGACCTGCATATGGCCGAACTCGCCGGCCACCCCGTACTTGCCGCGCTTGACCTGGCCGTCCTCCAGGATGGCGCCGCCGATGCCGGTGCCGAGGGTGATCATGACGAGGTGGTCCTCGCCGCGTCCGGCGCCGAAGCGCCACTCGGCCCAGGCGGCGGTGTTGGCGTCGTTGTCCACCATGACGGGGACGGCGAGCCGGTCCTGGAGCGCGTCCCTGAGCGGCTCGTTGCGCCAGGCGAGGTGGGGGGCGAAGAGCACCCGGGCCCGGTCGGCGTCGACCCAGCCGGCCGCGCCGATGCCGACGGCGTGCACGTCGTGCCGGTCGGAGAGGTCCAGGACCAGTTCGACGATGGTGTCCTCGACGACCTTGGGGCTCTTGGACTTGTCGGGGGTCTCGGTGCGGACCTTCTCCAGGATGTTGCCGTCGGCGTCGACGACCCCGGCCATCACCTTCGTACCGCCGATGTCGATGCCGACGGTCGGCACGCGGGGCGCGGTCAGGTGCGAGCGCCGCTCCCGGGTGCCGACGGTCCGCAGGACCGTGCCGCGAGCCGAGCCGCGGTGCGTGAGGTCACGGTAGGTACTCATCGGCTCGATTCTGCCAGGTGGGATGTGAGGTCCGCGTGATGAAGGGATTACGTTCCGGAGGGGCGTTCCAATTCGTGGCGCAGGTCCTCCAGCTCGCTGCCGCCGGCCATCTGGCGGGTCAACTCGTCCAGGGTGATGGAGCCCTTGGTGTGGCTGCCGGCCATGACACCGCGCTTCAGGAGCACGAATCGGTCGCCGACGAGATAGGCGTGGTGCGGGTTGTGGGTGATGAGGACCACGCCGAGGCCCTGGTCACGTGCGGCCGCCACATACTTCAGGACGACCCCGGACTGCTTGACGCCGAGCGCGGCGGTCGGCTCGTCGAGGACGAGGACCTTGGCCCCGAAGTGCACGGCGCGGGCGATGGCCACGCACTGGCGCTCGCCGCCGGACAGGGTGCCGATGGGCTGGTCGACGTCGCGCAGGTCGATGCCCATGCGCAGCAGCGCCGTACGGGTGGTCTCCCGCATGGTCGCGACGTCGAGGCGCTTGAAGGGGCCCTTGCCGCGGGTGGGCTCGGAGCCGAGGAAGAAGTTGCGCCAGACGGGCATCAGGGGGACGACGGCGAGGTCCTGGTAGACGGTGGCGATGCCGCGGTCCAGGGCGTCGCGCGGGTTGGCGAGGGTGACCTCCTCGCCCTCGATGCGGAAACTGCCGGCGTCGTGCCGGTGGAGCCCGGCGACGATCTTGATGAGGGTGGACTTGCCGGCGCCGTTGTCGCCGAGGACGCAGGAGATCTCCCCCGCGTTCACCTCCAGGGAGACCCCTTCGAGGGCGCGGATGTTGCCGTAGTACTTGCTGACATCGTCGAGCTCGACGAGCGGGGTGGCGGTGCTGCCGGTGGACTCGGTCGTCACTTGGTCGCCTCCACGCGCTTGCGGATCCAGGCGTTCAGGAGCGTCGCGAGCAGCAGCATCGCGCCCAGGAAGAACTTGAACCAGTCCGGGTTCCACTCGGCGTACACGATGCCCTTGCCGGTCATGCCGAAGATGAAGGCGCCGACCGCCGAGCCGATGGCGGAGCCGTAGCCGCCGGTGATCAGGCAGCCGCCGATGACGGCCGCGATGATGTAGATCAACTCGTTGCCGACGCCCTCGCCGGACTGGACGACGTCGAACGAGAACAGCAGGTGCTGGCCGGAGATCCAGGCGCAGAAGGCCACGCCCATGTAGAGGCCGATCTTGGTCTTGTAGACCGGGACGCCGACCGCGCGGGCGGCGTCGGCGCCGCCGCCGACCGCGAAGATCCAGTTGCCGAAGCGGGTGCGCAGCAGGATCCAGGTGGCCAGGGCGACGAGCACGAACCACCACAGGATCGTGACCTTCAGCTCGACCCCGCCGACCGTCCAGGTGGAGGCGAAGAGCTTGCGGGCGGAGGGGAAGCCCTCCATGTCGGCGATCGACTTGGTGGAGACGGTGCCGCTGATCAGCTTGGTGAAGCCGAGGTTCAGACCGGTCAGCATCAGGAAGGTGCCGAGCGTGATGATGAAGCTCGGCAGTTTGGTGCGGGTCAGCATGAAGCCGTTGAACGCGCCGATGGCGAGGGTGGCGAGCAGCGAGACGCCGACGCCGACCCAGACGTTGGCGGTCATCTGGTAGCTGAACATCGAGGAGATCAGCGCCGAGCTGGTGACCAGGACACCGGCCGACAGGTCGAACTCGCCGCCGATCATGAGCAGCGCGACCGGCACGGCCATGATGCCGATGGTGGAGGCCGCGTACAGCACCGTGCCGAGGCTGGCGGCGCGCAGGAAGCTGTCCGCGACGATCGAGAAGAACGCGAAGACGGCGACGGCGCCGACCAGCGAGCCGAGCTCGGGCCGGGCGAGCAGCTTCTTCAGCGGGGAGGTGCGGAGCAGCCGTTCGTCGACGTGGTCGAGGCCGTCCGAGGGCGGGGAGGCGGCGCTCATCGGGTGCCCCGCTCGGTG
Organism: Streptomyces fradiae; assembly: GCF_041270065.1. Classification (NCBI taxonomy): domain Bacteria; kingdom Bacillati; phylum Actinomycetota; class Actinomycetes; order Kitasatosporales; family Streptomycetaceae; genus Streptomyces; species Streptomyces fradiae. The sequence goes on along the minus strand of NZ_CP065958.1, from coordinate 6,725,810 downwards.
TACTCCTTGAGCGCGCCCGCCTGGTCCTTGGTGATGATCTGCGGGCCGGTGAGGACCGGCTTGCCGCCGCCGAGGACGTCGGCGTTGTAGCGGTAGAGCCAGAGCAGGTCGACGGCCTCGTAGCCCTGGAGGTAGGGCTGCTGGTCGACGGCGAAGCCGAGGGTGCCGGCCTCCAGGGCGGTCGCGACCTTGGCGTTGAGGTCGAAGGTGTCGACCTCGGCCTTGCTGCCGGCGCTCTTCTTCGCCTGCACGGCGGCGTCCGCGAACGGCGCGCCGAGGGTCACGACGGCGTCGATCGACGGGTCGGACTGGAGCTTGGCGAGGATGGAGGCCTGGACGTCGGGCATGTTGGTGCCGTCCACGTACAGGTTCTGCAGCTCGCCGCCGAAGGTCTTCTTCGCGCCGGCGCAGCGCTGCTCGTGTCCGACGTTGCCCTGCTCGTGCAGGACGCACAGGGCCTTCTTGCGGCCCCTCTGGTCCAGCTCGTCGCCGACGGCCTCGCCGGCCACGGTCTCGTCCTGGCCGATGTGGGTGAGGGCGCCGAAGGCCTTGGACTGGTCGGCGCCGGAGTTCACCGTGATCACCGGGATGCCGGCCTTCACGGCCTTCTCGACGGAGGCCTTCATCGCGTCGGGCTTGGCGAGGGTGACGATGATGCCGTCGACCTTCTTCGCCACGTACGAGTCGATGAGCTGGGCCTGCTGCTGTGCCTCGTCGCTGTGGGCGTAGAGGAAGTTGATGTTGTCCTTGACGGCGGCCTGCTTGGCGCCGTTCTGGACGATGTCCCAGAAGGTGTCGCCGTCGCCCGAGTGGGTGACCATGGCGAAGGTCCAGCGGGGGGTGTTCACGGCCGCCCTGCCCTGGGCCGCGGCCGCCTTGCGGGCGTCCTCCGCGCGCTTGCCGCCGGTGCTGCTGCATCCGGCGAGCGCGGCGGTCAGCGCCACCGCGAGCACGGCGCCGACCGCCGCGCGTACCCCTCCTGTGCGAACCCTGGTCACGAGACCGTGCCCTCCTTTGTGTCCTTCTGCGTGCATTGCAGTATCGGTCATGGGGGTCGCGCCGATCTTCAGCGGGGCCTGATCCGCACCTGATCCACACCTGATCCGAAACAGACGGCCTACCCACGGATGAGCGATCCGAACGCGAAGGGGCGCGCGGGTCCGGTTGTCCTGGCCCTTCCTTGACACCCGCCGCGATCCGAACGACCTTGGGGCCATGCGGATCGGACTGGTCGGGACGGGACGGATCGGCGGATTCCACGCGGGAGTGCTCGCGCGGCACCCGGAGGTCGACGGTCTGGTCCTCGCGGACGCCGACCCGGCGCGGGCCGCGCGGGTGGCCGGGGCGCTCGGGGCCGAGGCGGCCCCGGACGTCGAGGCGCTGTTCGGGCATCACGCGCTGGACGCGGTGGTGATCGCCTCGGCGACGGCGGCGCACGCGGAGCTGATCGGGCGGGCCGCGGCGGCCGGGCTTCCGGCGTTCTGCGAGAAGCCCATCGCGCTGGGGATACCGGGGACGCTCGGGGCGCTGCGGGCCGTCGCGGAGGCCGGGACCGAGCTGCAGCTGGGCTTCATGCGGCGCTTCGACGCCGGGTACGGGGCGGCCCGGGAGGCCGTCGCGGAGGGGCGGCTCGGCCGGCTGCACACCGTACGGACGGCGTCCTCCGACCCGGCGCCGCCGCCCGCCGCGTATCTGCCGCTGTCCGGCGGTCTCTTCCGGGACTGCATGGTGCACGACTTCGACATGGTGCGCTGGGTGACCGGCCGGGAGGTCGTGGAGGTGTACGCGCGGGGCTCGGACGCCGGGCCCGCGATGTTCCGCGCGGCGCACGACGTGGACACGGCGGCGGCGCTGCTCACCCTGGACGACGGCACGCTGGTGACGGCGACCGCGACCCGGTGCAACGGCGCCGGTTACGACGTACGGATGGAGCTGGCCGGGGAGTTGGCGCAGCTCGCGGTGGGCCTGGACGAGCGCACCCCGCTCGAGTCGGTCGAGCCGATGGGCCCGCCGCCGCCCGGCAAGCCCTGGCCCGGCTTCCTGGAGCGGTTCGCCCCGGCGTACGAGGCGGAGCTGGACGCCTTCGTACGCCTGGTGCGCGGCGAGCGGGACAACCCGTGCGACGGCGCGGAGGCGCTGGAGGCCCTGCGCATCGCCGAGGCGTGCGAGCTGTCCCGCCGCGAGCACCGGCCGGTGCGCCTGGCGGAGATCCCGGCGTCCTGACCAGGCGTCCTGACCAGGCGTCCTGACCAGGCGTCCTGACCAGGCTTCAGGCGGAGTTCAGTACGGTCCCCTGGGCGACCGCGCACAGGGTCTCCGTGCCCTCAGTGCCCTCCGTGCCGTCCGTGTCCACGCAGAACAGGTCGCAGCGCACCACCGCCTGCCGGCGCCCGGCGTGCACCACGGTCGCGCGGGCGCGCAGTACCGCGCCGACCGCCGGGCGCACGTACTGGATGGAGAAGCCGGCGGTCAGCACCGCGGGGCCGAGGGCCGAGCCCGCCGCGAAGGTGATCGCGTTGTCGGCCGCGTACGAGAGCACGCCGCCGTGCACGAAGCCGTTCTGCTGGCGGTGCTCGTCGCGGATGTCGAGCTCCAGCGTCGCCGCACCGTCGCCGAAGGCGGCGATCCGGGCGCCGAGGAGACGGCTGAAGGGCTGGGCGTCCAGGACCTTGCGGGCGAGGTCGGCGTCGAGTTCGGCGGGCATGGGGGTCGCGGAGGTCATGGGGGTCACCATATGACCGGGAGCCGGCGGGTGCCGCGGATCAGCAGACCCGGCAGCCACTCCAACGGGCCCCCGTCGGGGTCGAGTTCCAGCCGCGGGAAGCGCTCAAGAAGCGACCGGATGGCGATCTTGCCCTCCAGGCGGGCCAGCGGGGCGCCCAGGCAGTAGTGGATGCCGTGGCCGAAGGCGAGGTGGCCGCGCGGGTCGCGGTGGACGTCGAAGCGGTCCGGGTCCGGGAAGCGGGCGGCGTCGCGGGCGCCGGCGGCGAGCCCGACGAGCACCACGGAACCGGCGGGTATCACCGTCCCGGCGATCTCCACGTCCTCGCTGGAGAAGCGGTACGTGGCGGCCTCGACCGGCCCGTCGAAGCGCAGCCCCTCCTCGATCGCCGCGTCGACGAGTCCGGGGTCGGCGCGCAGCGCGGCCAGCTGGTCGGGGTGGGTGAGCAGCAGCCGTACGGTGCTGGCGATGAGGTTGACCGTGGTCTCGTGGCCCGCGATCAGCAACAGATAGGCGAGCGCGCGGAGTTCGGGCAGCGAGAGCCGGTCGCCGTCCTCGGCGCGGGTGGCGATGAGCGCGGAGAGCAGGTCGTCCTGGGGGCCGGCGGCGCGCTTGTCCTCGATGAGTTCGTCGAGATAGCCGCCGAAGCCCTCGACGGCCTCGCGTTCGGTCATCGCGCCGGTGGGGGCGACGAGCTCGTTCGACCAGGCGCGGAACGAGTCGCGGTCGGCGGCGGGGACGCCGAGGAGTTCGCAGATGACGGTGATGGGCAGCGGGAAGGCGAAGGAGTCGACGAGGTCGGCGCGGCCCGCCGGGGCCATCGCGTCGAGGAGTTCGTCGGTGAGCTGCTGGATCCGGGGGCGCAGCGCCTCCACCCGGCGGCCGGTGAACTCGCCCGCGACGAGCTTGCGCAGCCGCGTGTGGTCGGGCGGGTCGATGCCGAGCAGGTTGGGGCCGATGACCTCGAACTCCAGCGGCACGAAGTCCATGACGACGGAGGGGTCCTTGATGAATCTCTGGTCGGCGAGGGCGGCGCGGGCCTCGTCGTAACCGACGATCAGCCAGGCGGGGATGCCCTCGGGGGTGAGGATCTCGTGGACCGGGCCTGAGGCGCGGAGCTTCGCGTAGTAGGGGTACGGGTTCGCGGTGAAGTCCGCGCCGTACTCCCGCAGATCGGTGACCGACATCGGGTCAGGCTAGTCCGCGTCCTCGCCGTCGGGGAGGTCGAGCAGTCCCGCGTCGTGGACCAACAGCGCGATCTGGACACGGTTGTTGAGGCCGAGTTTGGCCAGAATGCGTGAGACGTGGGTCTTGACGGTCGGCACGCTCATGTACAGGGTGCCGGCGATCTCGGCGTTGGAGCGGCCCTGGCCGACGCAGACGGCGACCTCGCGTTCGCGCTCGGCGAGCGCGGCGAGGCGTTCGCGGGCGAGGGCGCGGCGGGACGGCGGCCGCTCGGCGGCGGGGGTTTCCGGGGCGGGGGCGTCCGGTGCCGGGGCCGGTGTACGTCGGGCGAGCTGGCTCATCAGCTGACGGGTGACGGCCGGGGACAGGACGGGGTCACCGGCGGCGACCCGGCGGACGGCGGTGACGATCTCGGCGGGCGGGGTGTCCTTGAGGAGGAACCCGGCGGCGCCGGCCCGCAGGGCGCGCAGCACCTGCTCGTCGGCGTGGAAGGTGGTGAGCACGACGACCTCGGGCGCGCCGGGCCGGGCGCGCAGCCGCTCGGTGGCGGTGAGGCCGTCGACGCCGGGCATGCGGATGTCCATGAGGACGACGTCGGGCGCGAGCCGGTCGACGAGCTCGGGCACCTCGGCGCCGTCGGCGCCCTCGCCGACGATCTCGACGTCCTCGGCGCCGCCGAGCATGAGGGCGAGGCCGGCGCGGACGAGGGGGTCGTCGTCGACGACGAGCAGTCGGACCGGGGTCCGCTCGGACGGCGGGCCGGACGGCGGTTCGGACGGCCCGGTGGGCCCGGTGGGCGGCGGGGTGGAGGTCATGCGGGCCACGGTAGCCAGGCGTGCAGCGCGAAGCCGCCGTCGGGGGCGGGTCCGTGCTCCATCCGGCCACCGGCGAGGGTGGCGCGTTCGGTGAGGCCGATGAGGCCCTGGCCCGAGCCGGGGACGGGCGGGACGGGTCCGGTGGGGGCGGGGTTGCGGACCTCGACGGTGAGTCCGTCGCCGGGGCGGCCGCGCAGGGTGAGGGTGACCTCGGCGCCGGGGGCGTGCTTGCGGGCGTTGGTGAGGGCTTCCTGGGCGATCCGGTAGACGGTGCGGCCGGTGGCGGCGGGGACCCGGTCCGGGTCGGTGACGGTGGAGTCGAGGACGACCTTCATGCCGGCCTCGCGGACCTCGTCGACCAGGGTGTCGAGGGTGGCGAGGGTGGGCTGCGGCCGGTCCTCGGCGCCCTCGTCCGGGGAGCGGAGCACGCCGATGATCTCGCGCAGGTCCTGCAGGGCCTCGTGGGCGCTGTCCCGGATGACGCCGGCGGCGCGGGCGACCTGCTCGGGCGGGGCGTCGGGCCGGAACTCCAGGGCGCCGGCGTGCACGCTGAGCAGGGTGAGCCGGTGCGCGAGCACGTCGTGCATCTCGCGGGCGATGGCCTCGCGGGCCAGTTGCTGGGCCTGCTGGGCGCGCAGTTCGGCCTCGGCCTCGGCGCGTACGGCGCGGTCGCGCAGCGCCTCGACGAGCAGGCGGCGGGAGCGCACCAGCATGCCCCAGGCGGTGACGAGCAGCACCAGGACGACGCCGACGCCGATGTTGAGGAGGGTGGCGGTGCCGGGGTCGGGGCGGGCGAAGACCTGCGCGGTGGAGGCGGCCATGGCGAGCAGCCCGATCCAGGCGACCTGCCGGAACGGGCGGCGCACGGCGACGCTGAACAGGCTCGCGAGCAGCGCGCCGCCCGCGGTCGGCGCGACGACGCTGACCAGGGACAGCGCGACGGCGAGCCCGACCGGCCAGCGGCGGCGCAGCCAGAGCGCGACGCAGGCGAGACCGCCGACGACCTGGTCGGCGAGGGCGACGGCCTCGCTGTTGTACTGCGCGCTGGTCTCGGCGGCGAGCAGTCCGACGAGCGCGGCGAGCAGGAACAGGACGGTGTCGACGATCCAGTCGCGCACGGTGCGGCGCGGCCGCGGCCCCTCCGGCCGGTCGCCGCCGTCGCGGGCGGCCTGGACCAGATGGGAGGGGAGCAGCCAGGTGTGCTCCGGGCGGGCCGTGCGTGTCATACCGGAAATGTACGCAGGTGGGGGCCGTGGTGCGGCACGGAAGCCGCCGCGCGATACCAAAGTCGCGCGGGTCGGGACTTCGGTCGTACGAAAGGCGGTACGGCGGGTCCCGGGTCCGATACCGACGGCCGACGCGGGCGGGGCCGCCGGTGGATCATGCTCGGGACATGAAGAGGTTTCTGGAGATCACGGGCTTTCTGTTGACGGTCTTCGGCATCTGCGGGGTGCTCCGCGAGCTGACCGACGGCTGGTTCCGGCTGATGGGGGTGACCCGCTTCCTGACCGACAACGTGTGGTTCCTGGCGGACCACGCGCTGTTCGCGAACATCGTGATAGCGGCGCTCGGCTTCGCGCTGATGGTGATGTCGGACCGAGTCAGAAGCTGACCGCCGCCTGGTGGGCTGACCGCCGACTAGTGTGCGGCGCCGTCGGCGGCCCGGCGGCCCCACGCCGTTCCGGCCAGGACGAGGACCGCGCCCAGCAGGCCCACCACGCCCGGCCGGTCGCCCGCGAGCGCGATGCCGGCGGCCGCGGCCCACAGGGGTTCGGTGCCGAGGAGCAGGCTGACCCGGGACGGGGAGGTGCGGCGCACGGCCCACATCTGCACGAAGAAGGCGAAGAGCGTGCAGAAGACGGAGAGGAAGAGCAGGCCCGCCCACTCGCCGGGGCCGAAGTCCGCGGCCGCCGCCCACGGCGAGGCACCGGTGCCGGGCGCGGCGGCCAGGACCGCGAAGACGGCGACGGCGGCGCCCAGTTGGACCGTGGTGAGGGAGAGCGAGTCGGCGCTCCGTACGGCCTTGATCCGGGACATCGCGAGCACGTGCACGGTACGGGCGAGGGCCGCGAGCAGCATCAGCAGGTCGCCGAGGCTGGGCGCGGTGAAGCCTCCGCCCTGGGTCAGCAGGATCACGCCGGTCACCGAGAGCGCGGCGGCGGCCAGGAAGGCGCGGGACGGCCGGGTGCGGGTGACGGCCGCCTCGGCGAGCGGCGTGAGGATCATGGTGAGGCTGATGATCAGACCCGCGTTGGTGGCGGAGGTGTGGACGACTCCGTACGTCTCCAGGAGGAAGATCCCGGCGAGGATCAGGCCGAGGACGGCGGCCCCGCGCCACTGCGCGGCGTTCAGCGCCCGCAGCCGGCGCCGGCCCGCGGCCACCAGGACCGGCAGCACCACGGCGAAGCGCAGAACAAGGACGGCGAGCACGGTGTGGGCGGTGGTGATGCCCTTCGCCGCGAGATAGCTGGCGCCCCAGACCACCGCGACGAGCAGGACGGGCAGGTCGGTGAGCCAGGCGCGGCGCGGGGCGTCGAGGGGCAGCGGGGCGGCGAGGGACGACATCCGGTCTCCAACTCTGGGGGTGCGGTGGAGACTTCGGCGGCTCGCACACGGGGCGGGGGGATCACCGTACCGGCGCGCGGCCGGTGGTGGCTACACGTTTCCCCCGGCCGGCTCCCCCTCGGCTCGGCGTCCGATTCCCGCCAGCACCTCAGCCGCCGCCCGCCTTTGATTGAACTCGCAACGAGATGCGGTACGACACCGCGTCACCGAGGTACGAGGAGTTCGAGATGTCCACGTTGAACGGCAAGGCGGTCCTGGTCACCGGAGGCAGCCGGGGCATCGGCGCGGCGACCGCCGTCCGGCTGGCCGAGGAGGGCGCGCACGTCGCCTTCACGTACGTACGGGAGGAGGAGCGGGCGCGGGCGGTCGCGGCCCGGATCGAGGCGACGGGCGGCAAGGCGCTGCCGCTGCGCGCGGACGCGGCCGACGCCGGGGACGCGGCGGGGGCGGTGGAGTGGGCGGCGGACGCGCTCGGCCGGCTCGACGTCCTTGTGAACAACGTGGGCGTCGGGGTGCTCGGCCCGCTTGAGCAGCTGTCGCTCGCCGAGGTGGACCGGGTCCTCGCGGTGAACGTCCGCGCGACCTTCCTGGCCTCCCAGGCGGCGGCCGCCCGCATGACGGACGGCGGCCGGATCATCACCATCGGCACCTGCATGACGAAGCGGGTGCCGGGGCCGGGCGGCACGCTGTACGCGACCAGCAAGTCGGCCCTCGTCGGCCTGACGAAGGCGCTGGCGCGCGAGCTGGGCGACCGGGGCATCACGGCGAACCTGGTCCACCCGGGCCCGGTCGACACCGACATGAACCCGGCGGACGGCCCGTACGCGTCGGGCCAGGCGGCGATGACGGCCCTGGGCCGCTTCGGCACGCCCGACGAGGTCGCGGCGACGGTGGCCTTCCTGGCCGGCCCGGGCGCTGCGTACGTGACGGGCGCCGAGTTCTCGGTGGACGGCGGCCACGCGGCCTGACCCGGCACCCCACGGACCGGCGAACCGAGCCGCAAAAAAAAGAAAGGCGAGGGCGCACCGGTGCTGTCGGGCCGGTGCGCCCTCGTGCCGGGCGGGGTGTCGTACCCGCCCAGATCATGTGACCGGGTGGCGTCAGCCGCCCAGTTCCTGGTGGCGGGCGGTCAGCCGCGCCGTGCCCGCATCGGTGAGCGAGCCGAAGAGACGGAGGCGGGAGATGCCGCCGTCGGGGTAGATGTCGATCCGGACCCGGGAGCCGACGGCCGGCGCGTCGAGGACGAAGCGGTGGTTGGTGTCGGGCTGGAGGCGGGTCCGGGGCAGGATCTCGGTCCAGTCCTCGGAGTCCTCGGCGGCGACGGAGAGCGCGGCCCAGCCGGCGCTGTTGCCCTTGAGGTACGCGGTGTCGATCTCGACGGCGCGGATCTCGGCCTCGGCGGCGAGGCTGTAGCGGATCCAGTCGTTGCCCTTGTCGCGGCGGCGGCGGGTCTCCCAGCCGTCGTCCATCTTGCGGGAGCGGCCGGGCTGGATGGTGTTGGTGGCCGGGGAGTAGAAGCGGTCGGAGGCGTCCTCGACCTGGCCGCCGTTCTCCAGGGCCGCGAGGTCGAAGGTGCCGAGCACACCGAGCCACTCGGGGTCGGGGGCGACCTCGCCGTACACGCGGAGCCGGGCGATGCCGCCGTCGGGGTGCTGGTTGACGCGGAGGTGGGTGAAGCGCTGCTCGACGTCGACGGCGAAGCCGTTGGCGGCGTGGCCGCCGATGGCGGTGCGCGGCACGAGGGTCGTCCACTTGACGTCGTCGGCGAGCAGCTCCTCGGGCGAGGGCGAACCGGCGACGGAGGCGGCCTCCACCGACACGGCCTGCGGGTAGTTGCCGCGGAAGTGCGCGGTGTCGACGACGAGGCCGCGGATGACGCCGGGGGCGCCCAGGCGCACGAGGGCCCAGTCGTGGTCGTCCTCGGTGGGGTGGGGCTGCGCGGCGGAGACGCCGCGACGGCGGCGGGTCTCCCAGCCGTCCATGATCTTGCCCTTGTGGCCGAAGTGCTCGGGGTCGAACTCGGCGGCCTCGGGCTTGAGCAGGTTCTCCCGCTCGGCGAAGAACTCGTCGTTGGCGGCGACGACGCCGGCGCCGAGGCGCCGGTCGGCGAGGTCGGCGTACTGCGTGAAGGGGAAGTCGGCCGTGCGGTAGTCGGCGTAGGGGTCACCGCCGCCGTAGGGGCTCGCGTCTCCGGTGAAGCTGGGTATGACGGACACGTCAGTTGTTCCTTTCGAGGAGACGGCCGGTGGGCTCGGCGAGGGTGCCCTGGTGCTGGATCCGCTCACCGCGGAGCCAGGCGGAGGTGACGACGCCGTGGAGGGTCTTGCCGGCGTAGGCGGTGACGCGGTTGCGGTGCTGGAGTTCGGCGGGGTCGACGGTGAAGGTGGCGTCGGGGTCGAGGACGGCGAAGTCGGCGTCCCGGCCCGGCTCGATCGCACCCTTGCGGGCCAGTCCGGCGAGCTTGGCCGGGTTGGTTGACATCCAGCGTGCGAGGTCGGTGAGGTCGTGGCCGCGGCGGCGGGCCTCGGTCCAGATCGCGGGCAGCCCGAGCTGGAGCGAGGAGATCCCGCCCCACGCGGACGCGAAGTCCCCGGTCTTCAGATCAGCCGTCGACGGGGAGTGGTCGGAGACGATGCAGTCGATCGTCCCGTCCGCCAGCCCCTCCCACAGGGCGTCCTGGTTGACCGCCTCACGGATCGGCGGGCAGCACTTGAACTCGGTCGCCCCGTCCGGGATCTCCTCCGCGGTCAGGGTGAGGAAGTGCGGACACGACTCCACGGTGATCTTCACGCCCTCGGCCTTGGCGGCGGCGATCAGCGGCAGCGCGTCCGACGACGACAGATGCAGCACGTGGACGCGGGCGGCGAGGCGGCGGGCCTGGTCGATGAGGTTCTGGATCGCGGTGTTCTCCGCGATGCGGGGCCGGGAGGCGAGGAAGTCGGCATACTTCGCGCCCGGCTTCTGCGGGGCGGCGTCGAGCTCGTGGGGGTCCTCGGCGTGGACGATCATCAGCCCGTCGAACCCGGCGATCTCCGCCAGCGACGCGGCGAGCTGTTCCTGGTCGAGCTGCGGGAACTCCTCCACCCCGGAGGGGGAGAGGAAGCACTTGAAGCCGAAGACGCCGGCGTCGTGCAGGGGCCGCAGGTCCTTGACGTTGTCCGGCAGCGCGCCACCCCAGAACCCGGTGTCGACATGCGCCTTCGGTCGAGCGGTGTCCTGCTTGATCCGCAGGTGCTCCACCGTCGTGGTCGGCGGGAGGGAATTCAGGGGCATGTCGAGGAGGGTGGTGATGCCGCCGGCCGCGGCGGCACGCGTCGCGGTGTAGAAGCCCTCCCACTCCGTCCGACCCGGGTCGTTGACGTGGACGTGGGTGTCGACCAGGCCGGGCAGGATCACGTCGTCGCCGACGTCCTCCAACCGGGCGCCGGCCGGGACCTCGGCGTCGTAGGGCCACACGGCCGCGATCGTCCCGCCCGCAACGGCGATCGACGCCGCACGCGTCCCCTCGGGCGTGATCACCCGCGTCGAACGCAGGACCAGGTTGACGTCCACCCGTACCCCTTCTCCTCGCATCCGCTTCCGCGGAACCAAAAATTCAACGAACTGTTGAAGGAGTCTGCGTGCGTGACGACATGCCGTCAAGAGCACGTTTCCAGGATCGCCCGGCGCGACCCGGCCTCGCGAGGGCCGATTGGACGTTTCCATGAAGTGGAATGGAAATTTCGTACAGTAGAACGTAGCTCCGTACATGCGGGGCGCATCAGGAGCCCGCGAGGCAGCCGCCGACCTGGGACAAACACCCCCCTGACCGGCCCGGACGCCGAGACCTGGGCCGTGTGTCCGGCTCGGCGGCCCGGTAGGCTGCTGCCTTGCCCGCCTGCCCCGAAAGGACCGTTGCCGTGCCGACGTCCAGCGCCAGCACCACCGACGCCGCGAAACCCGCCGCCGCGAGCGGTGGCGTCCAGTCCCTCGAGCGTGCCTTCGATCTCCTCGAGCGGATGGCCGACGCCGGCGGCGAGGTCGGGCTCAGCGAGCTCTCCGCCAGCAGCGGCCTGCCGCTGCCCACCATCCACCGCCTCATGCGCACCCTGGTCGCCTGCGGCTACGTCCGCCAGCAGCCCAACCGCCGGTACGCCCTGGGCCCGCGCCTGATCCGGCTCGGCGAGTCCGCCTCCCGGCTGCTCGGCACCTGGGCCCGCCCGTACCTGGCGCGGCTGGTGGAGGAGACCGGCGAGACGGCGAACATGGCTCTGCTCGACGGCGACGAGATCGTCTACGTCGCCCAGGTGCCCTCCAAGCACTCCATGCGCATGTTCACCGAGGTCGGCCGCCGGGTGCTGCCGCACTCCACCGGCGTGGGCAAGGCGCTGCTCGCCGACACCCCGGCCGACGAGGTGCGCGCGCTGCTCGCCCGTACCGGCATGCCCGCCGCCACCGAGAAGACCATCACCACGCCCGAGGGCTTCCTGGAGGCCCTGGCGGCGGTCCGCGAGACGGGGTACGCGGTCGACGACAACGAGCAGGAGATAGGAGTCCGCTGCCTCGCGGTGCCGGTGCCCGACTCCCCCACCGCGGCGGCCATCTCCATCTCGGGCCCGGCGGGCCGCGTCACCGAGGCCGCCACCGAGAAGATCGTCCCGATCCTGCAGCAGGTCGCCCAGGAGCTGTCGGCGGCCCTGGTGAACACGGCGGGCAACGGCCAGGCCTAGGGCCTGTCCGGCGGTACGAAGAAGGGCGCCCGGAGCATCTCTGCTCCGGGCGCCCTTCTTCGTACCGCGGCTCGGTCACACGGCCGCGGGCGCCGTCTCCTCCGTCAGCCGCCCGTCCTGCACCGTCACCACCCGGTCCGCGCGCCCCAGGTGCGCCCGGTCGTGGGTGACGAGCACCGTGGCGGTGCCGCGCTCGGCGGTCAGACCGGCGAGGAGCTCCATGACGGCCGCGCCCCGCTCGTGGTCCAGGGCGCTGGTGGGCTCGTCGACCAGGAGCACGGAGGGCTCGTTCATCAGCGCCCGGGCGATGTTGACGCGCTGGCGCTGGCCGCCGGAGAGCTGGTGCGGGCGCCGGTGCGCCTGTTCGGCGAGGCCCACGGCGTCGAGGAGTCCGGCGGCCCGGTCCCGTACCGCCCGGCTCGTACGGCCGGACAGGTGCCCCATGACCTGGAGCTGTTCGAGCGCGGTGAGCGAGGGCAGCAGATTGGGCTGCTGGAAGACGATGCCGATGCGGTCGCGGCGCAGCTCGGCGCGGGCCGCCGGGCCGAGCGGGCCGGTCTCGGTGCCGGCCACGACGACCCGGCCGCTGTCCGGGGTGACCAGGGTGGCGGCCACGGCGAGCAGGCTGGACTTGCCGGAGCCGGAGGGGCCGACGACGGCGGTCAGGGTGCCGGCCGGCACGTCGAGGGAGACGGCGTCGAGGGCGGTGAGCCGGCCGTCGCCGTCGGGGTAGGTCAGGGTCACGTCTGCGAGCAGCAGGCTCATCGGGCACTCCCGAGGGCGGTCAGGGGGTCGACGGCGGTGATCCGCCGGATGGACAGGGCCGCGCCGAGCGCACCGAGCACGATCATCACGGCGGCCGGGCCGAGCACGGTCAGCGGCTGGAGCACGAAGGGCACGTCGCCGCCGCTGATGAGCGCGCCGATGCCGGTGGCGAGCCCGGTGCCGAGCAGGGTGCCGGCGGTGAGCATGACCAGGGCCTGCCCGAGGGCGTCCTTCAGGAGGTACGGGGTGGAGGCGCCGAGCGCCTTGAGGACGGCCACGTCGGCGCTGCGCTGGATGGTCCAGACGGTGAAGAAGGCTCCTATGACGAGCGCGGAGATGACGAAGAGGAAGCCGCGCATCAGCTGGAGCGAGCCGTTCTCGGCCTGGTAGGACCCTATGGCGCCGAGGGCCTCGTCGGGCATCTTCGCCGAGGTCTTCAGCTCCGCGTCGCCGGCCGCCCAGTCGACGGTGGTGCCGGAGGCGGTCAGGGCGATGACGGTGGCCTGCTCCTCGGGCGTGGTGCCGCTGTGGCCGAGCTTCTGCCAGTCGGTGAGGGAGGTCCAGACGACGGGGGTGTGGCTGTACGAGGCGTCCCCGGCGACCGCCGCGACGGTGGCGTCCAAGGTGCCGAGCCGCACCGCGTCCCCGGCCCCGACGCCCAGCTCCTCGGCCGCCGACTCGGACAGGATCACCCGGCCCGGGCCGAGCTTCGCCCCGGCGCCGCTCTCCGGCGCGAGACCCGAGCCCGGCTCCGTACCGAAGGCGGAGAGGGCGGCGGTGCGGTCGCCGGCCGCCGCGTTGAGGGTGCGGATGCCGAGCGGCGCGGCGCCGTCGACGCCGGGGCGGGAGGCCCAGGCGCGCCACTGGGACTCGGTGACGGTCGAATTGGTGAAGGAGACCGACTGGCCGGCGGGCGGGGCGGCGAAGGCCAGCCGGTCCGCCGGGAGGCCGGTGATCGCCGAGATGTTCTCGCGTGCGAGCCCGGCGGTCAGTCCCGAAAGAAGTCCGACGAGCAGCGTGATCAGCACGATCACGGTGCCCATCAGGGTGAAACGCCCCTTGGCGAATCTCAGGTCTCTCCATGCCACGAACATGGGACCCAGACTGCTCGGCGAACGTGCCCCCGGGCATCGCGCCACGGATGGCTCCGTCATCAAACTTTCGGTTGACCGGCCGGAAGGGGTCCGCCCGGTCTCCGCCCGCCACTCGATCGACACCTCGACGACTACGTGAGTCGACGCCTACTTGATCAGTGCGTTGGCGACGGCGATCGCCAGACCGATCGTCGCGTCGGCGAGACCCACGAGCACGGCCGAGGTGCGCCGGTAGCCGGATTTCAGCGCGACGAAGGTGCCCCAGCCGCCGAGCAGCAGGGTGTTGAGGGCGAGACCGGCCGTGCTGACCGGGCCTTCGCTCCAATCCGCCGCCCCGGCGAGCAGCAGGAGCGCCACGGTGGGCAGGACGGCGACCACCAGCGGCCACTCGTCGCCCAGCGCGGTGAACAGGCGTCGCCAGCGCACGGCGGCGCTGCCGGTGCGATGGACGGCCATGTGGTGCGCGTATCCGTGCACCAGGCCGGCGGCGACCGCCGTGACCAGGATCCACAGCGCGTCGTAGACCGGCGTGAAGCGTTCGCCCTCGCTCTGCAGCGCCGCGAGCAGCGCGCTGGCCAGCACGGTCCCGTAAATTCCGCCGAACATCCGGTTTTCCATGATTTCGCACCGTACGGCAGATCTGTCCGGCGCCCGAATCGGCCCGTTATCTCCGGCTTACGCGAGACATGACGGGTGTGGGGGCGTGACTGTTTCCAACTTTCGGTTGAGTCCGGATTGTCCGGACCGGTCTCCGGGGCCGCCTACGCTGGACGGGTCATGGATCCGCGTCACCTCACCCCCGCCCTCCGCGCCCTGCGGCTCTGCCTCCACCTGCTGATGGCGGGCCTGCTCGTGCTCGCCGCGCTGCGCGCGCACACCGCCGCCGGAGTGGCGGCGGCCGTCGTCACCGGCGTCGTCTACGCGGCGGGCTCGTTCCTGCCCGCCGTACGGGAGTCGCAGCGGGCCGCCGCGGTGTGGCTGGGCACGCTGTGCCTGGCGTGGCTGGTGCTGCTCTGGGTGACGCCGGACGGGCTGTGGATCGCCTTCCCCCTGTACTTCCTCCAGCTGCACCTGCTGCCGGTGCGCTGGTCGCTGCCGGCCGTCGGCCTGACGGCGGGCGCCGCGATCCTGTCGTACGTGCGGCACGGCGCCGCGCTCAACCCGGGCGTCTTCATCGGGCCGCTGCTCGGCGCGGCGGTCGCGGTGGCGACGGTGCTCGGCTACCAGGCCCTGTACCGGGAGAGCGAGCGGCGCCGGCGGATGGTCGAGGAGCTGATCGCCACCCGGGCCGAGCTCGCGGCGGCCGAGCGGCACGCGGGAACCCTCGCCGAGCGGGAACGGCTCGCCCGGGAGATCCACGACACCCTGGCCCAGGGCCTGTCCTCGATCCAACTGCTGCTGCGGGCCGCCGAGCGGGCGCTGCCGGAGGGCTCGCCGGCCGCCGGGCACATCGACGCGGCTCGGCGGGCCGCCCAGGACAACCTGGCGGAGGCGCGCCGCTTCGTCCGCGCGCTCACGCCGCCCGATCTGGAGCACGGTTCGCTGGCCGGGGCACTTGAGCGGCTGTGCGGGACGGCCGGTCCGGACGGCCCGCGCGTGCGGTTCTCCGTGAGCGGCACGCCGGTGGAGCTGCCCACCCCGTACGAGGTGGCACTGCTGCGGATCGCGCAGTCGGCGCTCGCGAACACGGTCCGGCACTCCGCAGCCTCACGGGCCGAGATCACGCTGTCCTTCATGGGCGGCTCGGTGACCCTGGACGTGGTGGACGACGGCAAGGGGTTCGACCCGGGCGCGCTGCGGGCCGTACGCCCCTCCTCCGAGGGCGGCTTCGGGCTGCCGGCGATGCGCTCGCGCGCGGAGTCGCTCGGCGGTTCCTTCACCGTCGAGTCCGCCCCCGGCCAGGGCGCCGCCGTCGCCGTCTCCCTCCCCCTGCCCCTCACCCTCCCCGCTGGAGCCGACGCATGACCGTCCGACTGCTGCTCGCCGACGACCACCCGGTGGTACGGGCCGGGCTGCGCGCCGTCCTCGACACGGAGCCCGACTTCGCCGTGGTCGCGGAGGCGGCGACCGCCGAGCGTGCGGTCGAGCTGGCCGCCGCCGGGGGCGTGGACGTGGTCCTGATGGACCTGCAGTTCGGCGCGGGGATGCACGGCTCGGAGGCGACGGCGGCGATCACCGCCGTACCGGGCGCGCCGCGGGTCCTCGTCCTGACCACGTACGACTCGGACGCGGACATCCTGGCGGCGGTGGAGGCGGGGGCCTCGGGCTATCTCCTCAAGGACGCCCCGCCGGAGGAGCTGGCGGCGGCGGTACGGACGGCGGCGGCCGGCCAGTCGGCGCTCGCCCCGGCGGTGGCGCACCGGCTGATGGACCGGATGCGCACCCCGGCGGAGGCGCTGACCCGGCGCGAGCTGGAGGTGCTCCAGCTGGTCGGCGAGGGTCTGTCGAACCAGCAGATCAGCAAGGCGCTGTTCCTGAGCCAGGCGACGGTGAAGTCCCATCTGGTGCACATCTTCGCCAAGCTGGGCGTGGACTCGCGCACGGCGGCGGTGGCGACGGCGACGGCCCGGCGGCTGATCCGGCGCTGAAGCGTCCGGACCGGCGGCCGGGCCGTGGGGCCGTGGCCCCGCAGGGTCACCGTGCGGCGCGGGCGCGTCTGGCCCGGCGCTTGGCGCGCTTGCCCTTGCCCTTGCCCTTCGGTTTCGCGGAGGTGCTCTTGGGCTTGGCGGACGCGGCCTTCGGCTTCGGGGCCTTGTCCTTGGGCTTCGCGGCCTTCGGCTTGTCCTCCTTCGGCTTGTCCTCTTTCGCCTCGGCGGGCGGGGGCGCGGGGGCGGCGGACTCGCCGCCCGTTCGCCATTTCAGTTCGAGCTCCATCTCGATCTCGTCGCCGTCGACCTCGATCTCGACCTCGGTGCGGAAGCCTTCGGGGACCTTCAGGCTCAGCGTTCCCCCACCGAAGGCCAGCTCGGCCTCCTCGCCCTTCTTGAACGCCTTGGCGAGCGAGGCCAGCAGGTCCGCCGCCTCCTCGTGGCTCAGCGAACGCTTCTGCTCGAACTTCAGGTCGTTCACGACAGGCTCCCGCCGGAGGCGGCGCCGGTGTCGTCCTTGCGGCTGACGCACAGGGCCCAGATGACGAATCCGGACATCGCGATCATGATGACGGACCACACCGGGTAGTACGGCAGCGAGAGGAAGTTGGCGATGATGACGAGCCCGGCGATGGCCACGCCGAGGACGCGTGCCCAGGTCTGGGTCATGAACAGTCCGGCGCTCACGAGCACGGCGACGATGCCGAGCCCGAGATGGACCCAGCCCCACCCGGTCAGGTCGAACTGGAAGACGTAGTTGGGCGTGGTGACGAAGACCTCGTCCTCGGCGATCGCCATGATGCCGCGGAAGATGGCGAGCAGCCCCGCCAGGCCGAGCATGACGGCGGCGAAGGCCGTCAGCCCCTCGGCCCAGGCGTAGCTGGCCGAACTCTTCCGTGACGTGTGGGTGGAGGCGTGTGCGGTGGCCATCTCGGTTCTCCTTTCCGTCCTCCCGTGACTCAGCTACGGGAGGCGCCGCCGGTGTCTGCCGTGGTCGTGGACGCGGACGCGGACCCCGACGGGGCGTCGTCGCCCAGGACCAGTGCCTTGGCCCGGCGGAACTCCTCTTCGGTGATGTCGCCGCGGGTCCGGAGTTCGGAGAGCCTGGCGAGTTCGTCGGCGTGGCTGCGGGCGGCGCCGCCTCCGGCGCCACCGCCGGAGGCGGTCTCACGGACGTAGTCGTCGAACGCCTTCTGCTGCGCGCGGGCGTGCCGGAGCTCCCGGCCGCCCATGGACTTGCCGCGGGCGATGACGTACACGAGCACGCCCAGGAAGGGCAGCAGGATCACGAACGCCAGCCAGCCGGCCTTGCCCCAGCCGCCCATGTCGTCGTCGCGGAAGATGTCGACGATGATCCGGAAGAGCAGGATGAACCAGAGGATCCACAGGAAGAGCCACAGCATGGTCCAGAAGGCGCCCAGCAGCGGATAGTCGTAGGCGAGATACGTGCCCATCTCTTGCTCCGTTCCGAATCGTCTCCCCGTCACTCGGGCAGGCGGCGCAGTTCCACCACGTGCAGTCCGAGCGACTGGAAGCGGGCCAGCAGTCCGTAGAGGTGCGCCTCGTCCAGGACGGGGCCGTACAGCACCGACTCGTGCGAGATCACCACGTGCTCCAGTTCGGGGAACGCGCTGATCAGCGGCTCCGACATGTGCCCGTCGACGCGGATCTCGTACTGCATACGGCGATCGTGCGCCGCGCGGGGTGTCATCCGCCTCACCCTTCAGGGGTGACCTGGGAGTCCCGGCCGGAGTCCCGGGTCCTCGTGGTCCGGCTCCCGGCAGGGAGTCCGCGGGTCACCAGGAAGCTCGCGAGCGTGATGCCGCCGGTCGCGAAGATCGCCGCCTTCAGGCCGTTCAGCTGCGCGGCGGCGTACGACTCCGTGACGGCGTCCACCTCGCGCGGGGGCAGCCCGGCCTGCTCGGCGGCGGTGCGCACCTGGTCGGTCGAGACGAAGCTGACCCCGGACTCCAGGGCGATGCTCGTCTGCTGCCGGGCCTCCTCCGACAGGCGCGGATTCTCCTCGACCTTCGTGGTGAACGCCTGGACCAGGGCGCCGATCAGGATCGAGCCGATCAGGGCCGTGCCGAGCGCCGATCCCAGGTTCTGCGCGGTGAACTGCAGGCCGCCGACCTCGCTGCGCTCCTCCTCCCCCGCGCTGGACTGGACGACGTTGCCCAGCTGCGAGGCCAGCATCCCCATGCCCAGGCCGAGGAGCGCCATGGCCCCGAAGAACTGGCCGTCGTCGATGACCGGGTCGATGGTGGCGAGGAGCCAGACGATGGCCGCCACGAGCAGCACCAGGGCCACCCGCACGACCCGGCGCGGGCCTGCCCGGCGGCCGAGCCGGGCGCCGCCGAGGGAGGCGACGAGCATGGTCACGGAGACCGGCAGCAGCCGCAGTCCGGTCTCGAAGGCGTCGAAGCCCTGCACGACCTGCAGATACAGCGGGATGGTGAAGAACAGGCCGAGCAGGATCAGGTTCTGGCTCAGCAGGGTCATCAGACCGGACCGCAGGACGGGTCTGCGGAGCAGGGTGAGGTGGACCAGCGGGTCGCGGCCGCCCTCCTCCCGCCGTCTCTCCCAGGCCCGGAACAGGGCGAGCAGCGCCACCCCGGCGGCGACCACGAACAGGGTGGGTGCGAAGCCGAACACCGTGAAGGGCGGATCGCGCGGCGCCACCCAGCCCCAGGTGGTGCTCTGCAGCACCCCGAGGACGCCGATGGCCAGGCCGGCCGCCGACAGCACGGCGCCGACGACGTCCAGGCCGGGGCGCGGACCGGGCGCGGGGTGCTCCTCGATCGCCCGCCGGAAGAGCAGGACGGCGAGGACCACGACGACCTCGCCGGCGAAGACCAGCCGCCAGGTGAGGTACGTCGTCACCCAGCCGCCGAGCAGCGGCCCGACCGCGATGCCGGCGCCGGCGAGGCCGCCGATGACGCCGTACGCGACGGAGCGGTCCTTGCCGCGGTACGACTCGGCGACGAGGGCCGCCATCGACGGCAGCACCAGCGCGGCGCCGAGTCCCTCGACGACCGACCAGCCGACGGCCAGGACCCACAGGGTGGGCGCGACGGCGGTCAGGGCCGAGCCCACGCCGTACACGCCCATGCCGATCAGGAAGACCCGGCGGCGGCCCAGGATGTCCCCGATCCGGCCACCGATGATCATGAAGGCGGCCATGACCAGGGCGTACAGGGTGATGACGGCCTGGATGGCGGTCACCTCGGTGTCGAAGTCCTCGACGAGCTGGCTGATGGACACGTTCATGACGGAGGTGTCCAGGACCATCAGGAACTGGGCCGTGCCCAGGACGATCAGCGCGCGCCACTGTCTCACCGTGTCCACCTCTTCGTGTCCACCCGGGTCGGGCGCCCCCACGCTGCCATCACAGCCGAAAGGCCGGTCCGGTGCCTCACCCGCGGCGGGTGAGGCGGGCCTGGTGCGAGTGCGTCAGAGGAGGCCGAGGTCGCGGGCCCGGCGCACCGCTTCGTTGCGCCGGTGGACCGACAGCTTCCGGTAGACGCTCTTGAGGTGGGTCTTGACCGTGTTGACCGACACGTAGAGATCGGCGGCGATCTCCTCGGTGGACATCGTCCGGGCGAGCCGGCTCAGTACGTCACGCTCGCGGGCGCTCAGCGGCTCGACGGGTGCCTCGGGCACGGGGGCGGGGGCGGGGCCGGGTGCGGGCCCGGGGGCGAGCCAGCCCGCGGCGAGCGGCCGCAGCGACGGCGCCGCCAGGAACGGGGCGATCCAGGGCCCGGCCTCCAGGAACGGGCGCCGCAGTTCCTCCGGCCCGGCCTCCCGGAGGGCCCGGCCGAGCAGCCGGTGTACGGAGGCGAGGTCGCCCTCAAGGCGCGCGACCCGGGCGCGCACCAGCGCGGCACGCACGGACACCGCCGGGCCGGTGTGCCCCGGTCCGGGCAGGCCGTCGAGGAGGCTGAGGGCGGTGGCGCGGTCCCCGGCCGCGAGGTACGCCCGGGCGGCGGCGATCCGGCACAGCGGCTGGTCGTCGGCCACCGCCCGCAGGACCTCGGCGGCGGCTTCGGGGCTGCCTGCCGCCAGATGGGCGGCCGAGGCCGTCAGGGCGGCGTGGCCCCGGTCCCACGGGGAGTCCTCGGCGGCGGGAATGCGTCGCGCCGCGGCGGTGAGGGCGGCCCGGGTGTGCCCCCGGGCGAGGAGCAGCCGGGTGGTGGCGAGACGACGGCCCGCGGCCGTCACGGGGTCGGGGTCCGGGTGCGGGTACGGGGGCAGGTCCGGGGTCGGGTGCGTGTCCGGGTCGCGGTCCGGGGACGGGTGCGGGCCGAAGGTCAGGTCCGGGGTCCGGTGCGAGGTCGGGTCGGGGTACGGGTCGAGGGTCGGGTCCGATGCCGGGCGCGCGTCCGGGTCGGGGTGCGGGCCGGAGTACAGGCCCGGGTACGGGCCGAAGGGCAGGTCCGGGGTCGGGTGCGTGTCCGGGTCGGGGTACGGGCCGAGGTGCGGGCCCGGGTACGCGCCGGGGTACCGGCCCTTGTACGCGCCGGGGTACCCGACGGTGTCCGGCTCCGGGTCCGGGGCGTCGGGCGGGCGCCGCAGCAGGGCCTCGGCCCGGCGCGTGTCGCCGCGCTCCACGGCGACCGCGGCGAGGACGAGCCGGCCGAGTCCGGTGCCGGCCGGCACGGGGGCACCGCAGCGCTCGGCGGCGGCGGTCGCCGCGCGGAGCCGGCGCTCCGCCCGGGCCGGCCAGCCGTCGAGGTAGTCGATGAGGGCCAGATGCTCCAAGGCGTCCCGCAGCGGCAGCGCCGTGGCGGCGACGCCGGGCCCGGCGGTCACGGCGGCGAGGGCGGCCCGTGCCTCGTCGAAGCGGCCGGCCCAGAGCAGGGAGGAGCCCAGATGGGTCTGGAGCAGGGCGAGGAACTCGGGGTGCTCGTCCAGGAGCGGGGCGGGCACCTGCAGGAGCAGGTCCGAGGCGGTCGCGGCGGCCCGTTCCGCCGTACGCGCCGAGCCGGCGAGGCGGCCCGCGAGGGCGGTGAGCAGGGCGCAGCCGAGCCGGGCCGCCGCGTCGTCGCGGGCGTCGTCACGGGCGTCGGCGGCGGTCAGCTGTTCCTCGGCGTGGTGGAGGTGGGCGAGGCCCCGGTCGAGGTCGTTACGGGTCAGGGCGCGCGCGGCGCGGACGAGGTCCGCGGCCGGGCCGGGGGTCCGGGCGTCGAGGCCGGCGAACAGCGCCTCCAGCTCGTCCGAGCGGGGCCCGGTGAAGAGCTGCCCGATCGCCAGGTCGTCGACCAGGGCGCCGGCGGCGAAGGTCCAGTCCCCGGCGGCGGCTCCCTGGGCCAGGGTCTCCGGCAGCGCGCCGGAGCCGCGCAGCCAGCGGGCCGCGCGGCGGTGCAGTTGGCGTTCCAGTCCGGGCGAGCGGCGGCGCAGATGGGCCCGGAGGATCTCCCGGAACAGCGGATGGAGCGCGTACCAGCCGTGGTCGAACTCCTCCACGAACGCGTTGTCGCGGAGCAGTCCGGCGAGGATCGGCGCGGCGTCGCGGCGGCCGGTCAGGGCGTCGGCGAGCTCCGGGTGGAAGCGGTCCAGGACGCTGACGCGGAGCAGCAGGTCCTGGGTCTGCTGCGGCTGCCGTTCGAGCACCTCGGCGAGCAGGAAGTCGGCGATCGTGCCGCGGTCGGCCTCGAACTCCTTGAGGTAGAGCTCCGGGTCCGGGCTGAGCCGGGCGGCCAGGGCGCTCAGCCGGAGGCCCGCCGCCCAGCCGCGGGTGCGCTCCACCAGTGCCGCCGCCGCGGCGGCGGACAGATCGAGCCCGTGCCGCGCGAGCAGCGTGACGGCCTCCTCGGGGGTGAAGGCCAGGTCGGCGTCCCGGATCTCGGTGATCTCCCCGGCCACCCGGTAGCGGTGCAGCGGGAGCAGCGGTTCGGTACGGGTGACCAGGACGAGGCGCAGTCCCGGGCCGGCGTGGTGCAGGACGAACTCCAGCTGCCGCGCCGTCTCGGGCGCGGTCATCCGGTCGAACTCGTCGATGACCACCGTCACCGGCCGGTCGAGTCCGGCGAGCTCCGCGGCGAGCCGGGCCGGCAGCGCCGGATCCCCCCGCCCGGGCCCGGCGGCCGGTCCTGCCTCCGCCCCGACCGGCATCCCGGCGGCGCGCAGCGCCTGCAGGAAGTGCGCCCAGAACATCCCGGGCCCCTGGATCGCCGCGTCGAGCGTGAGCCAGGCGGCCGGCCGGTCCAGGCCCGCGGCCCAGTCCGCGGCCAGCAACGTCTTCCCCGCCCCCGCGCAGCCCTCGACCACGGTGAGCGGAGTCCCCGGCACCCGCCCCTCGCCGCCCAGCCGCTCCGCGAGGCGCGGCCGCCGCAGAAAGGTGGTGGGAATCGCCGGCGGCACGAACCGGGTCCGGAGGAAGGGATCACCCAGCGGGTCGACGCCGGGCCCGGCCGGTGGGCCGGACACGACGGACGAGCTGTGCATGGCGGGTCCGCCTGACCGGGCGGGGCCACCCGGAACGGCAGGTCCGCCGGAGGCGGCCCGGCCTCCGGGTGCGGCCGCTTCCCCGGCCTCCTCCGGTCCGCCAGGCGCACCCGCCGCCCCGTGCGGACGGGTGCCGCGCGCTGCCGGCATGCTCGCCACCGCCCTTCCGTCGGACGGGCCCCGGGGCCCTGGTCCTCTTCAGTCTGACGGCGCAGCGGCGTACCGGCAGAGCCGGACAAACCCCTCCGGGGTACCCGAAGGTCCTACCCGGCCGGTTCCGGGCGGGCGGATCGGGGGCGGGTCAGGCGTCCGGGCGGTCGTGGCCGTCGCGGGCCGGGGGGACGGTCGGGGGGCCGAAGAGGTCGACGGCGCGGCGGACGGCAGTGAGGCCTTCGGCGAGCGCGCTGACCGAGCCGAGGGCGCCGGCGACGAGGAGCAGGGAGCGGCGCAGGCGCCACACCTCGGGGGCGCCGCCGGCGGCCATCGCGTCGAGGGCGGCGAGTTCGTCCTCGGCGATCCCCCGGTCGGTGAAC
Organism: Streptomyces fradiae; assembly: GCF_041270065.1. NCBI lineage: Bacteria > Bacillati > Actinomycetota > Actinomycetes > Kitasatosporales > Streptomycetaceae > Streptomyces > Streptomyces fradiae. The sequence goes on along the minus strand of NZ_CP065958.1, from coordinate 6,702,387 downwards.
TCCGGGCGGTGTCCGGCGAGTTCGCGACGGAGCCGGGACACGGCGGCGCGCAGTTCGGCCACCCTCGGGTCCACGCCGTCCGCGGTCACTCGCCCGGTCACTCGCCTCTGCCCCACGCTCCGCGACATGCTCCCCCTCGCACGACTCCGTACCGACCCGTCGGGCGGTGGTCAGGCGCCGGGGTCGCGGTCAGTCAACACCTCCGCGCGCCCGCCGCGCCAGCGGCATGACGCGATTTCAGGCGTCCGTGTGGCGGGGTCCGATGCGGTATGCAGTCCTCATGACGCATGAGACACACGAACCCCTGGTCGCCGGGCTTCTGCTGGCCGCCGGCGGCGGACGCCGGCTCGGCGGCCGGCCGAAGGCGCTGCTCCCGCATCGCGGCCGGCCGCTGGTGGAGCACGCGGTGCGGATGCTGCGCGAGGGCGGCTGCGAGGTCGTGCACGTGGTGCTCGGGGCGGCGGCCGAACGGGTGCGGGCGGAGGCGGAGCTGCCGGGGTGCGTGCTCGTGGACAACCCGGAGTGGGCGGAGGGCATGGGGTCCTCGCTGCGGGTGGGGCTCGACTCGCTGCGGGCGGCTGCGCCGGTCCCGGTGGACGCGGCGCTGGTGTCGCTGGTGGACCAGCCGGGGATCGGCGCGGCGGCGGTGGCCCGGGTGCGCGGCGCGTACGGCGGGCGGGACGCGCTGGCGGCGGCCTCGTACCACGGGAAGCGGGGCCATCCGGTGCTGTTCGGCGCGGACCGCTGGGCGGGGATCGCGGCGGGGGCGGTGGGTGACCGGGGGGCGCGGGACTATCTGGCGGCGCACCGGGATGCGATCACCCTGGTGGACTGTTCGGATGTGGCCGAGCCGTACGACATCGACACGGAGGCGGATCTGGCACGCCTGGAGTGAGGGGGGAGTGACGGGAGCGAGGGGCGCGGGCGGTCCGGGACACCGGGAGTGAGGGCGGTGGCACCGAGCGCCACGTTCTGTCGACCCAAAGAATCTCGACATCAACAAACCATTGAACTTCCACCATGAGGAAACTAGTATCCACTGTTCAGAAGCGCCTGATCCCCCGAGACGGCGCTCCCGGCCGTATCCCGGCGCCTGTGGCACCGCGTGCCACACGACGACGCCCGGCGGCCGGGCTGGCACCGCCCGTGAAGTCCGCTGAAGGAAGTGACAGTTCATGTCCGCACCAGCGCCGTCCTCCCTGGTCGTCGTCGAAGCCGAGCCCCTGCCGCGCCAGGAGGAGGTGCTCACCGACGCGGCCCTCGCCTTCGTGGCCGAGCTGCACCGTCGGTTCACCCCGCGCCGGGACGAGCTGCTCGCCCGCCGCGCCGAGCGCCGCGCCGAGATCGCCCGTACGTCCTCCCTGGACTTCCTGCCCGAGACCGCGGCGATCCGCGCCGACGACTCGTGGAAGGTCGCGCCCGCCCCGGCGGCACTGAACGACCGGCGTGTGGAGATCACCGGCCCGACCGACCGCAAGATGACGATCAACGCGCTGAACTCGGGTGCGAAGGTCTGGCTCGCGGACTTCGAGGACGCCTCGGCGCCGACCTGGGAGAACGTGGTCCTCGGTCAGGTCAACCTGATCGACGCCTACACCCGGAACATCGACTTCACCGACCCGAAGTCGGGTAAGTCCTACGCCCTGAAGCCGGCCGGCGAGCTGGCCACGGTCGTCATGCGCCCGCGCGGCTGGCACCTGGAGGAGCGCCACCTCACGGTCGACGGGCGCCCGGTCCCGGGTGCGCTGGTCGACTTCGGCCTCTACTTCTTCCACAACGCCCAGCGGCTCATCGACCTCGGCAAGGGCCCGTACTTCTACCTGCCGAAGACGGAGTCGCACCTGGAGGCCCGCCTCTGGAACGAGATCTTCGTCTTCGCCCAGGACTACGTCGGCATCCCGCAGGGCACCGTCCGCGCCACGGTCCTCATCGAGACCATCACGGCCGCGTACGAGATGGAGGAGATCCTCTACGAGCTCCGCGACCACGCCGCCGGGCTGAACGCGGGCCGCTGGGACTACCTCTTCTCCATCGTCAAGAACTTCCGGGACGGCGGCGCCAAGTTCGTCCTGCCGGACCGCAACGCCGTGACGATGACGGCCCCGTTCATGCGCGCGTACACCGAGCTGCTCGTGCGCACCTGCCACAAGCGCGGCGCGCACGCGATCGGCGGCATGGCGGCCTTCATCCCGTCTCGCCGGGACGCCGAGGTCAACAAGGTCGCCTTCGAGAAGGTCAAGGCCGACAAGGACCGCGAGGCCGGCGACGGCTTCGACGGCTCCTGGGTCGCCCACCCCGACCTGGTGCCGATCGCCATGGCCTCCTTCGACGCGGTCCTCGGCGAGAAGCCGAACCAGAAGGACCGGCTGCGCGAGGACGTGCACGTGGCCGGCCCCGAGCTGATCGACATCGCCTCGCTCGACGCCCACCCGACGTACGAGGGCCTGCGCAACGCGGTCCAGGTCGGCATCCGCTACATCGAGGCCTGGCTGCGCGGCCTGGGCGCCGTCGCGATCTTCAACCTGATGGAGGACGCGGCCACCGCCGAGATCTCGCGCTCGCAGATCTGGCAGTGGATCAACGCGGGTGTCGAGTTCGAGCACGGCGGGGAATCCGTGCAGGCGACGCCGGAGCTGGCCCGCCGGGTGGCGGCCGAGGAGCTGGCCGCGATCCGCGAGGAGATCGGCGACGAGGCCTTCGCGGCCGGAAAGTGGCAGCAGGCACACGACCTCCTGCTGCACGTCTCCCTGGACGCCGACTACGCGGACTTCCTGACCCTCCCCGCGTACGACCAGCTGGTCGGCTGACCGCACAGCGGCCGAACAGCTCGCCCTGACGGGCCGTAGGACCGACCCCGCCCCCGGCGCACGCAGCGCCGGCGGCGGGGTCTTCGCCGTTTGCACGTTTTTCGATCCATGGCGTTTCACAAGTCACGTGACGCAACCGAGATATGCAACTACCTAGCGGTAACAAGCCGGCGCATGCGAAATTCCGCCATGCCACCGGCCGGCGGCTGTCCCCCACTCACTGCGCACCGCATCCCGCAGGAGCACAGCCATGCCTTCGTTCCGCCACCGCGCGCTGCGCGGACTGCTCCCCCTGTGCCTGGCCGCCGGCCTCGTCACCCTGGCGCCCTCCCCCGCCCTGGCCTCCCCCGGCAGCGGTCCCACCGCCGTCGTCACCATGGGCGACAGCTACATCTCCGGCGAGGCCGGCCGCTGGCAGGGCAACAGCCTGACCACCAGCGGCAGCCGCACCGGCACCGACCGGGCCTGGACCGGCAGCACGTACGACCCCAGCCGGGTCTACGGCAGCTCCGAGGCCAACGGCTGTCACCGCTCCGACTCGGCCGAGGTGAACAGCGCGGGCGCGCTCACCACCGAGCAGATCAACCTCGCCTGCTCCGGGGCCACGACGAAGAACGTCTTCCGCTCCGTCTCCGGCGGCGTGTCCTACAAGGGCGAGGCCCCGCAGGCCGACCGGCTCGCGGCCGTCGCCGCCACCCGTGACGTGAAGCTGATCGCGCTCTCCATCGGCGGCAACGACCTGGGCTTCGCCGACATCATCACCACCTGCGCCACCGACTACATCGTCTGGTACTCCTACTGCCACGACGACCAGCAGGGCGTCGTCGACGCGAAGATCGACGGCGTGATGGCGAACGTCGGCAAGGCGGTCGACGAGATCCGCGCCGTGATGTCCGGCGCCGGCTACGCGGCCTCCGACTACCGGATCGTGCTGCAGTCGTACCCCTCCCCCATCCCCCGGTCCTCCGAGAACCGCTACGGCGAGAGCGGCTGGACCCGTACGAACACGGGCGGCTGCCCCTTCTGGAACCTCGACTCCGACTGGGCCCGCGACTCCCTCGTCCCGCAGATCGCGAACCGTCTGAAGGCGGTGGCGACGGCGAAGGGCGCGCAGTTCCTCGACCTCCGCGACATGCTCCAGGGCCGCGAGGTGTGCGCCAAGGCCAGCAAGCAGGTGACGTCGACCGTCCCGGCCTCGGCGACCAGCAGCGAGTGGGCCCGCTGGATCGACCAGAACGAGACCCAGGGCCCCCTCCAGGAGGACATGCACCCCAACTACTACGGCCAGCTGGCGCTCGGCCGCTGCCTGGCCCTGATCAACGCCCGGCCGACCGGGAACTTCGGCTGCCGCAACACGGCGGGCACGGGCGCGTCGGGGATGTACCTGACCACGGGCTGATCGCCGGCAGCCCGGTTCGGACGCAGGCCGCTCAGGGCACGCTGACGCCCAGCGGCTTCAGGACCCGCGCGGTCTCGTGCGGGTCCGCGGCCGTCATGGTGGCGACCAGGGCGGCCGATCCGCCGGGCCAGTGGGCGGCGGCCGTGTCGAAGGCGGTGCGGCGGAACTCCAGGGGCCCCTGCTTCGCCGGGAGGGCGTCCAGGACGGCGAGGGCGCGGGCGGAGGCGGGCACCGCGGCCGGGTCGACCGGCTCGCCGCGGACGGTCAGTTCGGCCGCGGCACGGGCGCCGGCCACCGGGTCGGCGAGGGCGGCGCGGAGGGCGCCCGACGGCACGGCGGACCAGTCGAGGAGGCCGAGCAGCGCGCGGGTCGAGGCGGCGTCGGGGGTGCGGGCGTTGACCGTGCCGACCGCGTCGAAGAGTTCGCTCCAGGCCTGCTCGGCGCCGTCCCGGGCGGTCAGCCAGGCGCCGAGCACCGGGCTCGCGGCGGCCTGCGGCCAGCCCTCGGCGGCGGCGACCAGCCGGGCGGCGTCCCAGCCGGCCGTCTCGGCGGCGTCGGGGACCTCGACGCGGCGCACGGCGAGCAGATAACGGACCGCGGCGCAGCCGCGCGCGGTGAGCCCGAAGGCGTCGCCGTTGCGGAAGACGAGTCCGGTGGCGGCGAGCCGGTCGACGACGGCGGCGAGCTCGCGGGCGGGTTTGTCGAGCCGGGCGCGGTCGGTGTCGGTGAGGCCGGGCGTGCCGAGCAGCCGGGCGAGCTCGCCGGCGGTCGGGGTGGTGTAGCCGGGGGACGCGGGCGGCGGTACGGGGACCGGCGCGTCCTCCAGGGCCGGGTCGACGGTCCAGTCCTCGAACTCGGCGGCGCGGCGGGCGACCGACTCGGCGGAGCAGCCGCGCTGGTAGAGGGTGTAGAGCAGGTGCGCGGCCTCGCCGCCGTACGGCCCGGAGTCCTCCCCGTCGGCGCCTTCGAGGGCGTCGACGGCGCCGGCGAGGAGGTCGGCGTCGGCCTCGACGTCCCCGCCTCCGGCCCCGATCGCGCCCTCGGGCGGCGGGAGCGGCACGGCGGTGTCGCCGTAGTAGTCCAGGTGCTCGTCGAGGAGGGCGTCGGCGAGGACGAGGTGGGGGAAGTCGTCGGGTCCGGGGGCGAGGTGGGCGTATTGACCGGCCAGTTCCTCGGCGAGTCCGGCGGCGGTCCACCGGTCGAGCAGCGCGGCGGCGACGGTGCCGATGCCCTGGGCCACGTCGTGGTCGCCGAGCAGCGGCCCGGCGGCCGGCGGATGCTCGGCGTCCCGGACGTAGGCCCTGGTCAGGACCTCGGCGAGGAGGACGTCGGCGAGCGCGGTGCGGCCCATGAGGTCGGCCCGGCGCATGCCGTCGGGCAGCGGCGGCCCGTCGAGCCGGGCGAGCCAGTCGCGTACGGCTCCGGGGTCGCCGGGGTCGGTGCCGTCGGCGCGCAGCAGCTGGGCGTACCAGCGGGGCCAGGTGAGGTTGCCGGGGTCGCCCATGGCGCGGGCGAAGTCGGGCTCGGCCTCGCCGATCGCCCCTTCGACGCGCCGGCGGCGCTCTCCGTCGAGCCCGGCGACCAGGGCCCGCAGGACGGCCGGGTAGACGTCGAGCTCGGCGGGCGCGGCGCCCACGAAGGCCGGCAGGTCCTCCACGAGGAGCCGTCTGACCAGCGCGGGCGTGGGTTCCGGCAGCCCGCTCGTCCGGTCCGCCCCGCGCAGCGCGAGCAGGCCCAGGACGGCGTCGGCGGCCCGGGCCGCGCCGGGTCCCCGGAACTCGGGGTGCGCTGCCAGGAACGCGTCAAGACCGGTGTTGGTGAGAACGATCTCGGCCACGCTTCCCAGCGTAGTTCGGGGCGGGGCGGCGTGCCGGGTCGGCGACGTCCGTCAGACCGTCACCACCGTGACCGGTGTCGAGAAGTCGCCCCAGGTGCCGTCGGGAAGCTTGGCGCGCAGGGTGAGGGCGTAGCGGACGCCGGGGGTGGCGGGGACGGTGAGGGTGTAGCTGACCGGGCCGGGGCCGGGGTCGGCGCCCCAGACGATGGTGGTGGCGAAGCGGCCGTTCAGGTGGAGCTGGTGCTCCTTGACGGGGGTGGCAGTGCGGGGCGGGGTCCAGGTGACGGTGAGGGTGCCCTCGGCGGCGCGGACCGTGACGCCGGTGGGGGCGGTGGCGGGGCGGTGGCCGGGGACGGCGGGGGTGGTGAGCGGGACCGCGTCGCTGTCGGGTGAGGAGTTCTCGGCGGCGTCGCGGGCGCGGACGGTGAAGGAGTAGGCGGTGGCGGGACGCAGGCCGGTGACGCGGGCCTCGGTGGCGGTGCCGGGGACGGTGTGGATGCGGGAGCCGGACTGGTAGACGTCGTAGGCGGTGACGCGGGTGTCGTCGCGGGCGGGGCGCCAGGCGAGGGTCACGGCGTCGGGTCCGGCGGGGGTGAGGCGCAGGGCGGTGGGGCGGGTGGGTGCGGTGCGGTCCTCGGCGCTCGCGGCGGGGGTGGTGGCGGTGACGGCGGCGCTGTCCGGGGAGAGGTTGCCGGCGGCGTCTCGGGCGCGGACGGTGAAGGTGTACGGGGTGGCGGGGGCGAGGCGAGTGACGTCGGTCATCAGGGTGCCGGCGGGCAGGTCCTTGATCTTGCGGCCCTGGCGGTAGACGGCGTAGCCGGTGACGGCCCGGTCGTCGGTGGCGGCGCTCCACATGACGTGGACGGTGGTGGCGCTGCCGGCGGTGGCGGTGAGGCCGGTGGGGGTGGTGGGGGCGCGGGTGTCCTGGGGGGCCGCGGCGGCGCCGGAGCAGGCGGTGAGGGCGGTCAGGGCGGCCAGGGCTGCGGCCGTGAGGGCGAGTGCGGTGCAGGGGCGGCGCATGGGGGGGTGCCTCCGTCCGGCGGGTCCGGTGAAAGGTCTGGACCTATATCCCACGGCGGGCGGAGCGGGGGCAAGAGGGCGTTGTCAGTGGGGTGCGCTTCACTGGATTCATCACTCTCCGTAGTCGAATCTGGGGGAATCGTGACGGACCGTACGACGTATGTGACGCTGGCCGGGCTGCGCGGGCGCGGCTGGAGCGACGCGATGATCGGCGAGCTGCTCGGCCAGGCCGATGTGCAGGGGCGCGACCCGCGGCGGTGGTCGCTCGCCCCGGTGCTGCTCTATCTCCTCGCGCGGGTCGAGGCGGTGGAGCGCACCCCGGAGTTCCTGGGTGCCTCCGCCGTGGCGGGGCGTGGTTCGGCGGCGGCCGGTGCGGGCGCCGAGCGGCGGCGCCTCGCGGTCCTCGCGTCGATCCGCGCCGAACCCATCGAGGTCCCCCGGCTCCCCGCCGCCGAACTGGAGCGGCGCGCGGTGCGGCACCGGCACCTGCTCGGCGCCCGCAGTCCCGGCGGGGCGGCGGGCGCGATGGTCCGCTGGCAGGTCGGCTATCTCCGGCACGCCCTCTCCCGTTACGACACGCTGCTCGACGGCCTGTACGGCGACACCGGCCGCGCCGAGGCCGAGCGGCTGCTGCGCCGCCGGGTGTACGAGGCGATCGCGGCGGCCTATCCGCATCTGGCCCGCGAGTGCGGGCGGCGGATGGCGGTGGAGCGGTGAGGGCGTGTCAGGAGCGTCGCGGGCCGGAGACGCCCAGGGCGCGGGCGATCCGGCGGCAGGCGGCCGGGATCGGGGCGACCACCGGGACGGCGAGACGCGAGCCGAGGACGTCGGCGGCCTCGCCGAGCGGGCCGCCGCCGATGACGACCACCTCGGCCCCGTCCCGTACGGCGCAGGCGCGGGCGGCGGTCTCCAGGGCGGCGAGCAGCGACTCGGGGCGGGCGGCGAGGAGTTCGGGGTCGCCGGCGGTGAAGCGGGCGCCCGTGTACGAGGCCGCGAGGCCGAGGCGGGCGACCTGGGCGTCGATCGAGCCGGCCAGGAGCGGTGTGGTCGTCGCGACGCCGAACCGCCGGCCGCCCGCGGCGGCCTCGGCGAGGGCCGCCTCGCCGATACCGACCAGGGGTACGGGTGCGGGTGCTGGCGCAAGACCGGGTACGGGCGCGAGCCCGGGTACAGGCTCGGGCTCTGACGCGAGTGCGGGGGCGGGTACGGGCGCCTGCGCGGGACCGGGGGCGGCGCACCGCCCTCGGCCTGGCCCGGGGCGGTGCGGCGGGGTCGGGGCAACCGTCATGGGCCACGGCAGCGCGCGGAGTTCCGGGACTCCCGGGTCGCCGAAGGCCGCGACGATCAGGGCCGCGCAGTCGCCCGAGGTCAGGGCCTGGTGCGCGGCCGCCACGACGTGCGGGGCGGCGGCGCGCAGGGCGGCGGGGTCGGTGAGCATCGGCGGGCCGGTAGCGACTGTGACGCCCCGGACCCGGAGGCCCGTGCCGGCGAGGGCGCGGCGGGCGATGCCGGTCATCATCCGGGTCGTGGCCGCCGAGGTGTTGGGGTTGACCAGGACCACGGCGGGCGGGCGCACGCCCGGCACCCCGGGCCCCGCGGCGTGCGCGGGGACCGGGGCGGCGTGGGGGTGGTGCGGGCGGCGGTTCAGTGGACGTGGGCCGCCTTCGCGGAGGCCGTCTCGGAGATCTCCTCGCCCGGCTCCATCGGCGCGGTCACGGTGTCGGCGTCCCGGCTCCTGCCGAGGTGGTTGAAGACCAGGTTGAGCAGCACGGCGGCCACACAGCCGGTGGAGATGCCGGAGTCCAGGATGATCTGCGCCGTCTCGGGGAAGGCGTGGTAGAAGTCCGGCTTGGTGATCGGGATGATGCCGACCGCCAGCGAGACGGCGACGATCAGCACGTTGTTGTCCTTCTCCAGGCCGGCCTTGACCAGGGTCTGGATGCCGCTCGCGGCGACCGAGCCGAAGAGGACGACGCCCGCGCCGCCGAGCACCGGCCGGGGCACGACCGAGATCAGCGAGGCGGCCACCGGCGAGAGGCCCATCAGGAGCAGGAAGCCGCCGCCGCAGGCGACCACGAAGCGGCTGCGGATCCGGGTCATCGCGACCAGGCCGATGTTCTGTGCGAAGGCGCTGCACATGAAGCCGTTGAAGAGGGGGCTGAGCGCCGAGCCGAGGGTGTCGGCGCGCAGTCCGGCCGCGATGGTCTTCTCGTCGGCCGGCCGTTCGACGATCTCGCCGAGCGCGAGCATGTCGGCGGTCGACTCGGTCATGGAGACCAGCATGACGACGCACATCGAGATGATCGCGGCGAGCGCGAACTGCGGGGCGCCGAAGTGGAAGGGGGCCGGGAAGCCGACGACGTCGGCCTCCGTCACCGGGCTGAAGTCGGTGGCGCCGAACGGGATCGCGATGAGCGTGCCCAGCACCAGACCGACCAGGACGGCGATCTGCTTGAGGAAGCCGGTGGTGAAGCGGCGGAGCAGCAGCACGATCGCCAGGGTGATGCCGGCGAGCGAGAGATAGGTGGTCGAACCGTAGTCGGGCGCCGCGGGGTTGGGGCCCTGGGCCCAGCCGAAGGCGACCGGCAGCAGGGAGACGCCGATCAGGGTGATGACGGAGCCGGTCACGACGGGCGGGAAGAACCGCACGAGGCGGGAGAACCAGGGGGCGGCTATGAAGCCGAGGAGTCCGGCGACGATGATCGCGCCGAAGATCACGGGGAGGGCGTCGGCCTTGTCCTTCGTGGTGTCGACGATGGCGAGCATCGGGGCGACGCCGGCGAAGGTGACGCCGTTGACGAACGGGAGCTTGGCACCGATCTTCCAGACGCCGAGGGTCTGGAGGAAGGTGGCGAGGCCGGCGGTGAAGAGGCTGGCGCCGGTGAGGAAGGTCAGTTCGGTCCCGGAGAGGCCCACGGCCGCTCCGACGATCAGGGGCGGGGCGACGACGCCCGCGTACATGGCGGCCACGTGCTGCAGACCGCTGGTGAGCATTCTCATCGGGGGCAGGGTCTCGTCGACCGGATGCTTGCTCCGGTCGCCGTCGAGGGCGCTGCCTGCGTCTTGTGCATTGCGAACCTGGGGCTTGGCGGCCACGGCGGTTCCTCCGGTCGGGTACACGTCGGCGGTGACGCGGGTGTCAGGGAGGTGGTGCGATGCGGTGCGAGGTGCAGGAGGTGCGGCTCGTTGCGAGGTGGTGCGGTGCGCCGGCGGAGGGGGTGCCGCGCGGGACGGGCGTCCGGTGGGGGTGCGGACACGGGTTCACCGACCCGGGGGGTGCGGTACGACTGGTGCGTACGCACACCCCCCGGTCCGGCAGCCGCGGACCCCGCTCGGGTCCGCGGTGACCGACCGAGGGCCGTCCCCCTCGGTCGGACTCCTTGGGGAGGGGTCAGGCCCGGGCCGCGATGCGGGCCAGGCGCTGCGCCTCCGCGCGCGCGTCACGCGCGATGGCGTCCTCGTCGGCGGTGAGCAGTCGGTTGTTCTCCACGATCTGCCGGCCGTTGACGAAGGAGGCGGTGACCGGGGCCGCCGCGCCGAAGACGATGGCGGTGACCGGGTCGGCGATCGACGAGTGGCCGAGGCCGTCGATCTTCCAGAGGACGAAGTCGGCGAGCTTGCCCGGCTCCAGGGAGCCGATGCTGTCGGCGCGGCCGAGCACCTGCGCGCCGCCGAAGGTGCCGAGGCGCAGGGCCTGGCGGGCGTTGAGCGCGGCCTCGCGGTGGGCGCCGAGGCGGTTGATGAGGAGCGCGTTGCGCAGCTCGGTGTGCAGTTCGCCCGACTCGTTGGAGGCGGTGCCGTCGACGCCGAGGCCGACCGGGACGCCCGCCTTCAGCATGTCGGGGACGCGGGCGATGCCGGCGGCGAGCCGCGCGTTGGAGGACGGGCAGTGGGCGACGCCGGTCTTCGTGCGGGCGAAGGCGGCGATGTCGGAGTCGTTCATGTGGACGCAGTGCGCCATCCACACGTCCTCGCCGAGGAAGCCGGTGGACTCGAAGTAGTCGGTCGGGCCCATGCCGAACAGCTCGTGGCAGAACTTCTCCTCCTCCACGGTCTCCGAGCCGTGGGTGTGCATGCGCACGCCGAGCCGGCGGCCGAGGGCCGCGCCCTCGCGCAGCAGCTCGGTGGAGATGGAGAAGGGCGAGCAGGGGGCGACGGCGACCTGGGTCATCGCGTCGAAGGAGGCGTCGTGGTACTGCTTCACCGTCTCCTCGGTCGCGGCGAGCGCGCCCTCGGTGGTCTCGACGGCGAAGTCCGGCGGCAGGCCGCCGTCCTTCTCGCTGCGGTCCATCGAGCCGCGGGCGAGGGTGAAGCGGACGCCCATGTCGGCGGCGGCGCCGATGATGGCGCCGGACAGGTCGCCGGAGCCCTGCGGGTACACGTAGTGGTGGTCCATCGCGGTGGTGACACCGCCGCGGGCCATCATGGCGAGCGAGCCCTGCGCGGCGGTGCGGACCATCGACTCGTCGATCCGCGCCCACGTCGGGTAGAGCGCCACCAGCCAGTTGAAGAGGTTGTGGTCGGTCGCGAGGCCCCGGGTGATCCACTGGTAGAAGTGGTGGTGGGTGTTGATCAGACCCGGCGTGATCAGATGCCCGGTGGCGTCGATCCGCCGGACCACGTTCTCCAGGCCCTCGGGGGCCCGGCCGGCTCCCAGTGACTCGATCTTGTTGTCGGCGACGACGAGGTAGCCGGTGGCGTACTCGGTGTCGTTCGCGTCCACGGTCGCGATCGCCGCGTTCTCGATGACGATGCGCTGGGGGGCTGCCGAAGGTGCTGCCATGGCGGTGCTTCCTTCATTCCAGGGGGGATCGGTGGGCACGGCAGGACCCTAGGAGGATTTGAGTGCCGGGGCCGGGTGACGGCTCCGGGTGCCGAGATGATGGAAGAACAGGTTCAGCAGAACGGCGACGAGCGCGCCGGCGCTGATGCCGGAGCCGAGCACGGTCTGTGCCCAGGCGGGGAATCCGGCGTAGAAGGTGGGGGCGGCGAGCGGGATGATGCCCGCGCCGAGCGCGACCGCCACCAGGATGATGTTGGAGCTGTCGTCCAGGCCGGCCTCGGACAGCGTACGGATGCCGCTGACCGCGATCGAGCCGAAGAGGACGATGCCCGCGCCGCCGAGGACCGGCATGGGGACCAGCGAGACCACCGCGCCGAGCACCGGGAAGGCGCCGAGGACGAGCAGGGCGCCGCCGGCGACGGCGACCACATAGCGGCTGCGCACCCGGGTCAGCGAGACGACGCCGACGTTCTGGGCGAAGGCCGAGGTGGGGAAACCGCCGAAGACCGGGCCGATGAGGGTGGCGATGCCGTCGGTGCGCAGGCCCCGGGTGATGGTCCGCCCGTCGCTGCGCCGTTCGCAGATCTCGCCGAGGGCGAGCATGCCGGTGCTGGACTCGGTCATCAGGACCAGCATGACGATGCAGAGCGAGAGGATCGCGGCGGGCTGGAACTCGGGGGTGCCGAAGGCGAAGGGCGAGGGCAGTGCGGCGACCGGCGCCTCGCGGAGGGCGGTGAAGTCCGCCATGCCGAAGGGGATCGCGGCGAGGGTGCCGATGAAGAGCCCGAGGAGCAGCGCGATCTGCTTGACGAAGCCCTTGCCGAAGCGCTGGAAGAGCAGGATGACGACCAGCGTGAAGGCGGCGAGCGCCAGGTGTTTCATGGCACCGAAGTCGGCGGCGTTCTTGTCGCCGCCCTGGGCCCAGCCCACCGGGACGGGCATCAGGGTGACCCCGATGAGGGTGATCACGACACCCGTGACGAGGGGCGGGAAGAAGCGGAGCAGCCGGCCGAAGAAGGGTCCGACGGCGAGGCAGAAGACGCCGGCGACCATCACCGCGCCGTAGATGGCGGGGAGTTGGTGGCCCTTGGCGCTGGTCTCGGCGATGGCGAGCATCGGCGCGATGCCGGCCGAGGAGGCGGCGTTGACGAACGGGAGCCGGTTTCCGGCGAAGCCGCCGAGGCCGATGGTCTGCAGGATGGTGGCGCAGCCGGCGATCAGCAGGCTGGCGGCGATGAGCCGGGTCATTCCGGCGGCGTCCAGGCCGACGGCCTGGCCGATGATGAGCGGAGGGGTGACCACGCCGGCGTACATGGCGGCGATGTGCTGGAGAGCCGCGGGGACGAGCCGCGAGGCGGGGAGCTTCTCGTCCACCGGGTGGCAGCCGGCCGCGGACGGGGCCGACGACGGTGCCGGGGTGGACGGGGTGGAACACGGGCCTTCGGCGGATGCCGGCCCCTTTGCGGGCAGTGCCATGCTGGGTTCCCTCCGGTCTGGTGCCGGTCCCCGCCCGACTGCGGGCGGGCGGGGACCGGGTCACTCAGGGCCGCTCAGAGATTGGTCATGTCGACCGGGATCTGCGCCGTGGCGCCGTCCCGCAGGACCGTGGCCTCGATCAGGCCGTACATGCGGTCGGCGGCGTAGTAGACCTCGTTGTCGTTCTTCAGGCCGAAGGGCTCGAGGTCGACCAGGAAGTGGTGCTTGTTCGGGAGCGAGAACCGCACCTCGTCGATCTCCGCGCGGTTGTTGATGATCCGCGTGGCCATCTGGTACAGCGTCTGCTGCAGGGAGTACGAGTAGGTCTCCGCGAAGGCCTCGAGCATGTGCTTCTTGGTCTGCTCGTAGGACCGCTCCCAGTTGGGCATGCGCTGGTCGTCGTCGGTCCAGTTGAACCGCCAGCGGCCCGACACCTGGGTGGCGAGGATCCGGTCGTACGCCTCCTGGAGGGTGGTGTACTTGTCCTTGATGTAGCCCCAGAACTCCGAGTTGGTGGAGTTCATGACGACGAGGTCCTTGAGGCCGGAGATGACCTCCCACTTCTCGCCGTCGTAGGTGATCTGGGTGACACGGGTCTCCTGGCCCTTGCGGGCGAAGGAGTGGTTGACCTCGTCGGCGCCGATGAACTTGGAGTTGGCGTCGGAGCTGGCGATCCGCTCCCAGGCGTACTCCTCGATCCGGATCCGGGCCTTCTTGATCGGCTCCTGGCTCGACACGAAGTGGCGGGCGAGGTGGATGCCGAACTGCTCGGCGGACTCGATGCCGTACTCCTTGGCGAACGCGAAGACGGTGTTCTTCGTCGTGTCGGTGGGGAGGCAGTGGGCGTTGGAGCCGGTGAGGTGGACGTCGTCGAGGTCGCCGGAGAGCGCGACGGAGACGTTCAGGTCCTTGATGTGGTGCGTGCCGCCGTCGCGCGTGATCTTGACGACGCGGTTCTCTGCTTTGCCGTACTGGTTCTGGCCGAGAATCGTGGGCATGTCTGCTAGCTCCCTCGGTAAACGGAGTAGCCGAACGGGTTGAGCAGCAGCGGTACGTGGTAGTGCTCGCCCGGGACGACGGCGAACGTGATCGCCACCTCCGGGAAGAACACACCGGTCGCACCGCTGTCCCGATTCGCGGGGGCGTCCTGCTGCGCCTCGGCTTGCTTGTTCTGCTGTGTCAGGAAGTACGACTCGGTCCGGAAATCGAGCCGTACGTGGGTGGTGCCCTCCGGCAGGGCCGGGAGGTCCTTGCAGCGCCCGTCCGCGTCGGTGGCGGAGCCGCCCAGGGCCACCCACGCGGCGTCGGAGCCGGCGCGGGCCGTGAGCGTGATGGCCACGCCCTCGGCCGGCCGGCCGATGCTGGTGTCCAGGATGTGGGTGGACACCGATGCGGTGGTGTCGGTGCTCATCGGTTCTCTTCCTCGGTGGTCTCGGCGAGACGGTTCAGACGGATGCGGTTGATCTTGCCCAGTTCGGTGCGGACGATCTCCCGCTCCCGCTCGGGCGAGTTACCGATCCGTTCGCGGATCGCGTCGCGCATCTGCTCGCCGGTCTTCCCGGTGGCGCAGATGAGGAAGACATGTCCGAACGTGTCCTGGTAGGCCAGGTTCAGTTCGAGCATCTCGGCCTTGAGGTCCGCGGAGGCGCCGGCCATCCCGCTCTGCTCGCGGGAGGAGGTCGCGTCCCCTTCCTTGGGACGACCGATCGGCGGGTGGCCCGCCATCGCCTCGGCGAGGTCCTCGGCGGTCAGCTCGGCCATGGCGGCGTCGCTGGCCTGGAAGAGGGCTTCGACCGTGGCGTAGGGGCGCTGGGCGAGGAGCTTGCTCGCCCACGCCGAACTCGTGCACACCTCGTGCAGCGCGGCGAGCGCGTCGCCCTCCGCCGAAGTGTTGAACCGGGTGAGACCCGGAGTCGTACCAGAAGTCACGGGAATGCCTCCGTGGCTGTTTTTCGCTGTGCGTCGGACGGGCTGCGGATAGCTAACGCCCTCCGCAACACCACGTCAACACTTTGTTGAAAACTCGGCCACACAAAAGCCGTCGTCCCGACATCTGGACGACGGCTTCCGGCACGGAATGATCAACTAGCCGTTCTTGGGTGCCTTTTCCCTGTTCAGGGCGGTCTCCCGGTTCAGGTAGTTGTACACGGTGAAGCGGCTGACGCCGAGGGCGCCGGCCACCGTCTCCACGCCATGGCGCACCGAGAAGGCACCGCGTGCCTCAAGGATCCGCACGATCTCCTGCTTGGCCTTGCGGTCTAGCTCGGAGAGCGGCACCCCGTGCCTTCTTTCCATGGCGGCGAGAATGTGGTCCAGGGATTCGGACAGCTGCGGCAGCCGTACGGCGAGCACGTCCTCGCCCTCCCAGGCGAGGACCACGTCGTCCGGCTGGGCCTGCTCGGGTACGAGCAGCTCGGCGCCCATCGCGTCCACCAGCGGCTTCACCGCCGACACCAGGGGATGCTCGCTCATCTGTCGCCCTCACCCGTCCCGTCCGCCCCAGCGGCCCCGTCGATCACATTGACCTGGAGCGACACGCGGGTCGCACCGGCCGCCAGGGACTTGCGCAGCAGCGCGTCCACCGCGGTGAGCACGGCGTCCGCGCCGCCCTCGGCCGTGTTGCCGAAGGGCCCCACGTCCACCGCGTCCAGTTCGGCCGACTGGATGACCTCACGTGCCACGACCGCGTGCGCCGGCGCCTCGTCGAGGTCGAACGGCTCGGTCGTGAACTCCACTCTCAAACGCACCATGCCCCCACGCTAAGGCCCACCCCCGACCCTCGGGGAGTCCCGGACCTGCGGGGACCTCTTGACAAGTGGGGCGCCCGCCCTGCAACCTTCCACCAGACAGAAAGTTACTTCCGCAATACGGAAGGAGCGCCGACCCCTCATGGGATACCCGGACCAGCGCTTCGATGTGAACCTGTCGATCCTCTTCACGGAACTCCCGCTCCTGGAGCGCCCCGCGGCCGCCGCCGCGGCGGGCTTCACGGCGGTCGAGCTGTGGTGGCCCTGGATCGACACCGCCACCCCCGAGCAGAGCGAGCTCGACGCCCTGAAGAAGGCGCTCGACGACGCCGGCACCCAGCTGGTGGGCCTGAACTTCTACGCCGGACAGCTGCCCGGCCCGGACCGCGGCGCGGTCTCGGTGCCCGGCCAGGAGTCGGCCCGGTTCAAGGCCAACATCGACATCGCCGCGGACTTCGCGGCCTCGGTCGGCTGCAAGGCGCTCAACGCGCTGTACGGCAACCGCGTCGAGGGCGTCGACCCGGCCGTCCAGGACGAGCTCGCCCTGGAGAACCTGGTGCTCGCCGCCCGCGCGGCCGACCGGGTCGGTGCGATCCTGCTGATCGAGACCCTCAACAAGCCGGAGTCGCCGCTCTACCCGCTGGTGAGCGCCCCGGCCGCGATCGAGGTCGTCGACAAGGTGAACGCGGCCACCGGCCTCGGCAACGCCAAATTCCTCCTCGACATCTACCACCTGGCGATGAACGGCGAGGACGTCAGCGCGGTCATCGCGCAGTACGCCGACAAGACCGGCCATGTGCAGATCGCCGACATGCCGGGCCGTGGCGCCCCGGGCACCGGCGAGCTCCCGCTCGAGCAGCTGCTCGACGAGCTGAAGAAGGCCGGTTACGACGGCTGGGTCGGCCTGGAGTACAAGGCCGCCGACGCCGCCGCGTCCTTCGAGTGGCTGCCGGCCGAGGCCCGCCCGGCCCGCTGACGCCCGACGCCGTAGCCCGGCGTCCCCCTCCCCGTACCACCTTGTTTTGAGAGGCACCCTCACCATGAGCACTCTTCCCAAGATCGCGTGGATCGGTCTCGGCATCATGGGCTCCCCCATGTCCGAGAACCTGATCAAGGCCGGCTACTCCGTCACCGGCTTCACCCTGGAGCAGGACAAGCTGGACCGCCTGGCCGCCGCCGGCGGCACCGCGGCCGGCTCGATCGCCGAGGCGGTCAAGGACGCCGACGTGATCATCACGATGGTGCCCGCCTCCCCTCAGGTCGAGGCCATCTCCTACGGCCCCGAGGGCATCCTGGAGAACGCCAAGTCGGGCGCCCTGATCGTGGACATGTCCTCGATCACCCCGCAGACCTCGGTCGACCTGGCCAAGAACGCCAAGGAGAAGGGCATCCGCGTCATCGACGCCCCCGTCTCCGGCGGCGAGGCCGGCGCCATCGAGGCCGTTCTGTCGATCATGGTGGGCGGCGAGCAGGCCGACTTCGACGAGGCCCTCCCGATCCTGGAGGCCCTCGGCAAGACCATCGTCCTCTGTGGCCCGCACGGCTCCGGCCAGACGGTCAAGGCGGCCAACCAGCTCATCGTCGCCGTCAACATCCAGGCGTGCGCCGAGGCCGTGGTCTTCCTGGAGAAGTCCGGCGTGGACCTCAACGCCGCCCTGGACGTCCTCAACGGCGGTCTGGCCGGCTCCACGGTCCTGACCCGCAAGAAGGACAACTTCCTGAACCGCGACTTCAAGCCCGGTTTCCGGATCGACCTGCACCACAAGGACATGGGCATCGTCACCGACGCCGCCCGCAACGTCGGCGCGGCCCTCCCGGTCGGCGCCGTGGTCGCCCAGCTCGTCGCCTCCCTGCGTGCGCAGGGCGACGGCGGCCTGGACCACTCGGCCCTGCTGCGCGCCGTCGAGCGCCTCTCCGGCCAGCAGGTCTGACCCTGATTTCCGGGCGGTGGCGGCGCTGACAACCTGTCCTGTCGCGCCCAGGCGTCGCCGCCGTCCGGAACACCACACTTCATTTTCAACAAACTGTTGACGTTTTTTGCCGAGCGTACCTACGCTCCAGGCACTTCAGTCTGCTCAGACCACTCAACAGTGCAGCTCCCGTACGGAAGGTCACCATGTCGAAGCGCGTGCTTACGACCGAGTCCGGCGCCCCCGTCGCCGACAACCAGAACTCCGCCACCGCCGGCGTCGGTGGCCCCATCCTCCTCCAGGACCAGCACCTCCTGGAGAAGCTCGCGCGCTTCAACCGTGAGCGGATCCCGGAGCGCGTGGTGCACGCCCGCGGCTCCGGCGCGTACGGCTACTTCGAGGTGACCGACGACGTCACCGCCTGGACCAAGGCCGCCTTCCTCTCCGAGGTCGGCAAGAAGACCGAGCTGTTCCTGCGCTTCTCCACGGTGGCCGACTCGCTCGGCGGCGCGGACGCGGTCCGCGACCCGCGCGGCTTCGCGCTGAAGTTCTACACCGAGGAGGGCAACTACGACCTCGTCGGCAACAACACCCCGGTGTTCTTCATCAAGGACCCGATCAAGTTCCCCGACTTCATCCACTCCCAGAAGCGCGACCCCTTCACGGGCAAGCAGGAGGCGGACAACGTCTGGGACTTCTGGGCCCACGCCCCCGAGGCGACCCACCAGGTGACCTGGCTGTTCGGCGACCGCGGCATCCCCGCCTCGTACCGTCACATGAACGGCTACGGCTCGCACACCTACCAGTGGACCAACGAGGCGGGCGAGGCCTTCTTCGTCAAGTACCACTTCAAGACGAACCAGGGCGTCCGCAGCCTCTCCGCCGAGCAGGCCGCCGAGCTGGTCGGCAAGGACGCCAACTCGCACCAGACCGACCTGCTGCAGTCCATCGAGCGCGGCGTGAGCCCGTCCTGGACCCTCTACGTGCAGGTCATGCCGGCCGCCGAGGCCGCGGACTACCGCTTCAACCCGTTCGACCTCACCAAGGTGTGGCCGCACAGCGACTACCCGCTGCAGCGCGTGGGCCGGCTGGTCCTCGACCGCAACCCGGACAACGTCTTCGCCGAGGTCGAGCAGGCCGCGTTCTCCCCGAACAACTTCGTGCCGGGCATCGGTCCTTCGCCGGACAAGATGCTCCAGGGCCGCCTCTTCGCCTACGCGGACGCCCACCGCTACCGGCTCGGCGTCAACCACACCCAGCTGCCGGTCAACGCCCCCAAGGCGACCACGGCCGACAACTACGGCCGTGACGGCCTGATGGCCACCCGCAACGGCTCGCGCCACGACAAGAACTACGAGCCCAACTCGCACCAGGGCCCGGCGCAGACCGACGCCGCGCTCTCCGCGCCGCTCGCGATCCACGGCTGGACCGGCACCCACGCCGCCCCGGCGCACGTCAAGGACGACGACTTCTTCCAGGCCGGTGAGCTCTACCGGCTGATGTCCGAGGACGAGAAGTCCCGTCTGGTGTCCAACATCGCCGGCAGCCTCTCCCAGGTCGCCCGCGAGGACATCATCGAGAAGAACCTCGCCCACTTCGCCGCCGCCGACGCCGAGTACGGCCGGCGCGTCGAGGAGGCCGTCCGCGCCCTGCGCGAGGACTGAGCCTCCGACACCCAGGCTGCGTACGGTTTCTGACGGGAGGTCAGTGCCGTACGCGGTCCGGATCACCGGCCCGGATGAGGGGTGGTCGGTGGACCGGACAGCGTGAGGACCGCGGTGGCGCCGAGCCAGTGCGGTGGTAAGGGACTGTCGGCCCCCCCTTTCTGACCTGAAGGAAGGGACCGGCCGCAGCACCCGTCGGCACCACCGCGGTCCGACGCACCCCCTTCTCGCACAGAAGGGGGTCAGACTTCACAGACTCCGCCCGGCGGCGCGAACGTCCTGTCGCGCCAGCCTCGCACCGTCGGGCGGTCACCAACGAGAGCGCGGAACCAGGTTTACGGTCCCTGGTTCCGCGCTCTTGCGTTGCTCCGCCCTCCGCAGGCGCGAGCCCTGCACGGACAGGGCCGCCGTCACCGCGAGCGAGGCGACCGCCAGCATCGTCATCGCGGCCGCGGGCGAGGCGAGTTGGGCGAGCCCGCCGGCCACGGCCGCACTCAGACCCTGAAGCGCGAGCATGCCGGAGGCGTGCAACCCGAGGGCGTGCCCGCTCAGTTCGTCCGGCACGAGCGCCGTGAGCCGCTCCTGGTACAGCAGGCTCGCCCCGTACCCGACGGCCGAGACCGTGATCGCGACCACCGCGAGCACCAGCCCCGGCCGGAGGACGAAGACAAGGTACGGGGCGGCGAGCAGGCACTGCAGGGGCGCCGCGAGCCGGGCCCGCCACGACGGCGGTACGAAGCGGCCGACGGCGGTGTCCCCGGCCAGCATGCCCACGGCGGCGCAGACGAAGAGGAGTCCGGCGCGCTCGGGGGCGTACGGCACGAACAGCGACTCGCAGCCGACGATCAGTCCGTTGGGCACCCACAGGGCCAGATAGATCCGCCGCCGGGCGGGCGAGGACCACAGCAGGGCGTTGGTCCGCCAGGTCTCCCCCGGCGAGGGCCGCCCGGCGGCACGCGGGGCCCGCGCGGACAGACCTCGGTACGCGAGCAGCGCCCCGGCCAGATAGAGCGCGGCGCCGGCAAGCAGCGCCCCGCGCGGCGAGAGCAGCGCGAGCAGGACGCCGCCGGTGGCGAAGCCGGCGATCTGGCAGACGCCGACGGACATGTTGAGGACGGACCGGCCGAGCAGGAAGCGGTCCCGGGGCAGGATCTCGTTCAGGAGTCCGTAGCGCACGCCGCCGGTGACGGAGCCGGCCAGACCCTGCAGGAAGAGCAGCGCGAAGGCCGCCGCGACCGGCAGGCCGGGCAGCGCCTGGGCGGCGGTGCCGGCCGCGAAGAGCAGGGCGACGCCGCTCAGGGCCGCGCGCGGCGGCAGCCGGTCGGCGGCGGACAGCAGGGTCGTGGCGCCGACGAGCTGGGCGAGCGCCGGTCCGAACATGGCGAGGGCGGAGAGCAGCGGCGAGCCGGTGGCCCGGTAGACGAGGGTGGCGAGGCCGAGGCCGGCCAGGGTCTGGGCGGCGGACTGCGCGGAACCGCTGAGGAAGAGCGGGGTGAACTCGGGGACGCGGAAGACGTCGCGGTAGCGGGGCATGCCGCGGAGTCTCGGTGAGCGCGGTGCGGCGCCGTTATTGTTTCGCGGGGAGGCGAAAGATCACGGCGGGCGGGGGCGGGGGCGGATCATGGGCTGGTGGCATCTCGGTACGGACGCGCTCGCGAGCAGCCGGTTCGTGGTGTCGCCGCTGGCCGAGACGGTCGCGGCGCTGATGACCCTGCACGCGGGCGGGGGCGCGCACCCGGGCGAGCGGGCCTGGCTGGCGGCCCGGCTGCCGGCGTATCGCGCGCGGCTCGCCGCCGATCCGGTGGACGCGCTGCTCGTCCGGGCCGCGATCGGTCCCACCTGGAACGCGGACTTCCTCACGCCGACGCCGCTGGGCGAGGGCGAGCCGTCCTTCGAGGAGGAGCTCGCGGCCGTCCGGGACGCCGAACCGGGCGACGCCGTCCCGCAGTTGGAGGTGGCGGTGGGCGGTCCGGTGCCGGAGCCGCTGCGCCGGGCGCCCGATCTGCCGGGGCGGATGGCGGGGATCCTGGAGTGGGTGTGGCGCGAGACGGTGCTGCCGGAGTGGCCGCGGCGCCGGCGGGTCCTGGAGGCCGATGTGGTGGCGCGGACGGCCCTGTTGGGCCGGGGCGGCTGGGCGGCGGCGCTCGACGAGCTGTGTCCGGGGAAGATGCGCTGGCTGGGCGACGGGCGGCTGCAGATCAACACCCGTGACTATCCGCCGCGTTCACTGGACGGGGCCCGTCTGCTCTTCGTGCCGGTGACGCCGGCCAAGGGCTGGTCGTCCTGGGAGGGCACGGAGCGGTACGCGGTGACGTACGCGTGCTCCGGCGCCCTGGCGGACGTGTCCGGGCCGGCCGTGCCGGAGGCCCTGGGCGTGCTGCTCGGCCGGGCCCGCGCCGGGGTCCTCGTGCGCCTCGAATCCCCGGCGTCCACCACGCAGTTGGTGGCGCTGACCGGGCAGGGGCTCGGGTCGGTGGGGCGGCATCTGAGGGTGCTGCTCGACGCCGGCCTGGTACGGCGCCGGCGGGCGGGCCGCTCGGTCCTTTACGACTGGACGGAGGCGGGCGCCGCCCTCGTACGGGCGCAGACGCCGTGAGGCCCCCGTCCCGGTGCTCAGCGGGACGGGGGCCTTGTCACGGCAGCCCGGTCAGACCTTCAGGGCCGGACCTGAAGCTCGGACCTTGAGGGTCAGACCTTCAGGGCCTTGATCGCGGTGGGCGCGTGGCCCGGCTCGGTGGCCAGGTCCTCGAACTCGGTGACGTCGCTCATGTCGACCGTCTTGCTCATCGCGATGTTGGTGATGCGCTCCAGGATCGCCTCGACGACGACCGGGACCTGGAACTCGACGGCCAGCTTCTTGGCCTCCTCCAGCGCCTCGCCCAGCTTGTCCGGGTCGGTGACGCGGATGGCCTTGACGCCCAGGCCCTCGGCGACCTTGACGTGGTCGACGCCGTAGACGCCGATCTCCGGGGTGTTGATGTTCTCGAACTCGAGGTTGACCTCGAAGTTGATGCCGAGGCCGCCCTGCGCCTGCCGGATCAGACCGAGGTAGGCGTTGTTCACGAGGACGTGGACGTAGGGGACCTTGTGCTGGGCGGCGACCGCCAGCTCCTCGATCATGAACTGGAAGTCGTAGTCGCCGGAGAGCGCGACGACCGGGGTCTCCGGGTCGGCGGTGGCGGCGCCGATGGCGGCCGGGATGGTCCAGCCGAGCGGGCCGGCCTGACCGCAGTTGATCCAGTGGCGCGGCTTGTAGACGTGCAGGAACTGCGCGGCCGCGATCTGGGAGAGGCCGATGGTGGTGACGTAGCGCGTCTCCTTGCTGAAGGCCTTGTTCATCTCCTCGTAGACGCGCTGCGGCTTCATCGGGATGTTGTCGAAGTGCGTGCGGCGCTGCAGGGTGGCCTTGCGCTCCTGCGCGGAGGCGGCCCAGGCGGAGAAGTCCGGCAGGGTGCCCGCAGCCTTCCACTCCTTGGCGATCTCGACGAAGAGCTCCAGGGCGACCTTGGCGTCGGAGGCGATGCCGTAGTCCGGGGCGAAGATCTTGCCCAGCTGGGTGGGCTCGATGTCGACGTGGACGAACTTCCGGCCCTTGGTGTAGGCGTCGAGGTTGTAGCCGGTGTGGCGGTTGGCCCAGCGGTTGCCGATGCCGAGGACGAGGTCCGACTCCAGGAAGGTCGCGTTGCCGTAGCGGTGCGCGGTCTGGACGCCGACCATGCCGGCCGCGAGCTCGTGGTCGTCCGGGATGGTGCCCCAGCCCATGAGGGTGGAGATGACCGGGATGTTCGTCAGCTCGGCGAACTCGACCAGGAGGTCGGTGGCGTCGGCGTTGATGATGCCGCCGCCGGCGACGATCAGCGGGCGCTCGGACTCCAGGAGGAACTTCAGCGCCTTCTCGGCCTGGGCGCGGGTCGCGGACGGCTTGTAGACCGGCAGCGGCTCGTACGTCTCCGGGTCGAACTCGATCTCGGTCAGCTGGACGTCGATCGGCAGGTCGATGAGGACCGGGCCGGGGCGGCCGGAGCGCATCAGGTGGAAGGCCTGCTGGAAGACGCCGGGGACCTGCGCGGCCTCCAGGACGGTCGTCGCGGCCTTGGTGACGGGCTTGGCGATCGTGGCGATGTCGACGGCCTGGAAGTCCTCCTTGTGGAGCTTCGAGACCGGGGCCTGGCCGGTGATGCACAGGATCGGGATGGAGTCGGCGATCGCCGAGTACAGGCCGGTGATCATGTCGGTGCCGGCGGGGCCGGAGGTACCGATGCAGACACCGATGTTGCCGGCCTTGGCGCGGGTGTAGCCCTCGGCCATGTGGGAGGCGCCCTCGACGTGGCGGGCCAGCGTGTGGCTGATCCCGCCGACGTTCTTGAGCTCGCGGTAGAAGGGGTTGATCGCCGCGCCGGGCACGCCGAACGCGTTGGTGACGCCTTCGCGCTTGAGGATCTCAACGGCCGCTGCGGCGGCGGTCATACGAGGCATGGGAGTGCTCCTGCTTCGGCCAGGGGACACAGGCGCGGCGGCTCCGGCAGGAGCGCCAGCGGCTTGTTTCCATAATGCGGAAGTACTGTTCTGCTATACGGAAGCAATGTAGGTCGGGGGGTGGAGGGGCGTCAAGAGACGTCCTGGCGCGCGATGGCCGAAGTTGCTCCCCCGGACGGCCGAATTGGTGGACGATGGGGGCGCACGTCGCAGAGGGGGTACGTCCGTGGCCGAGTCGGTAGAGGTGCGCTGTCCGGAATGCCTCCGCGCGCTGCGGTACGCGGCGCCCGCCTTCCCCTGCTCCTGCGGCAGGCCGCTCGCGCCGCAGGTGATCGCCGGCGCCGAGGCGGTGCCCGTCACCCACCGCAACTGGTCCGACGAGTGGGTCACCGTCCAGTGCCCCGACTGCGCCCGCCGCTCCGACTGGCCGCACCCCGAGGTGGGCTGCGCGTGCGGGGCGGTGCTGCGGGTGCCGGTGCGGGATCCGGGCGAGGAGTACGGGAAACCGGTCGTGCCGCCGCAGCGGCCGGGGGGCGGGACCGCGGCGCCGAGGCCGGAGCGCGGGGGCGGGGCGCAGCCCGTGGGCGGGGGGCGGGGGCGCGTCGCCGCACCGGGCGCCCGGGGCTCCCCCGCCCTTCGCGCTGCGGCACCCGGCGCCGCCGGCGTCCGGGGCCAGGTCCGGGTCGGGCGCCGGGGCCGCCCAGGGGCGGCCGGTCCCCGAGGCCCCGCGGCCGTCCTTCCGGCCGGTGACGATCAGGACCGCGCGGGACGCGGTCGCCGCGTCCGCCGGATATCTGCGCTGGCTGGGCTTCCGGGACGTGGTCCAGCCGGAGGAGCGCTCGGCCTCCGCCGTCGACCTGCGGGGCCCGGGGCTCGTCGCCCAGGTCGACCCGAGCACCCGGCCGACCGGGCTGCGGGCGGTCGAGTGCCTGTGGCTCAACGGGCTCAGCAACGCGGCGACGAGCGTCTGCTTCTCCCTCGCCGGCTACACCGCCGAGGCGCACGAGCGGGCGGACGGGCTCGGCGTCCCGCTGTTCGTGCTCGACCTCACCGGCACGCCGCAGCCTGTCAACACCCCGGCGGGCGCGCTCCTGGCCGCCGGCGCACCCTGACGGTTTCGGCCATTCGCACGTGAGGACGGGCGCTCCCCCGGGCACAACACCTGTGGGGGTGGACGTCATGACAACGGGGATGTGGTGGTTCCTGGGGGCCGCCGTGGGTCAACTCGCTCTGGCGGCACTGCTGTTGCGTGCCCGCAGCCCGGAGCGCCCTGAGCTGCCGCCGCAGGCGCTCGCGCTGTTGCGGGGCGGGCCGCGCGCGGCGGTCGTGGTGGCGCTCGTCGCGCTGCATCAGCGCGGGGCGGTGGCGGCCGGGCGCCGGGGCACGATTCGCGCCAACGGCGGCGCCGGGCGCGTCCGCGATCCGCTGCAGCTCGGAGTGCACCGTTCGCTGCAGCGCGCGCTCACCCTGCGGCTGCTCGCCACCCGCCCCAAGGCCCGGCAGGCCCTCGACGCGCTCCGCGCCGAGCTCGGCCGGACCGGGCTGCTCCGCCCGCCCGGCCGGCACCGCGCGGCCCGGGTGCTCCTGGTGTGCGTCCCGCTCACGGTCGGCGGGGGCCTCGCCGCGACCGGCCCGACCGCCCCCGGGCTCGCCCTGGGCGCGGTCCCGGTCCTCGCGGCCCTCGCCCTCCTCTGCGTCCCCCCGACCACCCGCGCCGCCCGCCGCCTGTTGGCCGGCCTGCGCTCCCGCCACCCCCTGCCGTCCCACCGCCGCGAGGTCACCGACGCCCGCGACGTCCTCCTCTACGTCGCCCTCTACGGCGACCCCGCCCTCGCCCTCTTCCTCCCCCACTTCTCCCGCGACGGCGGCCTCCTCACCCGCCACCCGCACCACGACGACGCCTACGCGACGGGCCGCGGCACGACGGAGACCCCGTTCACGTGCGGCAGCACGACGCCGGAGTGAGGGGGCGTCTCATCAATCAGCCCGGGCACGCCCCCCACCCGGGCGAAGCCCAAGGCGCCGTTGCCGGACGGCGAGACCCCTAGAGGGGTCGGGGCGGGGGCCGGACCCCGGGCTTACGGCCCGGGCCGGGAACCAGGTTCCGGGCGCCGCCGCCCGGCCGGAGACGCGGCCGGCACCGCGGCCCGGCGGCCACGCCGGCCCGGTGTTTGCGCCTGGCCCGAGGCCGGTTCCTGGGGTCCGGGCCAGACCTCCGGCCCGAGGCCCGGGCCGCGGGCCCCTACTCGGCGGCGCTGCGCCGCCGGCCCGGGGAGGTCCGCGCACGCGCCCGCCCGGCGCCACCGGGGATACGCCCAGCCGCAGAGGCCGGCAAGCGTCGGGCGCCGCCGGCGTCACGCAACACTGACGCCCTTCGGCGCCGCGGCGCGCCATACTGGCGTATGCGCATCCGAGCGGCCGCACCGGCCGAACTCCCCCTGCTCCAGGACATCGAACGCGCCGCGGGCGAGGCCTTCCGGCTCCTCGGCATGGGGGAGATCGCCGATGACGACCCCCTGCCGCTGGACGTCCTTGAGGGGTATCGCGACGCGGGGCGGGCCTGGGTGGCGGTGGACGCGGGGGATCGGCCCGTCGCGTATCTGCTCGCCGACACCGTCGACGGGGCCGCCCACATCGAGCAGGTGTCGGTGCATCCGGACGCCGCCCGGCAGGGGGTCGGGCGGGCGCTGATCGAGCATCTGGCGGAGGGCGCCCGGGCGCAGGGGCTGACGGCGCTGACGCTGACGACCTTCACCGAGGTGCCGTGGAACGCGCCGTACTACGCCCGGCTCGGCTTCCGGCGGCTCGACGCGGGCGACCCCGCGCTGACCGAGGGCCTGCGGGCGATCAGCGCGGCCGAGGCGGCGCACGGGCTGGCCGCCTGGCCGCGGGTGTGCATGCGCCGCGAGCTCACCGTCCGGACGGTCAGCCCGCCCCGTAACGCTCCCGCAGTTCCACCTTCCGCACCTTCCCGCTGACCGTCATCGGGAACTCGGCGAGGATCTCCACCCGGCGCGGGATCTTGTAGTGGGCGAGGCGGTCCCGGCAGAAGGCCGTGACCTCCTCCAGGGTGGGCGGGTCCGCCGGGTCGCGCGGGATCACGCAGGCGAGGATCTCCTCCCCGTACCGCTCGTCCGGCACACCCACCACCTGCACGTCGGCGATCTTGGCGTGCCCGTACAGGAACTCCTCGATCTCGCGCGGATACACGTTCTCACCGCCGCGGATGATCATGTCCTTGATGCGGCCGACGATCTGGACATAGCCGTCCTCGCGGAGCACGGCGAGGTCGCCCGTGTGCATCCAACGGCCCGTGTCGATCGCCTCGGCGGTCTTCTCGGGCTCGTCCCAGTACCCCAGCATCACGCTGTAGCCCCGGGTGCACAGCTCGCCGGCGGTGCCGCGCAGCACGGTGAGGCCGGTGGCCGGGTCAACGATCTTCACCTCGACGTGCGGCAGGACACGGCCGACGGTGCCGGTGCGCCGCTCCAGGTCGTCGTCGCGGCGGGTCTGGGTGGAGACCGGCGAGGTCTCCGTCATGCCGTAACAGATGGACACCTCCGCCATGTTCATCTCGGCGACCACCCGCTTCATGACCTCCACCGGGCACGGCGAGCCCGCCATGATGCCGGTGCGCAGCGTCGACAGGTCGTACGTGCCGAAGTCCGGCAGGTTGAGCTCGGCGATGAACATCGTCGGCACCCCGTAGAGCGAGGTGCAGCGCTCCTCCTGCACCGCGCGCAGCGTGGCGGCCGGGTCGAAGGACGGGGCCGGGATCACCATGCAGGCGCCGTGCGAGGTGGCCGCGAGGTTGCCCATCACCATGCCGAAGCAGTGGTAGAAGGGCACCGGGATGCAGATCCGGTCCTGCTCGCTGTAGGCGATCATCTCGCCCACGAAATAGCCATTGTTGAGGATGTTGTGGTGGGAGAGGGTGGCACCCTTCGGGAAGCCGGTGGTCCCCGAGGTGTACTGGATGTTGACCGGCTCGTCGCAGGACAGCTCGGCGGGCCGGACGCCCTCCGGGACGGTGCGGGCGAGGAGTTCGTCCCAGGTCGGGTCGCCGAAGTAGACCGTCTCGCGCAGCCGCGGACAGTTGCCGCGCACGTCCTCGACCATGGCCCGGTAGTCGCTGGTCTTGTGGGTGAGCGAGGCGAAGAGCAGCGTGATGCCGGCCTGGTTGAGCACGTACTCCAACTCGTGTGCCCGATAGGCCGGGTTGATGTTGACCATGATGGCGCCGATGCGCGCCGTGGCGTACTGCACGAGCACCCACTCCGCGCAGTTGACCGCCCAGATGCCGACCCGGTCGCCCTTCACGACCCCGCTGCCGAGCAACGCGTCCGCCAGCCGGTCGACGTCGGCGCCGAACTCCGCGTACGTCCAGCGGCGGCCGCTCGGCACGTCGACCAGGGCCTCGCGGTCCGGCCAGGCGGCGACGGCCCGGTCGAGGTTGGCGCCGATGGTGTCGCCGAGGAGCGGCGTGGTGCCGGTCCCGTGGTCGTACGAGAGGCTGCTCGTGCCCGCCGTACCCGCAGCGCCCGTCGTGCCCGTCGTGCCCGTCGTCGCGGTCATGCCACGTCTCCTTCCGTGTACTCCGTGCCGGTCCTGCCCTCCGCCGTGAGCTTGCGCAGCTCGACGCGGCGGATCTTGCCGGAGACGGTCTTCGGCAGGTCGGCGAACTCGATCCGGCGGATCCGCTTGTACGGGGCGAGCACCTCGCGCGAGTGCGCGAAGAGCGCCTTCGCCGTCTCGGGGCCCGGCTCCCAGCCCGCCGCGAGCACCACGTACGCCTTGGGGACGGCGAGCCGCAGCGGGTCGGGGGCGGGGACGACGGCGGCCTCGGCGACCGCCTCGTGTTCGAGCAGCGCGCTCTCCAGCTCGAAGGGGCTGATCTTGTAGTCGCTCGCCTTGAAGACGTCGTCCGCGCGCCCCACATAGGTGATGTAGCCCTCGGCGTCGCGCGCGCCGATGTCACCGGTGCGGTAGTAGCCGCCGGCCATCGCCTCGGCCGTGCGCTCCGGGTCCCCGTGGTAGCCGGTCATCAGGCCCACCGGGTCGGCCGCCAGGTCGAGGCAGATCTCGCCCTCCGCGACGTCCGGCTCACCGCTGACCGGGTCGACCAGGGTGACCCGGTAGCCGGGGCTCGGCCGCCCCATCGAGCCCTCCTTGAGGCGCTGACCGGGGCTGTTCGACACCTGCACGGCGGTCTCGGTCTGTCCGAAGCCGTCCCGGATGGTGACGCCCCAGGCGCGCCGGACGGACTCGATGACCTCCGGGTTGAGCGGCTCGCCGGCCGCGACGACCTCGCGGGGCGGGGTGGTCAGCTGGGTGAGATCGGCCTGGATCAGCATCCGCCACACGGTGGGCGGGGCGCAGAAGCTGGTGACGCCGTGCCGGTCCATCTCGGCCATCAGGCGCGCCGGGTCGAAGCGCGTGTAGTTGTGGATGAAGACGGTCGCCTCCGCGTTCCACGGGGCGAAGAGGTTGGACCAGGCGTGCTTGGCCCAGCCGGGCGACGAGATGTTGAGGTGCACGTCGCCGGGCTTCAGCCCGATCCAGTACATCGTCGCGAGGTGGCCGACCGGGTACGAGGTGTGGGTGTGCTCGACCAGCTTGGGGCGGGCGGTGGTGCCGGAGGTGAAGTAGAGCATGAGGGTGTCGTCGGCGAGGGTCGCGCCGCCGGGCGTGAACTCCGCGGACGCGCCGTACGCCTCCTCGTAACCGAGCCAGCGCACCCCGTCGCCGCCGACCGCGATACGGGTGTACTCCCCCGGCACGTCGTCGAACTTGGCGGTGTCCTCGGCCCGCACCAGCACGTGCCGGGCCCGGCCGCGGTCCACCCGGTCGCGCAGGTCGGCGGGGCCGAGGAGGGGGGTGGCGGGGATGACGACGGCGCGCAGCTTCATCGCGGCGAGCATGGTCTCCCACAGCTCGATCTGGTTGCCGAGCATGACGATCATGCGGTCGCCGGCGCGGACGCCCTGCGCGCTCAGCCAGTTCGCCACCCGGTTGGAGCGCTCCGACATCGCGGCGAAGCTCAGCTTCGTCTCGGTGCCGTCCTCCTCGACGATGTGCAGCGCGGTGCGCTCGTTGCCCGCGGCGATGACGTCGAACCAGTCGAGCGCCCAGTTGAACCGGTCGGGGCGGGGCCAGGCGAAGCCCGCGTACGCCGTCTCGTAGTCCTCCCGGTGCTGGAGCAGGAAGTCACGGGCGGCCCGGAACCGCTCCGTCGCCTCCGTCGCACTCGTCGTGGTCATGCGTCCTCGTCCTCCTCGTCGCGGCACCGGTCCATTGCGGGACCGGTCCCCGACATCGTGTAATCAGTGACCCAGGTCTCACTACCCCCGTTCGGGGGTGATGGACGCGACGAAGGAGAACAACGTGCCGGAGCGGGTCGAGGGGGCTGCGGAGGACGGGGCGGTGGAGGCGGCCGGGCTGCGCGACGCGCTGCTGCGGCTGCGGCGCGCCACGGGCCTGCAGGTGGCCTTCGGCGGCCTGCTCCACGACGGCTCCGCGATGCGGATCGCCGAGCTGACCGGCGCGGTCACCCCGGCCCTGCGCGGCCTGGCCATCTCCACCGGTTCCGGCCTCGGCGGCAAGTGCCTGGCGCTGTCCCGGCCGTGCGCGGTCACGGACTACCCCTCGGCCCGGCACATCACCCACGAGTACGACGGCCCGGTCTCGGCGGAGGGCCTGCGCTCCGTGATCGCGGTGCCCCTGGTCGTACGACGAAAGGTGCGCGGCGTGCTGTACGGCGCGCTGCGCGACGCCCTGCCGATCGGCGAGCGGGTCTTCGACGCGGCGGTCGCGGCGGCCCGCGACGTCGAGCAGGCCCTCGCCGTGCACGACGAGGTGCGGCGGCTGGTGGCTGAGCGGGAGGAGATGCGCCAGGCGTACGGGGAGCTGCGCGAGCTGGCTCCCCGGGTGACCGACCCCGAGGTCCGCGAGCGCCTGTGGGCCGTGTGCGGGCGCCTGGAGACGGCTTCGGGCACCGATGTGTCAGGGTCGGCCCCCGAGGTGACCCTGACGCCGCGCGAGACGGACGTCTTGGCCGCGGTGGCCTCGGGAGCGACGAACGCCGCGGTGGCGGAGCGGCTCGGCCTCCGTCCGGAGACGGTGAAGGGCTACCTCCGCTCGGCGATGCGCAAGCTGGGCGCGCACACCCGCCTGGAGGCGGTGGTGGCGGCGCGCCGGGCGGGGGCGCTGATCTAGGGCGTGCTGATCCAGGTCTAGGCCGTGTCCTGTGGATCCTCGTACCGGATCGCGTACGGGAGGGCGGCGGGGGCGAGGAGGCGCAGGGTCCGCTCGGCTTCGGCGGTGAGGGCGTCGCGCTGGGCCTTGGTGAGCCGGGTGAACGGCTCGATGGTCAGCGTGGTGCGCTCCTTGCCCTCGTCCAGGTGCCAGATCCCGGCGAGGAAGCCGTCGACGAGGAAGGTCCGGTGGGCCTGGTTGCCGGTCCAGGTGCGGGTGCGGTGGGCGGCGGGGACGACGCGGGTGCGGTCGGCGTGCGAGAGCAGCAGGTTGTCGAACTCGGGCAGCAGGCGGGGCGGGGCCGGGGTGTCCGCGTCGGGGCGGGGCGCGTCGGGGAGGTCGAAGAGCTCGGTGCCCTGCTCGTCGCGGAAGACGAGGAGGCGGGGGCGGAGGCGTTCGAAGGCGGGCCGGAGCCGGGTGAGGCCGCACCAGGTCTGCATGTCCTTGACGGAGGCGGGCCCGAAGGCGGCCAGATAGCGCAGGACGGTCTCGTCGAGGTCGGCGGGCCGGTCGCTCACCGGGGCGGAGGCGGACTCCGGCCCGCCGAACCAGCTGGTGGCGCGGGCCAGGGCCACCTGCCCGCTCCGGCCCCAGAGCCCGCGGGGCGTGACCTGGACCATGGGCAGGAGGCAGCGCGCGGCGATCCCGAGGGCCTGCGGGTCGGCGTCCGGCCACTCCTGGAGCAGCCGCTCGCGCAGCTCCTTCGGGGTGCGCGGCCGCTCTTCGACCTCGGCGGCGGTCAGCTCGGTGAGCCGGTCGAGGTCGACGCCGGCCAGCCCCTTGCCGAACATCCTCAGCTCGCGGTCGATCGCCCCGTCCTGGACGAGCCGGCGCAGCGGGACGGCGTCGGCGGCGGTGTGGGTGTGCACGGTGGAGCGCAGCGAGACGATACGGGCGACCCGGCGCGACTCCATGAGCCCGGACAGGTCCTCGGGGCGGAAGCCGTCGAGGCGGGCGGCGAGCGCGTAGTACGGCGGCTTGGTGTTCTGCGCCTGGAGGCCCACGAGGTGGTGGACGGCCTGCTCGGCGGTGAGCGGCGCGGGGCGGAGCAGGAGCTGGCGGTGGAGGGTGGCGCGGTTGAGGGCGCGGGTGGAGAGGACCGGGGGCATCGGCTTCGTCGTCTTCGGCGTCTTCGGCGTCTTCGGCGTCTTCGGGGCCATGGTCAGCACGCTAGCGAGAATCGCGGACAGGACAGGTCCGCATTCGGCGCCGGAAAGGGAGGGCCGGGTGCCCCGGCGCCGCACGATTCCCCCCGTTATCCTGCGAAACGACCGTCTGATCCCGCGAGGAGACCGCCCGATGTCCGACCGCCGCCCGCGCGCGGCCCGGCGCCGCACGCCGGAGCCGCCGGCCGCCGCCGCCTCCTCGCAGTCACCCTCGCCGTCGCCGTCGCCGTCGCCGAGCGTGGTGCAGGCGACGCTCTACCGCGACGGGCGCCGGGTCGCCTCGCCCGCCACCCTCGCGGAGACCTTCCGCCAGCTGCGCGAGCACCCCGACGGCATGGCCTGGATCGGCCTGCAGCGCCCGACGGCGGACGAACTCCACTCCCTCGCCGCCGAGTTCGACCTCCATGAGCTCGCCGTCGAGGACGCCATGGAGGCCCACCAGCGCCCGAAGCTGGAACGGTACGGCGAGACCCTCTTCGTCGTCCTGCGCGCCGCCCGCTACCTGGACGCCCCGGAGGAGGTCGAGTTCGGCGAGCTCCATGTCTTCGTCGGCCCCGACTTCCTCATCACCGTCCGCCACGGCGCCGCCCCCGACCTCTCGGCGGTCCGCACCCGCATGGAGGCCGACCCCGGCCTCCTCGCCCTCGGCCCCGAGGCGGTGCTCTACGCGATCCTGGACGCGGTCGTGGACGGCTACGCCCCGGTGGTGGCCGGCGTCCAGAACGACATCGACGAGATCGAGACGGAGGTCTTCGGCGGCGACCCCGCGGTCTCCCGCCGCATCTACGAACTCTCCCGCGAAATGGTCGAGTTCCAGCGCGCCACCCGCCCCCTCGTCGGCATGCTCCACGGCCTGATGGCCGGCTTCGCCAAGTACGGCACGGACGAGGAACTCCAGCGCTACCTCCGCGACGTCGCCGACCACGTCACCCACACCAGCGAACGCGTCGACGGCTTCCGCCAGGCCCTCACGGAGATCCTCACGGTCAACGCGACCCTGGTCACCCAGCAGCAGAACGCGGAGATGCGCGCCCTGGCGGAGGCCGGCTTCGAGCAGAACGAGGAGATCAAGAAGATCTCCTCGTGGGCGGCCATTCTGTTCGCACCCACGCTGGTGGGAACGATCTACGGCATGAACTTCGACAACATGCCCGAGCTGCACTGGGCGGGCGGGTATCCGTTCGCGGTGCTGCTGATGGCGGTGGTGTGCACGAGTCTGTACGTGGTCTTCAAGCGGAAGGACTGGCTGTAGTCACCTATCCCGGCACCTTGATCCACTTGGCATGAGCAAACCTTAGGGATCGCCCTCAGAGGCGTCCTGGGGAGAATCTGGGGAGAATGCGCGGGAGACGGCCGGTCGAGCACGGTATCTCCCCCTCACCGGGGGGCGGAGACCGGCGCAGTGGCCACCAACCGCGCTCCACGGGAACAGGCCATTCGGCGCGCCCCGCATTTCCGCAGCATGGCACCCAGCCATGCGGCTTCGACGCAGGCCAGAGCTCCGTAAGAGTGGGCAGACACTCACGCAAGCGTGGCCGACTCGCCCCCTTGCCGTCTGCTCGATCATGACGATGCATCAGGTTCTGTCGGTGGTCACCGCTACAACCGATCTGGAGGTCCGCACGGTGCGGGCCGATGGGGAGGGATGCACCATGCCGAAGGTTCCGGACGGGTACGTGCGCGTACGGACCCACCTCCGCCGCAAGCCTGGACCGAAGTCCGCCAAGGGCCTGAGCGTGTGGGCCGTGGCCGGCCTGTGCGCGGCGGTGTGGCTCTGGGGTCAGGTCTTCGGGTTCGGTGACGACTCCACCGCACAGCAACCGACGCCAAAGCCCGCCGTCTCCGCGCCGGCGGGCGGGCAGTGACGCCCCGGCCCCGGCCTCGACGCAAGATCCGATGGCGACCACGTGGCACCACGGACGTTCTGGGTGCGGCAGCCGTCGTCCTCGCGCTCGCAGTCGCCCTGGTGCAGGCCACGGCGCACCTGGCGACCAGAGCCGCCGAGTCCTGGCCTCTGCTGCTCCTGGCCGGCCTTGCCGGTGCCGCCGTCCTGGCCGGCCTCCGCGTACGGGACCGTCTCCGGCGCCGCGCGGACGGCGAGAGGCTGGCCCGCCTGCGCATCGCCTTGTCTGAGCTGGACACGATGGGCGACCAGGAGTTCGAGTACGCATTGCGCGATCTCCTCGTACGTGACGGCTGGGCGGCCAGGAAGGTGGGCGGCGGCGGGGACCAGGCCGCAGACGTGATCGGCGTCCGGCCGCCCCTCGGGCGGATCGTGGTGCAGGCGAAGCACACCCGCGTCGGTGGCAAGGTCGGCTCATCGGTGATGTACCAGGTGAAGGGCACCGCCGGTCCTGCCCACAGGGCGGACCACGCGGTCGTCGTCACCAACGGCACGTTCACGCGCGACGCCATGGCCTGGGGTGACCGCCACGGTGTGCGGTGGGTGGACCGTGACCGGCTGCACTGCTGGGCCCACGAGGGCAAGGCGTTGCACGAACTGCTCGGCCTGCCCGCAAGACGATCCCGTCCGCCCTGGCGTCGAACAGTCTGAAGCACAGCGCTCGCCCCACCGACGAGAACGGGTGGCACAGCGCGTGCTGTGCCACCCGTTCTCAGGTGAGGACGAGGTCTTCCGGGACGTAGGCGGGGGCCACCCCAAGCAGCGCGTCGACTGCCGCTCGCCCCTTGCCGCCGGCCTCGGGCATGAAATGGGCGTAGTGGTCGAGGGTGATGGTCGGACTGGAGTGGCCGAGCCAGCGGGCGAGGGTGACCACAGACTCCCCGGCTTCGAGGATGACCGAGGCGTACGTGTGCCGGAGGACGTGGAAGCCGTCCTTGCGGGACGCCTTCCAGCGCCCGCCCTTCTCCCGCATGGGAATGACGCCGGCCTTCGCGAGCGCGGGCTTCCACACCTCGACGTTGAAGATGTTCGCCCGGATCGCGTTGCCGTACGTCGTGGTCAGGACGAGCGGAAAGGCCCGCCTCTCCCGCTCGGGCTCCGGACCGCCCCACGGCAGCTCGACCTCCACGGCCGGATGCCGCAGGAAGTGGGCGGCCAGCTCTGTGGCGACCGAGCGGGGCATGTCGACGACACGCGTCTTACCACCCTTGGGCAGTGTGAAGTACAAGCGACCATTGAGCAGTTGCACCTGTCGTCGCACGCGGATGACACCGCGCTCGAAGTCGACGTCCTGCGGCGAGAGGCCGAAGACCTCGCCTTGGCGCAGACCGCACCCGAGGGCGACGACCACCGCGATCCGGTAGCGCGGGTTGATGACGTCCCGTACGCGCTGTGCGGTTTCCAGGGCCCATGCCTCCCGCTGGTCGTCGGGCGCCTTGGGCCAACGCACCGACTTGGCACGCATGGGGTTGCGGACGAGCCGCTTGTCGTCGATCGCCGTCTCGAAGATGTTCGAGAGGGTGGTGAGGACCTGCCGGGCGTACCGGGGCGCGCATTCGCCTTCGAGGGTGGCTATGTAGCCGCGCAGGACGGTCGCGGACACGTCCCTGAGCGCCACCTCGCCGAGGTGGGGAAGGACATGGAGCCGTACGCGCTCGTCGATCCGCTTGATCGTGCCCGGCGCACCCCGTACGCCCGTCTTCCAGTAGCGGGTGACGTAGCCGGCGACGGTGATGGACCCGTCGCGTGGGTCGACGAACTCCCCGCGTTCGCTGTCGGTGCCGGCGCGGCGCAGCCACGCCTTGGCGTCCTCCAAGGTGTCGAACGACATGTTCCGGACGCCGGGGATTCCGGCGACGCGATATCGGGCGCCCTTCCCGTAGCGGGCGGTGCGCTCCCGCCTGCCGGTGAAGGGATCCTTCTTCTTGTTGACCCAGCGGTCTTCGATGTAGCCGGCCAAGTACTTCCTTGCGTGTAGGGGGTCGAGCCGTCTGCCAGGCAGGATCAGGCAGTTGCCGTGTAACCGTCGCGGCGCTGCGGCGCGGCGTTCACGGGGTTCAGGACGGGGTTGCAGCGGGAGTCCGCTTCTTCCTGCTCACGTATCCACGCATCAAGAGCATCGAGCCGGTACGTCACTCGTCCACGGGCTCCTAGCCGGAAACTCGGCGGCCCCTGGCGACGGTGACGCCAGACATACAGGGTGCGCGGTGAAATTCCCAGATACACGGCTGCCTCTTTCACGCCGAGAAATGCGCGACCGATGGAATGCGCGTCTCCGTCTGCAGAATCAATCTGCGGGGCCGTATGGGCGGCGAGAGACAAATTGGACTCCTTGCGTGGGGAAGTAGAACGGACCCCACACCCTGATGGCAGGGCGCGTCGGGGTGACCAATGATCCGGAGAATCCCCGGTTAGGGAAACCGGGGATCGTCGGCTATATTTCGCCCGCCGTGGCCGCCCCCGGGGGTGCGAGGGGGTCGGCGAGGAGGGTCTGCGGCGCGATTCCGAGGGCTGCGGCGATGGCGACGAGGTCGTCGATGTCGCAGCGGCGGACGGTGCGTTCGATGCGGGAGAGCGCGGTGAAGGTCATGGGGCGGCCGAGCGCGGTGACGCGGGCGGCGAGCTGGCGCTGGGAGTAGCCGCGGGCGGTGCGGGTGCGTTCGATGGCGTGGGCGGCGGCGTGTCCGGCGG
This sequence comes from Streptomyces fradiae, assembly GCF_041270065.1. NCBI lineage: Bacteria > Bacillati > Actinomycetota > Actinomycetes > Kitasatosporales > Streptomycetaceae > Streptomyces > Streptomyces fradiae. The sequence continues at coordinate 6,665,254 of NZ_CP065958.1, read as the reverse complement.
GTCCGATGGCGAGGGGGCGTGGCGGCATGGGTGGTGTTGTAACTTGCGCGCCGGCCGGTCCGGAAGGGCATTCCTGTCTGCCGTGAGCGATGCGGACCGCATAGCGATTTCCGGCGATGATTTCGCCAACCGGGAATTCGGCCCTACAGTTGCGGGACTCGCCGACGCGGCATGCCGACGGGCTGTACGGAATTCCAGTGCAAAGTCTGGACTTCTGCACACCGGGTGTGGCTGTGTTGGCCATGCACCCGGCGCCGCCGGATTCCCCTGCCCCCTCCTGAAAGGTGGTCGATCGCCATCGCCCGTATCCGCACCGTCAAGCCCGAGGCGTTCTCGTCCGAGTCCCTCGCGGCGGTGTCCCTGTCCGCCGAGCGGACCTTCTTCGGGCTGCTCACCCAGGCCGACGACCAGGGCCGGTTCCGCGACCAGGCCGCGGTCATCGCCGGACAGCTGTGGTCGCTGCGCCGCGAGCACGGGCCGGAGGCGGTCGAGGACGACCTGATCCAGCTCAACGATGCCGGGCTGATCTGCCGTTACGAGGGGGCCGACGGCAAGCGGTACCTGCACATCGTCACCTTCGCCCAGCACCAGAAGATCAACCGGCCCAGTGTCGCCCGCACTCCCCCGTGCCCACACCACGATCTCGGGATTCCGCGCGAGCCCTCACCGCAGACGCAGGGAGCCCTCGCGGAAACTTCCGTGACACGACCGGGAGGACTCACGGAGCCCTCCGTGAACGGCGAATCCGCAGGTCAGAGCCCATTCCGTGAGCACTCGCCGCAGCCGCGCGGAGTGCTCACCGAGCCCTCCGTGAGCCCTCACCGTCCGGATCTAGGACCTAGGAACAGGGATCTAGGATCTACCCCGTTGGGGGGCGCAAGCGCCCCCGCGCCCCAGTCGGTCTCGGCGAAGGACCTGATCGGCGAGTACGCCGCCGGGTGCCCCCACCGCCCGCCGCAGGACGTGCTCAACCACCTCGGCCGCGAGGTGAAGAAGCTCCTCGCCGAGGGCATCTCTCCGGACCACATCCGCACCGGCCTCGACCGCCACCGCGCCAAGGGCCTGCACCCGAGCACCCTGCCCAGCCTGGTGCACGAGGCCATGAACGCCGCCCCCTCCCTCGCCGCTGCCCACCGGCCGTGGACCAACCCCGCCGACACCGCTGCCGCCTACGGAGGCGACCTCTGACCGCCACCACCCTCACCCGCGATCCGCGCCAGCCCGCCCGGATCTCCAGCCGACTCGGCGACATCCTGGCCCAGCGCGGCATCGCCCCCGACACCGCCGCCCAGGAGCCGGCACCTGAGCCGGTCACCACGCTGGAACGGGCTGAAGCCCGTATCCCCGCCCGCTTCCGCCACGCCCTAGCCAACCACCCCCAGGTCACCGCCTGGGCGGACGCGATCGCCCGCGCCGGACGCCCCGGCCCCGGCGGCGCCCCGGGCATCGCGGAGGGCCCCTCGCTGCGGATCGTCGGCCCGACCGGCACCGGCAAGACCCACCAGGCGTACGGCGCCATCCGCGCCCTGCTCGCCGCCGGGGTCCGCCTGCGCTGGGAAGCCGTCACCGCCGCCGACCTCTACGCCCGGCTGCGCCCGCGCCCCGGGTTCGACAGCGAGCGCGACCTCCAGAGCCTGATGCGCTGCCCGCTGCTGCTCCTGGACGACCTCGGCGCAGCGAAGACCAGCGAGTGGACCGAGGAGCTCACCTACCGGCTGATCAACCACCGGTACGAGCACCTGCGCCCCACCCTGATCACCACCAACCTCACCACCAGGCATCTGCGCCAGGTCCTCGGCGACCGCGTCGCCTCCCGACTGGCCGAGATGACCGAACGCGTCATCCTCGAAGGCGAGGACCGCCGTCGCCGGAAGCCCGTCGTCTGACCACCGACACCACCGCCCCCCTCGTACGACACCGCGGAGATCCCTGCCCTTGCCCTCCCCTGCCCCGATTCGCCCCGCTGCCGAACGCCGAGGCCGTCCCCTCCTCATGGGTGTCACGCTGATCGCCGCCGTCGGCTTCGTCCTCTCCTACGACGCCCTGCGTCAGATGGCCGTCGCCGCCCACATCAGCGAACCGCTGACCTACCTCTTCCCCCTCGTCATCGACGGCTTCATCGCCCTCGGCGTCACCGCCCTGCTCATCCTGCGCACCGCCCCGCTCCGCTCCCGCCTGTACGTGTGGACGCTCGTCACCCTGGCGACCGGCGCCAGCATCTGGGCCAATGCCCTGCACGCCATCCGCCTCAACGAACAGGCCCGCCTCCACCTCAACAACGCCACGGTCGGAGTCCTATCCGCCATCGCCCCGCTCGCCCTCGCCGGCGCCGTCCACCTGTACCTCGTCATCAACCGCCACCTCACCGCCAACAAGGTGACGGCGGCGGAACCGCCAACCGCCAAGGCGCCCAGTGGCGGACCACAGCCGCCAGGCGCCACGTCCTCCGCCACTGCCACCGACCGCCACGCACCACCGGCCGCCAAGCCCGCGCCGAAACCGCCAATTCCGCCGGCCGCTTCACCTGCGGCCCCCGCCGCATCCGTCAAGGCGCCGGTCCCCACCGCCGCGCCGTCGCCGAGGGCGACGCCAAAGCCCGGCGAGCGCAAGACGAAGGCCACCGACGCCTACCTCCTGCGGCTCGCCCGCCAGATCCACAGCGAGACGGGCCACGTCTCCCGAACCCCCGTCGAAAACGCGGCTCGCGCCCAAGGCTTCACCGTCGACAGGGCCCGCGCCAAAAGGGCTGTCGACGCCGTCATGGAGGAAGCGGCCACCACCAAGAACCTCGCCGTCACGCCCTGACGCCCTCTCGTCCCGCACCTGCGCAGCAATGACTCCAAGGAACCCCCGATGTACGACGACCACACCGAAGCACCCACCCACCTGCAGATGACCGCCGGCCCTGCCCCGGGCGGAGCAAGTTGGAGGTTCGGACACTCCCCCGTCGGGGGTGCGTCCGAACCCGTGCCCGCCCCGGGGGTGGCGGGCACGCTCCCGCGCCAGGGGGCGCAGGAGGGAGGCGCTGCGGCCGAGGGCGGACCGCAGCCGGTGCGGCGTCGCCGGGGCAAGTCCCGCGTACGCGCCCGTACGCAGCGCCGCGCGCACAGCGTCCGTCTCAGCGACGCCGAGCACGCGACCATCGCCGCCGGCGCCGAAGCGGTCGGCATGAGCATCGCCGGCTTCCTGGCCCACAGCGGACTCGCCGCCGCCCGCGACCTCGACCGCACCGCGGCCGCCATCGCCGCCCGCCAGGACACCCTGACCGCCCTGTTCGCGCTCCGCCGCCAGCTCGGGCACGCGAACAACAACCTCAACCAGGCCGCTCACGCGCTCAACAGCGGTACCTATCCGGACGGCCTGGAGGACACCATCGCCGCGGTCCGCCACGCCGTCGACGATGTCAGCCATGTCACCGCTCGCCTCACCGACCCGAACTTCGAAGGCACCGCCGCTTGATCCCCCGCATCCACAAGCAGGGCCGCAACACCGTCCGCCTGCTCGCCTACCTCTACGGTCCCGGCCGCCGCGAGGAGCACACCGACCCCCATCTCGTCGCCTCCTTTGACGGCCTCGCCCCCGACCCCGGCCGCGACCGGAGCACCACCATCGTCGACCTCGCCCAGCTCCTGGACGAGCCCCTGCACCTCCTCGACGAAGACGCCCGCCCCACCACCCACGTGTGGCACGCCTCCGTCCGTGCCGCCCCCGGCGACCGCACTCTCGCCGACACCGAATGGGCGGACATCGCCCGCCGCGTCATCGCCGCCACGGGCATCGACCCCGGCGACGGCGCGGGCTGCCGCTGGGCAGCCGTCCGCCACGCCGACGACCACATCCACCTCATCGCCACGCTCGTCCGCGAAGACGGCCGCCGCCCCGACCACCACCGCTCCGGCAAGCGCGCCCAGACGGAATGCCGCCAGATCGAAGTCGACTACGGCCTCCACCGTGTGGCGGCGGGGGACGGTACCGCCGCCAAGCGGCCCACCAGCGCCGAGCGCCACAAAGCCGAACGCCTCGGTCGGCAGCGCACCCCACGCGAGGAGCTGCGCGAGGCGGTCCGCCGCTCGGCGGCCGGCGCAGCCAGTGAGGAGGAATTCTTCGGCCGCCTCGCCTCGGCCGGCCTGCTCGTCCGGCGTCGCATCGCGCCCTCGGGCGACACCCTCGGCTACACCGTCGCCCTCCCTGATGACCGCAACGGCAAGGGCGAGCCGGTCTTCTACTCCGGTTCCAAGCTCGCCCCAGACCTCTCGCTGCCCCGGATCCGTGAACGCTGGACCACATCCGCAGAAGCCCTCTCCTCGGAGCCCTCCCAGCCGTGGGTGACCGGGCCCGCGTCCGCACGCCGACGTGCCACCACGGCCGCCTGGCAGGCCCTGCTCGTCATCGACCACGGCGACGACGGTGTCATCGCCGCGCAGATCGCCGCCGCAGGGGAGGTCCTGGACGCCCTCGCTAAAACCTCTGCCGTCCACACCCGCCACGAACTCCAAGCCGCAGCAGCCGCCTTCGAACGCGCCTCCCGCTCCCACGTCCGCGCTGCATGCGGCCACGATCACGCCTTGCGCCAAGCCGCCCGCGACCTCGTGCACAGCGGCCCGGCCCTCGGCCGGGGCGAGGACGGCGCCACCACCGCAATGGTCATCGACATGCTGCTCTTCCTGACCACCGCTGCCGCCCACTGGCACGCCAGGAAGCAGCACGACCAGCAGGCCGAAGCCGCCCACCAGGCAGCCGCACACCTCCGCGCCGCCTACCCAGCCGCTGCCGGGCACTCCATGACCCTGCTCCGCCAACAGGGCAGCCGCCTGGCTTCCGCCCGGCAGCGCCACCACGCCACCGCCGTACGCCAAGCCCTGCCCGAACTGGCCGACCGCATCCTCGCCGAACCCGGCTGGCCCGCCCTCGCAGCCACCCTCGACGAAGCCCGGACCGCCGGTCACAACTCCACCGACCTGCTCGCACAGGCAGCCGCCCGACGGGAGATGGACACGGTGGAGCGCATGAGCGACGTGCTCGTGTGGCGGCTACGACGGATGGCCGCCCTCCCCGCCGAGCCCCTGTACTCCCGGAGCCGGCAAGCACGAGGCACCGCTGCCGTTTCCTCGCCGGAACGGGCGGCACACATCGATATCGGGTCGGCGAACTCTCCTCGCCGACGGCGGTGATCCGGGAAACGAGGCGGAAGGGTATCCCAGAATCGCCGGTTAGCCTAACCGGAGATTCTCCCAACAATTGACCTTCCGACCCCCATCTGGAAGGACTCCCACATGCCCCAGCCCGAAGCACATCCCGAGATCGTCGCCCTGCTCTGGAACACGAATGCCCGACACCTGCACGACACCAACACCTGGACTCACCGGGACGGCCGTCCCTTCACGGAAGAAGAAATAGCCCTGATCTCTCGGGTCACCCGAGCCGACTTCAAAAAACTGAAGGCACAGCAGGCCCGCTATCTGGAATACATCCGTGAGTGCGAGGAAGCGCCCGAGACCATCCAGGTTTTCCTCGCCCCGTTCATGGAGCAGCTCGACGAGAAGAACCTCGGCAATGCCCACGCGCTTATGACGGAGGACGAGCGGGCCGAGTTCAACCGACTGCTCGGGCTCATGATCGACCCTGTCCGCCCGTTCACCCCGTACGCCTTCTGACGAGAAGACACCGACGATCGGCGGACCGACTACCCCAGTGGATGCCCACCGTCCCGGCCGGCCGAGCGCCAACCACCCCACCCCGAAACCCTCAGGAGATTCCTCATCCCCGCCTCTGCTCCCACCCCTCGCCCCCACGTCATGGCCTTGCTCTTCGACACGGATTTCAACCGGCCTTGGGAGTCCCGCAGGTTCCGCCACCTCGACGGCCGGCCCTTCACCGACAAGGAACAGACGCTCGCCGATGACGCCCCCTCGAAGAATTCCAGGCCGCCGGTGTTCGCGTCCACAACTCCGAAGCCGTCGCCGAGGCCGAAGCGGCCGCGACCGAACTCGTCAAGCTGGTGCATTCCTACGCCCTCCGGAATCACCGGTCCCTCGTCCAGTTCATGACCCACGAGGACATGCTGGAGTACGACCGCCTGTGCGGAATCATCGTCGCGGGCACCGATTCGTAATCCGCAAGCACTGAGAAAACAACCCATAGACCCATACGGAAAAGCTGGCCGGTGGCGGGGAACTTCCCGCCGCCGGCCCTCCGGCGTCCAGAAGCCGCCTGGCTTCAGGCGACCAAGCCCTGGGGCAAATCACGCCAGCATCGAGTTGCCGGAGCAGACTCAACGCGGGACGCGCTGACACCCGATCTGGCGACCCCCAAGATGCAAGGATCTTGCACCCTTCAGCGGGGGATGATCAGATCGCTAAGTTGCCCAGCAGTTGGTATCCGGCCGCGATTGAAGACCACTGCGACGAACAACACCACCACTGGCAGAAGTGGGACGAGCGCCGCCTCAGGCAAGCCAAGGGTTGCCGCACCGGCCATAACCAGCACGACGACGGCGCCCACCGTCAGCATCCGCGTTCGCTCCCGCGGCGTGGCCGGAGCCGCACCGGCGAGTTGATCAGCGTCGAGCAGGTCGTCGATGCGGCCTTCGGCATAGCGCTCGGCAATCGTCAGCAGCATCACGATGAGGTCTTCCAGGGCGCGCCCCGGTTCAGAATCCTGCCGGGCCTCGGCTCTTCGTAGCGCTCCTACCACCAGGGCGGCGTGCGCCTTGAACTGACGTTCGTTGTGTCGTCGGGCCCTGGCACGGCGGGTGCGGTGGGCCCTCCAGATGACCTGCTCGACTGGTTGCATGGAAACTCGTGGAATCTGGCAGTCCGGCTGGGTCTCCTCCCAACGCCGGAGGACTGTGGCGCACTGTGCTGCGACCGTCAACAGAGCAACGGTCGGCCAGCAGCGCCGGTACTCCATTCGGGCGCTCGTCTTGTCGGGGTATCCCGTGAGAGATTCCAGGTCATATGCCGCGTAGGTTGCGGCACTGCCGGAGCTGGTCAGGTTGCTGCGCTTGATGACCCACATCTCGGCGGCCAGAAACAGGGCAAATGCCGCGATCCCGGCTGCCGGACCGATCACCCCCAGGTTCCAGGTACGCACCGCGGCCGGCACTGCGATCAAGCTGCTGAGCAGCTCCTGAACCACGCCGGGCGTCGGCCCCGGGTCCGCACTCAACCGCAGATGCTCCCAGTCGGCCATGTCGTCGACGTTCATCAAGACGATTTCCAGCAGGATGAACTGGAGTGTCCTGATTGGCATCGCCAGCGGGGCGGCGCGCCACCAGCGCACGACGTACAGCGGGGCCAGCCCATGACCGTCAACACGGTCTTGTATTCGAGCAGGCAGTACCAGTATCTGCGTCAGAAGCGGAGCGGCTCGACGCACACCTGAAGCGTGGCGTATCCGCTCGAAGCGTTCCAAAGAGCGCACCCCCCAGCGTTGGACGGGCCCGGGAATCAGGAAGAGGGGGACTGCGACCAAGGCCGCAAGCTCAACGGCCAGGATGAGATAACCGATTGACGACACCTCGACAGTCTCACGTACCCCACCGACAGTGGCTCTCGAATCGCATCCTCAGCCGATCGCCACGAAGTACACGTTGGCCCACTTACACCTCGGGGTGGCCATCGTCGGGTCGAATTCCCACGGCTCGACGCTCTCGCGAAGCCGGCCTCCGCGAACAACTGGCGGATCTTGTCCAGAACCTGGGCCAGTGATGAGGCGCGTACGTCACGTGGTCGTCCTGGTCGCGGAAGACGTAGTTGATCAGGTCGAGATAAGTGTTGATGTCCTCGCGGCAGGCGCCCTTCGTGTACCAACACTTAATCATCTCTCGGGCGTCCTCCGGATCCGCCGGATAGCGGCAGAGGACGAAGGCCGCATTCGGCAGGCCCGTGATGAGCTGACCGCCGGGGGCGAGGACACAGTAGAAGCGGCAGGCCGCCGTAGTGCTCCAGGCGCTCCCCGGCCTTGCCGAGTAGATCCTCTCCGAACCCGCCTGGCCCACTCTCGACACCACCCTCAACGTCACCGAAGTCCTCACCTGACGCCTGGGGCGCCTTCCGGATCTGGCAGTCGGGAAGCCCCGCACAACAGGCCGACATACAGAGATCCGCATGGTCCTGCCACACCCACGCCATGGGCGACGTGGTCAGGCTCCCTTCCAAGGAGCCGCTGACACAGACACTGCCCCAATCGGCACATCCCACGTTCACCCGGTGAGCAGGTCCCAGCTCGCTCTCAGAAATGCCGTTCCGCGCCGGAACAGCGAATCCGTTCCAAGCGAGAAGGGGGGCGAGATCGCGTTCAGTCGAGCTTGCCCTCCAGCAGCTCCAACGCCTCCTCCCACCGGAAGCGGTCCGCTCCCCCACCCGCCTTCGGCCGGTGCGGCTCGTACGACCCGACCAGCACGCCCATCTCCCGCAGCTGGTCCAGGCTCCGACCGTACGCCGGATGCGCGGCCATGGCCGCGTTCACGTACGGCAGGACGACCGTCGGGATACCCATCCCGTACGCCTCGCACAGGATGCCCAGCGCGAGGGTGTCGGCGATGCCGGCGGCCCACTTGTTGATCGTGTTGAACGTGGCGGGCGCGACGGCAATGGCGTCGGCGGGCGGGAGGGGGCGCGGGTCGCCGGGGCTGCGCCAGGCCGAGCGGATCGGGTAGCCGGTCTGGGCCTCGATCGCCTTGGTGTCGAGGAAGCCGAGGCCCTGGGGTGTGGCTACGACGCCGACGCCCCAGCCCTGCTCCTGCGCGGCGGTGATCAGCCGGTGCGCGTCGCCCGCGATGCCGGCGGCGCAGACGACGACATAGAGGAACGGCTTTTTCGGGCGGTCGTTCATGGCTTTGCCCCCTCGTCGACGCGCTCCCCTGCGGTCACGATTCAGACCCTAGCTGTCAGCATTCGCGGACGGGGTCGGGCCAGAGAAGCCGCCTGCCATCTGCACGAAGGGCATGGTGTCTGAGTACAAGCGCTCGCTAGACCACTGATGCCGGTGCCGCGTGGTGATCCTTGTGCGCCCGAGCGCCCAGCTCACGTATCGTCGCCAAGGTGACCAACGCGCATGTGGCGAGCAGGCACCGCATTCCCTCCGATGATCTTGCGGAACTGATCAAGGAGTTCGACCTCGGGGACGTCGTCGACTGGCGTCATCTGGCTGACGGCCTCATGAACGTGAACTGGCAGCTGGACACGCCGCGAGGGACCTTCGTTCTCAAGCGGGTCACGGATGTGCCGCTCGACAGGTTGCGCCGCAATCTTGCCGTGCTGCCGGCCCTGGCTGAGGCCGGCATTCCGGTGATCGTCCCTGTGGTGGGCTCGTCGGGTGGGGTCGTGGTCGAGGTCGGTGGGAGCGGGTACTGCCTGTTCCCCTGGGCACGTGGAGCGCACGTTCGTGGCGTGGACCTCCCCCTCGCTCAGGTGCGGCGGCTCGGCGCGGTCCTCGCCAAGCTCCACCTGACGCTCGGGCACGCCGCCGAAGCCGGGGTCCTCTCCGCTGTTCCCGTCAGCCTCACCGCGGACGTCGCCACACCAGAACGGGCGGCGGAGAAGGCCGACCGGCTCACTTCTGCTGCGCGGTCCCACGGTTCGGGCGACGCCTTCGACGCGGCGGCGCTCGACGCCCTCGCCAAGCGTCGGGTGCTGCTCGCCGAGTACGCGGCCCTGCGCCCGGAGGGAGACGTTCCCGCAGGGCCGTACGGCTGGACGCACGGCGATTTCCAGTACCGGAACCTCCTCTGGGCCGACGGCGAGCTGACGGCCGTCCTGGACTGGGACCGGCTGGGCGTCCGCCCGTACGCCGAGGAGGTCGTCCGTACGGCACAGGTGCAGTTCGGGGTGGAGGGCGTCTTCGACCTGGAGCGGGTGGCGGCCTTCGTGAGCGGCTACCGGTCGGTGGTCCCGTTGGAGCCGGCCGCGCTGCTCGACGGCGCACGCCGTCTGTGGTGGAAGCGGATGACGGACTTCTGGCAGCTCGAATTCCATTACGACCGGGGCGACCACTCCTGCGACGACCTGTTCATCGCCGACGAGGCGCTCCTCCACTGGTGGACGGAGCGGCTCGACGAGGTGGAGCGGGCGTTCGGCGGCGCTCTCTAGATCCCCAGTTCCCGGAGCTCTGGGAGGCACGGGCGGGTGAAACGTGCCGCTCTGGCCCGTGCCAGCTCCCCCAGCGCTTCGCAGTCCACGTCGCGGATCACTCGCGCCCACGCCTCGGGGCCGGCGGTGGCAGGGAGGACGATTCCGGCGTCGCCGATGGCTTCGGGGATCCCGCCCCGGTTGGTACCGATGGTCGGGACGCCGTGGAGGGCGGCCTCGACGATCACGCGGGGGAAGGCGTCTTCCACGGTGGATGGGACCAGCAGAAGGCGGTGGCTACGGTACAGCGGCTCCATGTCGTAGACACGGGGCACGTACCTGACGTTCGGATAGGCCGCGAAGTCGGCAGACGTGTCCCACCAGCCCTCGACCAGGGTGAAGGGCTGTTCCGGCATGAGGCGGATGAGCTGGTGCAGCAGCTCGGCGCCCTTGGCGGGGATGGGGTTGACCATCAGTACGGCTGGGGTGCGCTCCGTGTCCGTAGCCGGTCGTGGGCGGGCGAACGGCGGGTACACCACGTCGATGCGGGTGCCGGGCGTGCGGGGTGCCCGGTCGCGGACGAACTTCGACACGGCAAGTCCGTAGTGGGGACGGCCGGTGAGCACGCCCAGGCCGGTGGCGGAGACGGAGTGGAGCAGGCCGGCGACGAGGGTGGTCGGCTTCGCCAGTTCGGCCAGCCTCGCTGATCCTTCCTGGGCGGTGAACACGACGTCGGGGCGGATCTTCCCCAGGAGGCTGGCCAGTGCGTGCCCCACGTTGTTCTGCGTCAGCGCCGCGCACTCGACCCCGTTCCACCGGTAGCGCAGGGTGTCGTCCGCTTCGTCGTACGGGACGCGATGCCTGTCGAGATGGGCGCGCATGTCGGTGAGCTGGGTGGCTCCGTCCCACGGCGCCTCGTGTGAGCCGAGGTAGGTGACGCGCCAGCCGACGGCGGCAAGTTCTTCGGCGAGGAGCTGCTGGGTGACCTCGGCGCCGCCGATGAGGAAGGGGGGCGGGGTGCGGCGCCAGGCGAAGAGGGCGGTGGGCACCTGCGGTCACCTCGCCCAGAAGCCGACGAGGGTTTCCACGGCCCGGGCGACTTCATCCGGGTCGGCGTCGGCGGCGAGGACCGCGAGCTCTCGCGTCATGGGCCGACGGGCCGTGTGAACGAAGTAGTCGCGTGCGTGGCGGAGGAAGTCCGGCTCGTGGAGGAAGTACTCGGACTCGGCGGCGGTGTGGCCGGCGGTCTTCCGGCGGAGGTGGAGCGTCTCGGCCGGTACGTCGAGGTAGAGGGTGTGATCGGGGCGCAGGAACGGCAGCGACTGGAGCCGGTGGCGGAGCTGGTGGTGCACGCCGTACCCAAACAGGGCGTCCAGGGCGTACGCGTGGGCAAGGAGGGTGTCCACGGAGCGGTCGAGGACGACGAGCTGCCTGCTGCTCGCGGCGGCCTCGGCCACTCTGGTCGCCTCGATCTCCATGAACCTCTCGAAGGCGGCGAGCTGGGCGGCCGCGGAGTCGGTGCGGGCCGGAGGGATGTCGTCGCGGTGGGCGATGTGCTTGACGTAGCAGTCCGAGACGTACGCCCGTGAGCCGAGGGCGGTGCGGCGGAGGTGGCGTATCGCCGTGGACTTGCCGGCGTAGGAGGGCCCCTCCAGGGCGATGATCAGCACGTCGGCGACTCCGTCCGGTAGAAGCGTTCGGCGTACGGGCCGGGCCCGTCGGCGAGGTCGGCCGCCGTGGTGAAGGCGTGCCGGATCGGCCGGTACATCTTCCGGGCTGGGTGCATCTGTGAGCCGTGCATCCTCAGGACGGTGACCTTGTCCAGGACGACGTCGGTGATGTCGACCAGCTCGGGCCGCATGGCCGCCCCCGTACGCGTACGGAACAGGTGCTGGTCGCAGCCGGCGAGCGCGTACGTCGCCCAGAAGGCGAGGTCCTCCCAGAACCAGGTGCAGCCGAGACGGACGGCCGCCTCGTGGACGAGGAGGTGGTCGGGGTGGCGGGTGACAGCGGCGGGGGCGAGGAGCTCAGCATCGGGGTGGAGCGCGGCGATCCGGCGCAGCTCCTCGGTGATCCGGTCGAGCAGCTCGGGGTCGTAGGGCCTGTACGGCGGCTCGGCGTCCTTGTGTCCGAGAAGGAGTCGGCGTGCGGCGAACGGTGCAAGCGCGGCGGCGCCCTCCCGGTCGCGCAGCTCGGACACCGTGCCGACATCGGCGTACGTGGCTTCCAGGGCGGGGTGCACGCTCCGGGAGCGGGTGAAGACGGTGACCACGGTCAGCGGTCGGGGGCGGGCGAGGAAAGCACCCGAGGCAGAGAGGGCGAAGTCGTCGTGGTGAGGTTCGATGACAAGGACCGGGCGGCCGGCAGGGGTGCGGGCCTCGACGTAGTAGGGGACGCGGGTGTGGGGCGCCGTCACCTCCAGGACACGGTGGTCCATGGCCCGGTGGCGGGCGGCGAGCTTCTGGGTGTGTGTCCGGTGGGCGCGGTGGAGGTCGTCGGGGAAGGTGTAGATGCCGCTGCCGTCCGGAACCGGCAGGTCGGCTGCAAGCAGGGTCTTGGGCTGGGGCCGCACAGGGGTCTCCTTCGTCATCGCACGGTGGTCTCGTACCAGTGGCGCCACATGCGGGGCGACCGGAGCCGCAGGCGGGCGGTGATGGGGTTCTGCCACCAGAGCATCCGCAGGCTCGACCACTGGTCGTAGCGGCGGGTCGACGGGCGTACGCGCAGGTCGTCGAGGATCGCCACGGGCCGTCCGGTGGCCTGGCCGTGGGCGGTGAGCCGGGCGAAGAACTCCACGTCCTCGCTCATGAACAGGTCGTCCCGGTACCCGCCGACGTGGTGGAAGGCGTCGGCGGTGCAGAACTGGTTGACGCCCTGGGCTCCACCGCGCCGGGTGCGGTAGTGGTCCCAGTAGGCGCACAGCAGCCGGGCGCCGAGCCGCTCGGGCGTGTAGAGCGGCGGAATGGCGCCGCCGACGGACCCGGCGTCCATGGCGGCAGCCGCGGCGGTGACCGCTTCCAGGGGGAGGGCCACGTCGGCGTCGGTGAAGAAGAGACGGCCGCTGCGGGCGGCGCTCGCGCCGGTGTTGCGTACCCGGCCGATGTTGCGGACGGACTCGGTGACGACGCGGGCGCCGAAGGAGGCGGCCATGTCGGCGGTGGCGTCGGTGCTGGCGTTGTCGACGACGATCACCTCCCCGGTGCGGCCGGTGACCTCCTCCCAGCGGGCGAGGGAGGCGAGGACGGAGGGCAGGTAGCGGGGCAGGTAGGCGACCTCGTTGAAGGCCGGGATCACCACCGACAAGGCAGGGGTGGTCATCGATATGTCCTTTCGGGACGGGGTACGCGAAAGAGGTGCGGGGTCCGTCGGCTCAGCTCGTCCAGGCGGCCGACCCACCGGGCCCGGTCGTCGCCGGGTTCGGAGTGGGCCCAGCAGCGCATCGTGTGGAAGACGGCCCAGGCCGCCAGCTGGTGGTGGTCCAAGGCGAGCGGATAGGCGTCGGTGACCGTGCGGGCCCGGGCGGAGGCGATGGCGCCGGTCATGACCAGGGTCTGGGCCACGTCGGACTCGCGGGGGCCGGCTACGGCGTCGGTGAAGTCGACGAGGTGGCGGACGGCTCGGGGCCCGGCGAGCACGACGTTGTCGCCGTGCAGGTCGCCGTGGCACCACACCGGGGCGGCTGTGGGGGCGTCGGTGATGGCGGCCAGGGCGGGCGCGATGCGGTCCAGAGCGCTGGGCGGGCAGCGACGGCCGATCGAGGTGACCTGCTCATGGAGCGGCCGGCGCGGGGCCCACGGCTGGACCGGGGCTCGGTGAAGGCGGCCGAGCAGGCCGCCGAGGTCCCTTAGGGCTCGCTCGTCGCCCACCCGGCCGGACCGCACGGCGCTTCCCAGGGTGAGCGGTCCGAGGTCCGCAGTGATGAGAGCGGTCACCTCGTGGCCGGGCACGTGTCCGTGCACGAGGACGGCGGGCACGGGGACGTGCTGCGCGACGGCCCGGTTCGCCGCCGCCTCGGTCGCGGCGTTGCGGCGGGCGGTAACCGCGTACAGCTTGATCACCACGCTCCGGCCGTCGGCCAGGAAGGCCCGGTACACGACGGTCTTCGACCGTGCCGACAGGCGGTGTGCGGCGCGGACCGGAACTCCCATGAGAGCGAGAGCAGCCCGCGCGATGGCTGCGGGTACGTTCGTCGTGCTCACCACGCACCCGCCGGTTCCGCCCCGAAGGCACCCAGGCGGCGGACGTGCCGAAGGGTGACCGCCAGGTGCCGCCGGTACTCGGCCACGTCCTCGGTGCGGGGACAGTCGGGCTGCCAGGGCTTTTCGGGGCCGACGAAGTGCACGAGGGCCGCGGCCGGGTCCGGCCTGGGCGACCGGGTGACGACCCGCCGTACCCAGTTGCCCCGCTCCAGGAACCGGCCGGCCTCGAACCTGTTGAGCCCGGCGGCGGCCGGTCGCACGCGGCCGGAGTGCAGGAGCCACAGGTTCAGGGCGTCCTGGTCGTTGTGGAGGATGTGGCGGCGGCCGTGGATGAGCGCGTGCTCGACGCCCTTGCGGACGACGGGCATGTGGCCGGTGCGGGTCCAGAGGACTCCGGCGTTGAAGTAGGGGCGGCCGCGCAGGTGGGGCCAGCGTTCGGCGGCACCGGGCAGCGCCGGGCACTCCCCTACGGCCGGGTTGAACTCGTCGCGTACGGCACCGATCTCGTCCTCCCGGAGGGATCCGAGCGGATTGGTGACGTCTCCGCGGACGAGCACGTCCGCGTCCACGTAGATCAGGTAGGGCCGGCGGACGAAGTCCGGCGTGAACTCGAACCGCAGGTAGGTGGTGACGGTGATGTACGAGGCGTCCGCCATGCGCGAGGCTCGCAGCGGGGCGCAGCGTCGGAGGTCGAAGGAGCCGAAGCCA